>JAGGXI010000068.1 GCA_021163155.1 Candidatus Aerophobota bacterium
CCTGCGTAAAACAGCGCAACCTGAAGGTTGCGGCTACCTTACTTTACCGATCAATCTTGATAGTGCAAGGATAACTACAGCTTAAATGTGATATTTGTGATTTTGAAATTAATCTTTCTGTTCTTTATACAGATCGTTATTAATGCAAATATTACGGATTGCAAGATATTCTAAAAATCTAATAAGATGAGTTTCCTGCAAAAGTTGGCTGTCAAGTTTGAAGACCTGACCCCCGTCCTTCCTGGAAGATTAGAATTAAGGAGAAGGTTAGTGCAGCAATGAATATAACAATTATACTTCCCAGCTGAATTTTGTTTGCTCCTAAGGAGTGAATTTGAAGTATACTTATAATTAGGACGCTTCCTCCTATAACTGTCATAATAACCTTTAAAAATACAATTGATAAATAAAAAAACTTCATTAAGTCTCCCAGTATAGCAATTAGGTATCCCACAAGATTTGATTCAAAAGAATCAGAATCTTTTAAGAAAGAAGCTTGAGGTTTTTTTAACTTTTCTTTTTCAATCCAATGAACTACCCAGCCTAAAAACATCCAGAGAAGACCATTAATAAACATACACCAGGATTTTATAGCTATATCTATTTGTACATAGGAGAGGGGAGAGAAAGAAAAAAATGCCGTAATTATTATCCCCATAATGAGCATTAAAGATATTACTAATAACACTGGAACAGGAAAGCTTTCTTTGAATAACATACACAAATTATAGTAAAATTAGTTGTTCTCGTCAATTATAAAGAGAGGGTGAGAAATTCAAAGCTTTATTCTCCACTTGTGGGAATAGATATTCATTCTTTTACCGCGAACAAACCCTGCAAGACATATTCCTGATCTTTCTGCTGCCTCTGCAGCTTCAAATGTGGGTGCAGAGATAGAAGCTAAAATAGGAATACCACATCGAGCGACTTTCAGGAGCATATTCAGGGAAACACGGGAGGAAGTAAAGATAAATTTATCTCTTAGCTCTATTTTTTTTAAAAAAGCATCACCTATAGATTTTTCTAACGCATTACGGCGAGAGATATCCTCAAAGAAATTGATTATACCTGAACTATCACAGATAGAAGTAAAATGAGCCCCCCCTGTAGATAAATATAACTGTCCTCTTTTATGATGCTCCTCAGCCACAGAAAAGAGCAGGTCTTTAGAGATGGAAAATTTTGCGTCTAAAGGAACTACTGAGAATGGGGGTATAGTTTTTGCCTCAATCCAGAATCTATTATCTTCAGATTTTATGGAAGTAATATCACTCAATTTTCTTATTATCCCCTCTGAAAATAGAAAACCAAAAAAGAGTTCTTTGTAATTTGCTGGAGTGCAAGAAGAGGAAAGAATCTCTTTCCCATTAAGATAAAGAATAAACTTTTCTTCGGTTACAAGTACATCTTCTTTGTCTTTAATTTTCTTCCCTTCAATCCGGGTAATAAATAGCCTTTTTGTCAGTTTCACTGATACTTCCTTGTTAATTCCAACATTTGGGGAGTGTTCAAGTTGGAAAAAGAGAGTAGATGAGGGCCATATTTCTTTATCTTATCCTCGGGAAGATATTTACATTTAACCTCAGGGAAGAAGTTTTTTACCTTTAAATCTTCGGCTTCTAAATGAGGTTTTATAGCCGGCAGACACCTTTTAGAATAAATAGCATCTAAAGGCTCAACAAAGCCTTTAACCACAGGTATAAGATAATCTCGGGACATTCCTCCTCCATTGCTACATATCCGCTTTGGATTGTTTCTACTCGCCGTTTCGGGAAAAATCCAATTCATCTTTTTAAATAACATATATAAATTATAGTAAAATTGGTTGCTCTCGTCAATTAAACGGTTATTAAATGTTATATAAATAGCAAAATATATATAACTTTTTAAGTAATTAGGTTACTGAAACCCCCTTATTTATGTAGATTCTGGATCAAACCTGCCACCCATTCCGTAAAAAGGTTTACCACTTTTTGGGGAAATTCCAGAATGACTGGCGATTTTCATCCAAACCATTCATTTTTTATTTCCTTGAAAAAAGATAAGATACTCCCATATGATAAATAAAAAAGGGGGTATCACAAAATGGCAAGCAGGAGAATCAGTATGAGGAAAATTAGAGAGCTGCTTCGATCTTCCTCGACAAAGAGATGAATGGAAGGATTTTTGGGTCTTAAAGTGCAATACAATTACCATATAGAGCTAAGAGAAGATAGGCATTACTACAGTGTCCCCTGGCAGTATAAAGGAAAACAGGTTACCGTTATATATACCGACTCAGTGATTGAAATCTACCATAAACATATACGCATTGCTTTACATAAAAGAGTCCACAAAAGAGGATATACCACTTTAATGGAACTAATAAACTCTACAAAGGTAGACCTTTATGGAAAGAGGGTAGTTATGGTAGGTCACAGCGATATTGTAGGAAAGCCTATTTCTCTTTTGCTTCTCCATAAATTTGCCACCGTTAGCGTTTGTCATATTGCTACTGGAGAGAGGGGTGATCTTCCTCAGTATGTTAAAAATACTGAAATATTGATTGTAGCTGTAGGAAAGGCAAACTTAATTAAAGGGAGGTGGATTAAAGAAGGAGCAATAGTTATAGATGTGGGGATTAATAGAGTAGAGGGAAAGATTGTAGGAGACGTTGAGTTTGAGGTTGCTAAAAAAAAGGCCTCCTATATTACTCCTGTCCCTGGAGGAGTGGGGGTCCGGTAACCACAGCTATGCTTTTAAAGAATACAGTAGAAGCAACAAGGATTCAAGAGTATTGAGGAGGAAAATGCTTCGCTGTTTCCCCTTAAAATGATGAAGAGTTTAATACTTTTTATACGATAAATAACAATAGCGAGAAGTTGTTTTGACAAAATTAAAAGATATGATATACAAAATATAAAAAAGGAAGCATTTTATGGTAAAAAGTAGTAAGGTAAGAAAAAATATTTTAACAAGGCTGCGAAAAGTTAAGGGACAAATAAGTGGCCTGGAGAAGATGATTGAAAAAGATGCCTCTTGTTCTGATATTTTAATACAGATAAGCGCTGTCAGAGCAGCGGTTGGAAAGATAGGAATGCTCATTATGCAAAATTATATGAGAGATTGCTTCAATAATCAAGATAAAGAAGTCTTCGAGGATAGATTAGAGGAACTAACTGAAAGTTTTTCCAAGTTTATAAGATAAGTCCTTTCCAAACAATCTATCCATTTTTATGTAAATACTCAGTGAACAACGTGTTCAGAAGAAAATTTACAGTCGAGTTTGATCGGTAAAACAGAAAAGACACAGGCTGAAGCCTGCGGCTACAATTTTACCCTTTATCTTTTCTCTGTGCGGGAGAAATGTCGCCTTTGGGATGTAGTTCACTGAATTTACCTCTTGACAAAAAAATTTTATGTTGTATTATAATATAATATACCCTACAGTGTATGGTATAAGAGTAGAGTGCTTAATTTTTTTTAATTAAAATAG
Organism: Candidatus Aerophobota bacterium; assembly: GCA_021163155.1. GTDB lineage: Bacteria > Aerophobota > Aerophobia > Aerophobales > JAGGXI01 > JAGGXI01. Next base: position 3,476 of record JAGGXI010000068.1, read on the forward strand.
TGAAAGAATTCACAATCACAAAGTATACAGTTTAGTCTGAAATTCTCTTTAAACTTTAGTGAAGAGGAGATAAATAATGAAATCCGGTAAGGTAAGCAGATATATTGTAACTTTAATCTTTTTGTTCATCTTATGGGTTTTATTAACAACAACCTTAGCCTGGGAGGAGCTGACTACAGGTTTTATCTTCTCGGCAATTATTGCAATTTTTGGGTATAACTATTTCACCAAAAGAGGTCTATCGGGAATTACTCTAAAAGGAATTTTTTACTTTCTCCTTTACATACCAGTCTTTTTCTGGGAGATGATTAAGGCAAATTTTGATGTTGCTTACCGAGTGGTTCATCCCAAAATGCCCATAAAACCGGGAATAGTCCAGATTAAAACAACACTTAAATCCGATATTGCTAAATTAATTCTTGGAAATTCTATAACCTTAACTCCAGGAACATTAACTATAGAAATCGCGGAAGATAATTTGCTCATCCACTGGATTAATGTAAAAACTAAAGATATTCATGGGGCAACAGATATCATTGGAAAAAGATTTGAAAAATACTTAAAGGTGATTTTCAAATGATTTTAATAATTTTCTTTGGAATTATTACAGTTGCGGTTGTCTTAGCTTTAATTCGTGCCCTGAAGGGACCAACATCACCGGATAGAGTAGTTGGTGTGGATATAATGGTAACTATTACCACAGCATTTATGGTTCTTCTGGCTCTTTTTTTCAAGAGGCGTATTTACCTTGATGTAAGTTTAATATATGCGGTGCTCTCTTTTATTGGAGTGATAGCTATAGCTCGTTACCTGGATAGAGGACTATGAATCAAATAATAGGGTATCTAATAACAGGAGTTGGAGTGGCCTTTCTTTTCTTAGGCGCTCTGGGAGTATTTAGACTTCCCGATGTATACAACAGACTTCAGGCTGGAACAAAGTGTACCACGCTGGGGGCATTTTTATCAATTATTGGTGTAGGTATAATTGAGCCTGCCTGGTTTTTTAAATGTTTAGTGATAGCTGTATTTATCCTATTTACAAATCCTATCAGTGCTCATGCTCTTGCCAGAGCAAGTTATAAAAGTGGAGTGAAACTCTGGGATAAAAGTGTTGTTGATAAATGTAAAGAATTTGAGGAATGCACTAAGGTAGACCCCGTTAGAGAACCCTTCTCTAATGGGGTAGAGGGGAAAAAGTAAATGATTTTCCAGCTAATCCTTATCTTTATTATGATTATTTTAGCAGTGGCAGCAGTTATATTTAAAGATTTAATAAATGCTGTGGTTGCCTGTGCCGCGGTGAGTTTAATTACCTCTATCTTGTTTTATTTCCTTCAGGCGCCAGATGTTGCTATGGCTGAGGCTGCTATTGGTGCAGGATTAACTACAGCAATATTTATCATTGCTATACGGAAAACGGAAAGGCACGAAAAAGAAAAATGAGAACAAGAAAGATAATTAGTATCATTATACTTCTCATACTCGCTGGAGGGTTTATTTTAACCTTCTCCCAAATTCCTTTTGGTAAAGATAAAATAAACGTAGCTCACTATTATATCAGCAAGGGAATTGAGGAGACCGGTGCTGTTAATATAGTTACCTCAGTTGTGTTGAACTATCGAGGATTTGATACCTTGGGCGAGGTTACGGTGCTTTTTATTGCTGCTATTGGCCTGGGTGCAGTTTTATTTACGGAGAAAAGAGTCCAGAAACATGCATCTAAAAGTAAGGACGATAAGACCAAAAAGGCAAGTTTAATCCTGCGCACAGGCTCAAACCTCCTTTTCCCCTTAATTCTTCTTTTTGGTGCTTATATTTTTGTCCACGGTCATCTCACCCCTGGGGGAGGATTTCAGGGGGGAGCAGTTATTGCCTCAGGATTTTTGCTAATGTATTTAGCCTTCCCAAAACAGAGTATAAACAAAAAATCATTAAGTGTTGTTGAGAGTTTAAGTGGACTAATTTTTGTAGGAATTGGACTTTTTGGTCTTATTTTTTCTGGGTATTTCTTAAGTAATTTCTTACCTAAAGGGATTCCCAATACTCTTTTTAGCGCTGGTATTATTCCTATTATATACATTGCTGTGGGATTTAAAGTTGGGTTTGAGCTAACCAGTGTTATTGATGACTTACTGGGGAGGGGTAAATGAGTCTTATCTACAACTGGATGTACTATATTGCCTCAGGAGGTTTAATCTTAATCGGTATGTATATCATCCTGGTAAAGACAAATTTAATTAAGATAATTATCGGTCTTAACTTTATTGACACCGGAGTAAATATCTTACTTGTCTGTATTGGCTATGTGAAAGGAAGAACTGCCCCTATATTCTCTACTTCAAGGATAAATCCTACAAATGTTGTAGACCCTGTACCTCAAGCTTTAGTTCTCACTGCTATTGTTATTGGAGTAGCTGTATTAGCTTTAGCACTTTCTATTGCTATTAAAGTCTATGAGCATAATAAAACTTTAAACGTTACCAAGATAAGGGGGTTAAAATGGTAAATCCATCACTTTTAATTGGTTTACCTTTAGCTTTCGCCTTTTCTATCCCTCTTTTTGGTCTTATCTCCAAAAAAATTGAAAAGTATATACCTATTATAGCTTTATTCATTAACATGGTTATTAGTTTTATGTTAATTCCACAGATTTTAAAAAAGCCGATTGTTGTATCTATTGGGGGCTGGAGCCCACCTTTTTGCATTAACCTGGTGGTAGGACCTTTGGGGATTCTCCTTGCCACTCTTATTTCGGGTATTGGTTTTTTGGTTTCCATATATGCAGTCAGTTATATAAAAGAAGAGCCTACCGAGAAATATCACATCCTATTTTTACTATTAATGGTTGGAGCAATAGGTATAGTTTTAACCGGTGATATATTTAATCTTTTTGTTTTCTTTGAGATTCTCTGCATCTCCTCATATGCTCTTGTCGCCTACTATAAGGATAAAGAAGGAACAGAGGCGGCAATGAAATACTTAATCCAGGGCTCGGTTGGATCCAGCTTTATTTTAATTGGTGTTGCTCTTTTGTATGGTTTTTTTGGGACACTTAATATGGCGGATATTGCCAGCAGGATTACATCAGCTAATCCTACATACCTGTTCATCACCTTAGCCTTTCTTATCACTGGATTTGGAATTGAAGCGGCTATATTTCCTTTAAATGCCTGGCTGCCTGATGCTCACTCATCAGCCCCATCATCAATCAGTGCTATTTTATCTGGCATAGCTATTAAAACCGGAGTTTATGGGGTAGCAAGAATGGTTTATACTATATTTAATGCTAACAGCATCTTACTTTTTATTGCCTTTCTTGGTTTGTTAACCCTTTTAATTGGTGAGATGTGCGCATTTAGACAGGATGATATTAAAAGACTTTTAGCTTATTCAAGCATTGGCCAAATTGGATTAATTATCTTTGCTCTGGGGATAGCAACCTCACTCGGGGTCTTTGCCTCCTTATTCCAGATAGTCTCTCATGCTTTAGCTAAAGCCCTTCTTTTTTTAGCTGCGGGGTATATGATTTACAGAGTTGGTTCAAAAAGCATTGCTTCTTTAAATGGACTGGGCAAGAAAATGCCTCTCACCTCTTTTGCCTTTACTATAGGCTCTTTTTCCTTAATCGGGCTTCCGCCTTTCGCAGGATTTGTGAGCAAACTTTCAATAGTTTATGCTGCTATGCAGGTAAAAAAGCCGGTTTTCTTAGCTTTTATCGCTATTGCCTTAATTGCAACTATTATTGAAGCTGGCTATTTTTTTAAAATTGTGCAAAATCTTTATTTTAAGGAAGGGAAAAACCTAGATAAGATAACCGAATCATCTGGATATATACTAATACCAATAGCTATTTTAGCTATTTTAATTATCGTAATTGGAGTCCATCCTCAATTTATTACCGGCTTACTTAAGGCGTCAGCAAGGGAGCTTTTGGAAAGAGCAGGATACATTGGATGGGTTCTGGGAGGCACATAAGGTGCAACTTATCACTATATTAGTAGTCTCTTTTCTTGGAGCTGGCATAGTTTACTTAACCGGCAAATTCTCTGGAAGAGTTCGGGACATTTCAGCAGTTTTAGTATCATTAGCAGTGGTTATTTTAGTTGGTTTAGCTTATAATCAAAAAATCTATACCAATTTTTATTCCCTTCCTTTTTTAAATCTATCCCTTAGCTTAAGGCTAAATTATCTTTCCTGGTTTTTTGCTATAATAGTTGCAGGGATTGGATTTTTATCTATTCTCTTTTCCCTGGAGTATATAAAAGATTACCAGGGAGTAGGTTTTTATTATTTTATGATGTTATTCGTTAACGCGGGGATGCTGGGAATTGTATTGAGTGCTGATTTTTTATCCTTTTATATTTTCTGGGAGATGATGAGCTGGGGCACATACCTTTTAATAAGCTATAAAGGAGGAAAGGCAGTAGCTGCCGGATTAAAATACATTATTATGTCAGTTGCTGGCTCTTTAGCTATGCTATTTGCCATTGTTAGTCTATATGCATCTTATGGAACGCTAAAATTTTCCAGTTTAGCTTCTCTCTTGCAAATTGCCTCACCCGGATACATCCTTTTCCTTTTGCTTATGTTCGTAGTTGGGTTTGGCGTTAAGAATGCAATTTGGACACTTCATACCTGGCTTCCCGATGCCCATGCTGAAGCTGTATCACCTTTTTCGGCGGTCCTTACAGGAGTCCTGGTGAGAATGGGAATGTACGGATTTCTTTTGATTATGTACAGCATAGTAGGGTTAAGTCTTTTACACAAACTAGGATATGGATTGTTAAATTTTAACTATATACTTTGCTGGATTGGAGCTATTACCATAGTTATTCCAACTTTTACTGCTCTCCTTCAAAATGATTCTAAAAGGCTTCTTGCCTGGCATGGAATCGGGCAGGGAGGATATATGGTTTTAGGAATCGGGGTTGCTACATCTTTGGGTATTGCTGGCGGAATACTTCATACTTTAAATTACGCTGTCTGTGGAGCATTGCTCTTCTTTGTTGTTGGAGCGATAGAGCATAGAACCGGGGGAGTGAGAGATTTAAACGAGCTTGGTGGTTTAATTAAAAGGATGCCTGTTACTTTTATAGCAGGCTTAGCCGGTATTTCTGGTTTGATTGGCGTTCCTCTGACTAACAGTTTTGTCTCCAAATGGATGATATATAAAACTTTAATTATGGAAAATTATCCATTTTTAGCCTTTGCTGCATTTATAGGAACCTGGGGAACAATCTTGTCGGTTTATAAATTCTTGCATAACATATTTTTAGGACAGCTTCCCGAGAAATACAAAGATGTCAAGGAAGTTCCCTTGACAATGCAGATTCCTATGATTCTTTTGTCCTTAGCCATTATTCTATTTGGCATCCTGCCCGGGATTCCCTTGAAAGTAATTTCTGGTATTGAAAAATCCTTTGGTGTGGAACCTCTTTCTACTACTATGTTTGGCATGCCCAAAGAGATTGGAGAACTAAACTTGATTAATATTCTTGCTGTACTGTTAGTAGCTGGCATAGTTGTTTATCTTATATTCTCATTATCAGCGAAGTCAAGGCGAGTTAACCAGGATGATAATTATGCCGCAGGCTTATTCGTTCCCAGAGGTAAATATCAGTATAGCGCGAGATTTTATGATCAAGCCTACAGAATAATTGGACCTTACCTTCACGATGTGGTGGATGATTTTTACTACTGGTTGGTAGGAAAAAGCAAATCTTCCTTCCAGATTGTAAGACAAATTTACACCGGAAATATAAATACGTATGCTCTATATATCCTTCTTTTTTTAACTCTTTTGATTTTTGTTAAATTAGGGTGGGGGCTATGATAATAAAAGTTATATCAATAATTGTTCTACCTTTAATAGCTCTTATCATTGGGTTTTTCTTTTTGGGTCTCTCAAGGAAAGTAATTGCCAGAATTCACAGAAGATATGGTCCCCCAATTTCTCAACCACTCATTGATGTTATTAAACTAATCAATCAGGAAAGCATCTCCCACGGCAAACTGTTTGATATGGGAGTTATTTTATCTTTGGCTGGTTCAGTCATTTTAGTTTTATTTATTCCCTTTGGTGGAATTGCTCCTCTGGCTACATCTGGTGACCTGCTGGTTATTATTTACCTTATGCTTCTTGCACCGCTCGGAGTTGCCTTAAGTGGCGGAGAAGCAGCTAATCCAAATGTAAGCATAGGTATATCTCGTAAAATGATGCTTGCTCTCGGATATGAGGTTCCCTTTCTATTTTCTCTTCTGGCAGTTATGACCTGGTATAAAACTACATCATTGGTGGAAGTTGTAAAAGCTCAACAAAGCTTTTTGTGGGCAATATTTTACCTTCCCCTGCCTGCGGTAGCTTATTTTATGATTTTGCCAGCAATGCTGGGAATAAGACCTTTTGATATAGTAAGTGCACCTCAAGAGATTGCCTCGGGAACAGCCGTTGAGTACGGAGGAAGATATTTAGCTCTAACAACCATCCAGCATGCTTTTCATATATTTATTGATATTGCTCTTTTTGTCAATCTTTTCCTGGGTGGAGGAAATCTTCTTACCTTCTTTGTTAAGATGCTTGTTGTATTTTTACTTGGTCTCTTTATTAATGCAGTCTTTCCTCGTTTGAGAATTGACCAGGCAATAAAATATTGCTGGAAGTGGCCAGCTATACTGGCATTAGTAGGATTAATTATAGCAAGGATAATATAATAAAAGGAAATAGATATGGATAGAGGAAGTATAAAAAAGTGGTTAAAAGCTCCGGGTAAGATGGGTCAAAAATATTCGTTCTGGGTGGTTTATTTTTGTACCGGATGCGGAATTATAGAAATTCCCCCCACGATAACTTCCAGGTGGGATGCAGAGAGGTTTGGAGTTATCCCTGTAGCCACCCCCAGGCAGGCTAACTTATTTTTAATTACAGGCTATGTTTCAGTAAAAACTTTAAGGGCGATTATAAGAACCTATGAGCAGATGCCTGATCCAAAGTATACTGTCGGTTTTGGTTCCTGTCCTATAAATGGTGGTATGTACTGGGACTCTTATAATACTATAAAACATCTGGATAAATATATCCCTGTAGATGGTTGGATTGCTGGCTGTATGCCCAGACCTGAATCTATATTCATCGCCGTTACCCATCTTTGGACTATGATTGATAAAGGAATGGCAACTGGATATATAAAATATAGAGAAAAATACAAGAACTATCGCAAAAATCAGGAAGAAGCGTTGGGCAAACTTGAATGGCCACCTTTATACCCGGTAGGAGACAAAAATGAATAAATTAAAAAAGGAACTGAAATCAAGCTTTAAAGGTATTCGGACAGGCATTCTTGAAGACAATAGATTGGCTGTAAGTGCCCCAAAAGATGCGGTTCTACCTATTTTAAGTTTTCTTAAAAATAAGGGATATGAGCATTTATCTCTCATCTCCTGCGTGGATTGGATTGAGGAAAAGGAGTTGGAGTTGGTTTATGTTATTACCTCTTATTTGCAGAAGAATGATGAATATGCGGATAATGAAAGATTGCATATACTTTTAAAGACAAGAATTTCCAGGGAAAACCCGGAATTTAAAACACTAGTCCCCATTTTTAAGAACGCCGAGCCTTACGAGCGGGAACTCCACGAACTTTTTGGGATAAATTTTGAAGGTAATAAAAGGCTAACCCCTCTTCTCCTGGAGAGGGCCTATAAGATACCTCCTTTTAGAAAGGATTTCAACACAAGGGAGTATGTGAAAGAGAAGTTCGATAAAATTTCTTTCGTTGAGGAAAAAAAGAATGAGAGAGCTTGAACTTTATTTTGGTCCTCAGCATCTCGGGATGGTGGGAAATTTTAGCATTACCCTGAAGGTGGAGGGTGACCAAATTTTAGAGGCCCACGCCAATCCGGGTTGGCTACACCGGGGCTTTGAAAAATTGATGGAATATAGAACCTGGATACAGAATTTTCCCCTTGTGTGTAGAATAAATGTAATAGAACCCGACTCCATGGAGATGGTATACGCTATGGCAGTCGAAAAATTAGCAAAGATAGAGGTCCCAGAGAGAGCGAATTATATAAGAGCTATTGTTCTGGAGCTATCTCGGTTAGCTTCCCATTTATTTGGTTGCTGGGCTTATGCTAATATGCTTGGATTTGATACGGTTGCTCAATGGGCAATGTATCATAGAGACCTTATCTTAGACCTTTTTGAACAACTTACCGGTGCCAGAGTATATCATATATACATCTGCCCTGGAGGGGTAAGACGTGACCTACCAGAGGGATTTAAAGAAAAAGCCTTAAATACACTGCATACTATAGGCGGTTGTATCCCCGACTACGATGCCACATTTTTTAACAATCGTCTGTTTTATGAAAGAGCAAAAGGGATAGGAAAAATAACTAGAGAAGAGGCAAAAGAGCTGGGAGTAACAGGTCAAATTTTAAGGGCAACAGGGATAAACTTTGATATTAGGAAAGTTGAACCTTATGCTGTATATGATAAAGTGGATTTTGAGATTCCTACAAGAGAAGATGGTGATGCATATTCGAGAGTTTGGATAATAAGGGATGAGATGATTCAGAGTGTTCATACTATAATGCAGTGTTTGGAAAAAATACCAGAGGGTGAGGTCTATAAAAGAGTTCCCAATCCATTCAAATGGAACATACCAAAAGGAGAGACTTATGTGAGGGTTGAGTCTTCTCGTGGAGAATTGGGTCTTTATATGGTAAGCAACGGTAAGGATAAACCTTATCGTGTCCACTTCAGAACCCCCTCTTATCCACATGGACTGCTTGTCTTGGAAAAATTGTTAAAAAATGCAAGTATTGCCGATGTAGGCAATATTATGATAAGTTTATATGTAACTGCTCCGGAGATAGATAGATGAAAGAAAAATCAAAAGTCAACGGAAAACCTAGCCTTTTAGGCCCCTTTAAGGCAATTAAGTATCTTTTCAAAAAACCGGTAACTTTAAGGTACCCTTTTGAACTTAAGGAGCCTTCGCTGAGATGCCGCGGTTTTCACCTCAATGACTGGGATAAATGCACTGGTTGTGGTAACTGCGCCGATATATGTCCAAATGAAGCAGTCACTATGGTAGAAATTCCTGAAATAGAAGCAAAGCCTGGAGAGAAAAATGAGCGCCCCCAGATTGATTATGGAAGATGTTGTTTTTGTGGTCTATGTGTGGATATATGTCCTCCCGGTTCTCTAAGGCTCTCCAGGGACTATTTCCACATCCACTTTAAAACCAGCACTTTTAACTTACTGGCAAAAGATGAAAAGATAGATAAAGAACATTTTCTCCCTGCCGATAAGTATTCCGTATTTAAAGCAAGTTTAGCACACCGTAAGAAAGATAACGAAGGATTTTCATCTGAGCTGAAATATTCACTATTTGAACCAAAGCGTGTATCTATGCCCCAGGTCAAACCCGAGGAAAGAAAGCTCTCCTTTGTAGAGCAGGTTTTAGGCTACAGTAAGGAAGAAGCAAAGCAAGAGGCATCCAGATGCCTCGAATGTAAATTGTGTGAGGATGCCTGTCCAGCCCATCTTAAGATTTCTGATTACGTAAGAGCAATCTACGAGGATAAGCCTGATGAATCTTTAAGAAAAATATTTGAGGATAACCCGATTCCTGCAATATGTGGAAGAATATGTATGGCTCATTGTGAGGATGCCTGCTCTCTTGGCAAAAGGGGCGAGCCGGTGGCTGTGCGTTGGTTAAAGAGATATGCTTCTGATATGATTGAAGATTATAAGAAGACGCTGAGGCTTAAACCAGCTAAATCTATCGACAAAAAAGTTGCTGTTATAGGGGCAGGTCCGGGTGGATTGTCGGTAGCATATTTTCTAAGATTGAAAGGATACACAGTTACTGTGTTTGATTCCTTGCCTGGTGGAGGAGGTATGATGCGAATAGGTCCACCGCCTTACCGCTTACCAATTGAAAGTATTGACAAGGATGTAAGTCATATTGCTTCTTTAGGAGTGAAATTTAGATTTAATACTACTGTAGGTAAAGATATTTTGTTTGAGGATATTTACAAAAACTATGACGCTATTCATCTGGGAATAGGCATGACTGTATCTCACTCCACGCGCGTCAAGAACTCTGAGAAAGCTTATCTTGCCCTTCAATTCCTTCAGGAGAATAAAATTGGCAAAAAAGTTAAGGTAGGTAAAGAAATTATTGTTATCGGTGGAGGAAACGTAGCTATTGATGTTGCGCGAGAGGCTTTAAGATTGCAACATATCCAATATCCAGAAGAGAAGGTAATTACTAAAACAGTTTCTTTGGAGGATTGGGATATAATGCCGGCTACCAAAGAAGAAATTGAAGACGCAAAAGCAGAAGGGATTCAATTCAATCCTGGCTGGGGACCCAAGGAGATTAAGATTGAAGATAGTAAAGTAAAGGGTCTTTTATGTATAAAAGTGAAGTCTGTTTTCGATGAGCAGAGAAGATTTAGGCCCACCTTTTATGAAGAAAAAGAGATGTTTTTAAAAGGAGATATGGTCATTGAAGCTATCGGGCAAGGACCAAATTTTTCATTTATTCCTAAGGAACTATTTAAAAAGTTGGAGTTTACTCCTCGACGAAAGATAAAGGTTACAGAATTTGGGCAAACTTCTATTCCCAAAGTCTTTGCCGGTGGCGATATTGTTAATCTCAATTTAGATGCTATAACTGCTATTGCAGATGCCAAAAGAGCTGCTGAGGGAATAGATCTTTATCTAAAGGGAAATTAAGCGTTCCTCCTGTTACCACTGATACTTCCTTGCTAATTCCCACATCTGGAGAGTATTTAAGTTGGAAAAAGAGAGCAGATGAGGGTCATACTTTTTTATTTCATTCTCGGGAAGATATTTACACTTAACTTCAGAAAAGAAGCTTTTTACCTTTAAATCTTCAACTTCTAAATGAGAATTTATAGCCGGCAGACACCTTTTAGAATAAATAGCATGTAAAGGTTCAACAAAGCCTTTAACCACAGGTATAACAATATCATTCTCATCTATCTCTGAAACCATAAACCTAAGCAAATCCACATTCAGAAAGGGCATATCGCAACCGCAGATAAAATTATATTCACTTTTAGATACTAATAGCCCTGTATAAATTCCTCCTAAGGGTCCTTTTCCAGAGACTGTATCTTCTATTATCCTTACTCCCAAAAACTGGTGATTAAGGGAAGAGTTACCGATTATAAGAACATTATCAAAAACAATTTTTAGTTTTTCTATAACTAACTTTATAACCTGCTTTTTGCCAATTTTAAGCAAGGCTTTGTTTTTTTTCATCCGCCGGCTTTTTCCTCCGGCAAGAATTACACCGGTCATTTTATCTCGCTTTTTTACCATTTCCTTTGCAATAGACAAGCCAATAAAGGAGACCTACAAAAAACGCTCCTCCAACGAGATTTCCTAAGGTTACCGGAATCTCGTTATTGAGCCAGAAACCACCCCAGGTTAAATTATCTAATTTACCTGTTAAGTTAGCAGCGGCAACTACTGCTGGCTTTGCTTTTAGATAGAGACCCATGGGGATAAAGTACATATTAGCGATACTGTGTTCAAAACCAGAGGCAACAAAAGCCATAATGGGGAAATAGATAGCAAAAATTTTGCCAATAACATTTCTGCTGCATAAAGCCATCCAGACAGCTAAACAGACCAACCAGTTACAACCAATACCTCGGCAAAAGGCTTCCGTCCAGGAGAGGTTAACTTTTGCATTGGCAATACTTAAAGCCTTTGCTCCTACGCCTAAACCTCCAACTTTCCATAATCCAGAGCCAAACATAATCCAGACTAAAATCATAGAGCCTACAAAATTAGCTAAGTAAATCCATCCCCAACTCCCAATCATTCCTTTTAGAGATATTCTCTTACCCAGTGCACACATTGACAATAAATTGTTTCCTGTAAAGAGTTCTGCTCCAGCGATAACCACTAACATCAGGCCTACACTAAAGACACTACCACCCATAAATTTAGCGAAACCAACTCCTAAATATTTAGCCATGTCATGGGTGATCATTGTCGCCAGTTCAGCACCAAATCCAATATAAACCCCCGCCAATATCCCCAGAATAAAACTCTGCCACCAGGGAGCAGTTACTTTTTTAATTCCTATTTTCTCAATTAGAGACTCTCCCACCATTGCAGGTGTTTTATCATCTACTCCTGTCATTATTTCTCCTCCTTCTTTTTTTTAATTCTTTTTTTTTAAAAATTTTTTATATTTTACAAACCCCTGTGGGGCATCTTCCCTTTATATGTTCAATAAATTCTTCTTTGAAATACTTTAAAATTGTAGAAATGGGCAAAATTGGTGATTGACCAAGAGCACAAAGAGAGGCCTTTTGCATTACTTTAGCCGTCTGAAGTATTAAATCAATATCATCTTCCTTACCCTTCCCTTGAGAAATAGAGGTGGTTATTTCCAGAAGTTTCTCTGTTCCTATTCTACCAGGAACACATTTACCGCAACACTCACGTTTAAAAAAATTTAAGAAACATTTAAGCATATCTACACAACAGGTGGTCTCATCCATTACCAGAATAGCTCCAGAGCCTAAAACCAATCCTTTTCTCTTGAGAGAAGCGTAATCTAAAGACACATCAAGCATATCCTCACCTAAGATAGCTCCCGCTGTCCCTCCTACTTGAGCCATTTTAAATTTACCTTGCCTCATCCCTCCAGCATACTCATTGATAATTTTTCTTAAAGTAATACCCATCGGAGCTTCAACCACACCAACCTCTTTAACATGTCCCGATACGGCATAAACCTTTGTTCCGGGACACTCCTTTGTCCCAAAACCTCTAAACCAGTCTGCCCCTTTAAGAATAATAGGAGCAATATTAGCCAATGTCTCTACATTATTGATAACCGTTGGCTTTTTCCAAAGTCCACTACTTGGGGGAAAGGGTGGTTTAAAACGAGGATTACCACGTTTACCTTCTATAGAGTCCATCAAAGCAGTCTCCTCTCCACAAACATAGGAACCTGCCCCTTGATGAATCTCAATCTGGAAATTAAAACCACTTTCAAGAATGTCCTCACCTAAGAATCTATGCTCTTCAGCCTGTTCGAGTGCTTTTTGAAATCTATTAATGGAAAGAATATATTCCCCACGAATATAAATATAGCCATAGTGAGCACCTACAGCATATCCAGCTATTATCATTCCCTCTATAATCTTATGAGGGTCACCTTCTAAAATCGGTCTATCTTTAAATGTTCCCGGTTCCCCTTCATCAGCATTGCAAATAATATACCTGGGAGTATCTTTTGCTCTGGATGTAAACTCCCATTTTAAACCCGTGGGAAACGCTGCTCCTCCCCTACCCTGCAGGCCTGAAGCCTTAATTTCATTAATCACTTCCTCAGGCTTCATTTCCTGCAAAACCCTATTTACCGCTTTATAGCCCCCCTGAGCAATATACTCTTCAATACTTTCTGGATTAATTTTACCGCAATTCTCCAGAACAATTCTCACTGGACTTTTTAATTCTTTTACCATTTTTTCTCCCTCAATCTTTTTAAAATTTTTTTGATTTCTTGGGGAGTTAAATTACCATAAACTTTCTCATTAATCATCATTGCCGGTGCTTCATCACATATTCCAAGACAGCTTGTCTCCTCCAGAGTAAACTTTCCATCAGGTGTTGTCTCTCCAACTTTAATCTTTAATTCTTCTTCTAAGACCTCAAAGATACTTCTCGACCCCATTAAATGGCAGGGACCACTATCACAAACCCGAATTATATACTCGCCCCGTGGTTTTAAACTGAACAACGAATAGAAGGTAGCTACACCGTAAACCTCACTATAACTTAACCCTGCCTCCTGAGCAATAAGCTTTAACTTCTCTTCGGTAATATAATTATGCTTGCTTTCTCTTTGTGCCTCACTTAAAAGGGCGATAACATCTTTTTCTTTATCTCTTAACTTCATTTTTAATCCTTTCTATTTGAGATTTCTAAAAAGTCGGAAATCTAGGTAATCATTCTTAAGAATCTATGTAATCAGAGGCTTCTATCTTTACTGCCGATACTTTATATTCAGGAATCTTAGCCACCGGGTCAAGAGCATCATTAGTCAAAAGGTTTGCCGCTGATTCTGCAAAATGAAAAGTCATAAAGACCACACCTTTATCTACACGGTCAGTAATCTTTGCTTTCACTTCAACTTTGCCCCGACGTGAACTCACTCTTAACCAATCATTATCTTTAACTTTTAGTTTTTCTGCATCCTGAGGATTAATCTCCAAAAATCCCTCTGGAGCAATACTATCCAATGGTTTTGACCTGCGGGATAAAGAACCTGTATGGAAATGGTAAAGAATTCTACCTGTAGAGAGAAGGAATGGATATTCTTCATCGGGCAACTCTGCCGGTGGAATATAATCTACGGGAGTAAAAAGACCTTTTCCTCGAGTAAATTTATCTTTATGCAGGTAAGGGGTACCTGGATGCTCACGACTTGGACAGGGCCATTGCAAGCCTTGCCCTTCCAGGCGATCAAAATGGACACCACCATAAATAGGAGTTAAGGAAGCAATTTCATCCATTACTTCTGCTGGCGAACGATAAACCATTGGATAACCCATTCTTTCACTTATTTCCGTAATAATCTTCCAGTCATCTCTACTGTCTCCAATATTAGGAATTGCTTTATGCAAAAGCTGAATTCTGCGACCTGTATTGGTGAAAGTTCCATCTTTTTCAGCGAAAGAGACACCGGGAAGAACTACATCAGCAAGCTCGGCTGTTTGAGTTAAAAAGATATCCTGAACTACCAAAAAATCAAGATTTCTCAATCCTTCCCTTACATGATTAAGATTGGGGTCACTGAGCATAGGATTTTCACCCATTATGTAAAGCCCTTTAATCTTCCCCTTGCTGGCGGCATCCATTATTTCTACTACAGTTAATCCTACCTTTGGAGAAAGCTTTGCACCCCAGGCTTTTTCAAATTTTTCTTTAGCTTGTTCATCGCTAACACTCTGATAACCCGGATAAACATTGGGTAGGGCTCCCATATCACAAGCACCCTGAACATTATTCTGTCCACGCAGAGGATTAACACCGGTTCCTTCTCGTCCCACATTGCCACAGAGCATAGCTAAATTAGCCAAGGATAGGACATTATCAGTTCCTGTGGTATGCTGAGTTATACCCATAGCAAAAATAATAGAACCCTTATCTGCTTTTCCATACATTCTTGCAGCAGCAACCAACTTTTCTTTAGAAATGCCTGTAATTTCTTCTACCTTTTCAGGAGTATATTTGGAGACTACTTTCTTAAATTTATCAAAATTTTCTGTGCGGTTTTCTACAAATTCTTTATCATAAAGGCCTTCACTAATGATTACATTCATCAAGCCATTAATCCAGGCAACATCGGTTCCACTTTTCTGCCTTAACCAAATTTTGGCATATTCGATTAACTCAATTGCTCGTGGGTCTACTACAATTAGTTCTGTACCGTTATAAGTTGCTAAGTGCTTAAGATAATCTCCAATTACCGGATGGGTCTCTGTAGTATTAGAACCTGTTATTAAAATAACATCTGCTTTCTCAAACTCTCGAATAGAATTAGTCATTGCACCACTACCAAAAGCACGAGCAAGACCAGCTACAGTAGAGGCATGACAAAGACGAGCACAATGGTCAACATTATTGGTGCCGAAACAGGCGCGAATAAGCTTTTGGAAAAGATAATTTTCCTCATTGGTGCATTTAGCTGATGATAATCCAGCTAAAGCATCACTGCCGTATTTATTCTTCAATTCCTTAAACTTAGTGACTATTAAATTTAGTGCTTCATCCCAGCTTGCTTTCTCAAACTTTCCATTGCGTTTAATTAAAGGACTAATAAGACGATCTTCATGATGGACATAGTCAAATCCAAAGCGCCCTTTAACGCAGAGATGCCCCTTGTTATCAGGACCATCTTCAACTCCGTAAACTTTCACGATTTTATCATCTTTAATATTTAATTTTAGCTGACAGCCAACTCCACAGTAAGGGCAAGTGGTTTGTACTTTCCGGAATTCCCAGCTTCTACCCTGAAAACGAGCTAATTTTTCGGTTAATGCACCAGTAGGACAGGCTTGAACACAGGCTCCACAAGAGACACAATCGGTTTGGACCAATGGTTGATCTAATCCTGCAATAATATAAGTTTTACTGCCTCGAGCAGCAAAATCTAATACTTTCTGAACGGTAAGTTCAGCGCAGGCACGGACACATCGCCCGCAAAGAATGCACCTATTAGGGTCTCTTAAAATTACTTCACTGGAATCTTCAATAGGTTCAACCGATTTATTAACAGGAAAACGTATTTTATCAATACCCAACTCATAAGCCAAATCCTGGAGATCGCACTGACCATTATTCTCACAGACCAAACAATTATGTTCATGTTCTGAGAGGATCAACTCTACAATTAATCTCCGCATCTCATTTAGCTCTTCATCAGTACTTGTCACTTCCATCCCCTCAGCTACTTCTGTTGTGCAAGAAGCTGTCATACCTGGTCTACCTTTAATTTTTACCAAACAGACCCGACAGGCTCCAGCAATACTTAAACCTTTCTGATAACATAAATGAGGAATTTTAATTCCATTAGCTAAAGCTGCCTCCATAATTGTAGAACCTTTTTCTGCCTTAATTGGTTTCTCATCAATAGTGATATTTACAGTGTTCATCATTTTTCTCCTTTTTTTAAAGAGAATATTGCTAAAATATACCTCTCCTTTGTAATTGGTAGCCATAAGGCTTGTTGTAGCTCATGGCTCACAATCTAATTTGGTAACCACAAGGCCAGAGCCTGTGAAGATATACAAAACTTAAAATTACGTCTACTATTTTTACATCAACGAAGATAAGTTTATCCCGTTAGGTAAGCTTCTCTATCCAACAGGGTTTAAATAAATGAACGAGCTTCAGATTCACTATGTGTTAGATAATAAGCTAAGTTTCCTAATTCTATAGCTATATTTACCGTCTTGATCTTTACATTTTCTGGAATAGTTAAATACTTTGGGGAAAAATTCAAAATTCCCTTAATACCAGCTTTTGTTAATACATCTGCTGTTTTTTGTGCTGCTGAAACAGGAACAGTGATAATAGCTATCTTAATCTTTTCTTTTTTTATTATTTTTTCAATCTGTGATGAATCTTTGATTTTTACTTCTCTATATGTTTTCCCTATTTTCTTTGGGTCAATGTCAAAGGCAACTGAAATTTGAAAACCAAGCTCCTCAAGGCCTGGATAATTAAGTAGAGCTGAACCAAGTCTTCCTACCCCAACTAGAGCCACCAACCATTTTTTATCCAATCCCAGGACAGATTTAATATCAGAAATAAGAGATTGGACATTATATCCTACCCCCTTTCTCCCAAAATCTCCAAAATAAGAAAGATCTTTTCTTACCTGAGCTGCAGAAACATAAATGTCTTGAGCTAATTTATCAGAGGAGATTGTTTCTCTTCCCTCCTGGGCTAAATAATTTAGATTGCGGAGATATAAAAAAAGTCGCTTAACACTCTCCTTTGGAACCTGTATTTTTTTCATCTTTTTTCTTTCTTTTTGCGATTGTAATCACTTTCACAATTATAAATAATAAAAAATTTTTGTCAACCCCTCTTTAGATTTTTTTTGAAAAAATCAAAAATCTCTACAAATCAGTGTAATCAGGAAACCGTGTAGGTTTTTCAGAAGTCTCTTTGTAAATTTGTTGTATACCTTTTCCGCCCAATTTTAGATATTTTTAAATCTCATAATCCTTAGGCGTTAGCATCTACTCTTTTCCTCCTCTACCTTAAGGACTTGGTCCCGATAATACGGTAAGTATAATGCCACTAAATAATGGAATAGTAAGATTATCTACTTTAGGTACCATCTCAGCTCCTGTTGCTGCAAGGGCTCCCAAAAGGGAAATCAATAAAGCATGAGGTTGTTCAAGAAATGTAAGTATTGGTAAAACTACCAAAAAACAAGTCACAAAGTTAGCTAAACTTCCCTCAAGGGTTTTCCTACTAATCCTCTTTCTTCCCCATCTTTCCCCCACTATTTTTGCTATTATATCTCCACAAACCAGAAATAGTATTGAAATACAGGTAATCAACTTATTAAACATAAGCATAGTAAGCCAACAGCCTACCACATAGTAGGTTGAGGCTCCCAGTCCCTTCTCTTCCGATGGGTACATAAGAATGCCAAATATTCTTTTGACTACTCTATTAACTCCGGGATAGAACTGCCGTAAGATATCTCCCAATAAGAAAAAAAGAGTTACTGCTCCAAATATTATTAAAGCTAACTCTTTGCCAATCCCTGTTAAACCATAAAGAAGAATTATAGCTAACCCGCTAAAAATATGAAAAAATACTCTTGGCCATTCTAACTTCTTTTTCACTACTTTTTGCCTTCAAAAAAACTATCTTCTATCTCAGGATTAATCTTTATATCTTTCCAGAGTATTATATTGTCAATTCTGTTATTAATATATCTTTCCAGTTTTACAATTACCATCAGTTCTTTCTCAATATAGAATACATATTCCTTTTCTTTTATTTTAAATTTAGCTACATAAACATCTCGGCCATTCATTAACTCCTCTTTCACCTCGTATGAATCAACATCTTTACTTATCAGCTTCATTTGCCCAATAATATATCCCCAATTTGATTCAAATAAAGTTTCACCTGTTATTCCTTTTAATAACCTACTATTCTGCAGAAAACTTACTATTGGGAGAACAAATTTTCTCGTGCCCATTCTTATTTGGCCTTTCTTATCCACTATTACTACCACCCTTTTTCTGTAAGAACCTAATTGTTCACAGTAAATCATCCCTGGCTTCTTAAATATAAATTTTTGATTTTGATACTTAGTTTCCTTGTTATAAACTTCAATATTCATATTGCACTCGTAAGTTTGAATCTGAGAAAATTTCTTCTCCAGAAGTAAAATTAACTCATCTTTGGCTATGTTATTAGCTATACAACTTCTGGTCAATAAAAGCAAAAGAAATAAGGGACCTATCCATCTTATTAAATTTTTAAATCTTAAAACCATTGGTCTTTATCCAACTATCAATTTAGATTGGTGTGATTGAATCTACATTACGAAATTTGCTCCTTTCATAATTTTTATGCTCTCTATATTTTACTTATATATCAATCCCAGGGATTGTCAATCACTCTAATTCACAAAGCTTGGATTGGCAGCCAACTTTTGCGCAAAAAATGGTATCTGCAAGGATCAGAACCTGCAAAAATATACGCAACCGGTAGCCGCGAGGCTCATAGCCTGCGAAGACATACGTAACTTAAAAGTTGCGGCTATCCTCACAGGAAAGGTTTCTTGCATTTCCTTAATTTTTATATATAATAAAAAGCACTGTCTAAGACGATGCAGAGAAGCAGATGCTGTTCCTACGAAAAAACTGACTTTTCTTATTCTCACCAAAACTTTAAGTTCGGCTGTAACAGGCAAGTTTTCCTAAAATAGGTGAAATACTAAATCTTAATGGTTATATGCAAAATGAATTTGCGCAGATAGGTTTTCTCTCTCAAGCAGGGAGGGGGAAAGAGTAAATAGTTAGCCACAGATTTACCCCGTGAAATACTCCATTTCATGGGGTAAACACAGATAGGTTTAATACAAATGAATAAAAGAAAAATATCAGCGTAAACCCCGTTAGATAGCTTTGCATCTAATGGGGTAAATCTGTGGCTGAAAGGGTTTGGTGTTTAGGATTTAATAGATTTAGCAAAGCTAAATCTACTACGTTCGGCTTTAATAAAACAAGAGCAAAATCAATGAAATTTCTGGCGATTTTATTTTTATCAGCTCTACTTTTTTTATTTATTCCTAATTATGGATATAGCAATTATAATCATCCATTTATAGGAATGCCTAAAGCCTACCTTTTAGAAGAAAAAGCCTGGAACTTTTTTATTTTACCTTCAGAAATAGGGGCTGGATATGGAATAACAAACAATCTCGATTTTTATCTCTTTACTTCCAAAAAAGAACTAACTCCAGCGATTAAATATCAATTTTTTAATGAGGGAAAAGACTTTTTTACTCTCTCCTCAGAACTAAATCTGGGCAGCGAAGAAAGCCTTGATATAATTGCCAGTAAGTATATCGCTATGATAGGGATTCATACTGGTTTAGGACTTTCCAGGGAAAATGATAATGAAGAGTTTTTGCTTAATAACTTCGCATATCATTACCTTTTAGGTTTTGATTTTCCCATTAATCAGCGAGTTTTTGGAGAGTTAAGTTTTACAAGGGAGGAAGGAAAAAAGGTAAAAACTAACCTTTATCTTGACTGGTACCCTCACCCTGAATATGGAATCTCTCTTGAGTTTCAAAAAACTCCAAGACTATCATTAAGTCTTCTTTTTTAATCAGAGATTTCTAAAAAAGTCAGAGAAATCTCTGATTTCGCAGATAAAAATCGAGATTACACAGATTAGAGGACTCTGGAGGTTTTTCAGCGGCCTCTAAGAATATGTTTAAAGGAAGACAAAGATGATTAATTTAACAAAAAAGACAAAAAGTATTTTAATTGTCGTTTTTTTATCCATAATAACAGTTATCTTTTTTTCTTATCCGATTAAGGCAGGAGAAGTAAAAAAATTAACAATATTATACACTAACGATTTGCATACTCATCTTTTGCCTTTTGATTTAAAGGAATTAAAAAATAGAGGAGGGATAATTAGCTTAACCTCTCTTATCTCTGAAATTAGAGAAAAAAATGGAAATGTTCTTTTATTAGATGCAGGGGATTTTCTGCAGGATTACTATGATATTCCAACCTCTTTACTAAAAGGCAAGCCAATGATTGAGTGGATGAATAAAATAGGATATGATGCGGTAGTTTTAGGTAATCATGAATTCTATTACGGTCCTCAGGGCTTAGCAAATCGATTAAAGGAGATAAATTTCCCTCTTCTTTCAGCAAATATTAGCAGTATTAATAAGGTTAATCCTTATATTATCAAAGAAGCTAACGGCGTAAGAGTAGGTATCGTAGGATTAACTACCCTTCATTATATCCCCTTTCAAAGATTTTTAAACCTTAAATTCTTCAATCCTATTCTCACAGCTAAAAAATATGTTAAATTATTAGCTCCTCAAGTAGACATCTTAATTTTTCTTAATCACTTGGGAATTGATGTAGATAAATATTTAGCAAAAAAGGTCTCCGGAATAGATATTATAATAGGAGGACATTCACATACAAAAATAGATAAACCTATTAAAATTAACAACACTTATATTGTGCAAGCTTTCAAATGGGGAGCTTATTTAGGAAAAATTGAGATTGAAATAGATAAAAATAAAGAGGGGAAATATTCCTTTTCTCAGATTAAGCATAATCTTATTCCCGTGCTTAATGATATAAAAAGTGACGAAAAAAATAGTCTCCTGGGAAAAAATTATCAAAAAAAGATAAATAAAAAAATACCTTCAGTAGGAGGATTTGCGGGTTTTTTAATAATTGTAGCGCTTGCTTTATTTGGAGGATAAAAAACTATTATGAAAAAGTTAAATAATTTAAATCTATCAGATTCAGATATAAAATTAACAAAAAAACTGCTTAATAATTTTAATTATTCCCTTGTTGTGATAAAAAAAGGAGTGATTCTCAGTAAAAAAAGAGAAAAC
Source organism: Candidatus Aerophobota bacterium (assembly GCA_021163155.1). Lineage (GTDB taxonomy): Bacteria > Aerophobota > Aerophobia > Aerophobales > JAGGXI01 > JAGGXI01. The sequence goes on from JAGGXI010000068.1 coordinate 25,185, forward strand.
GGTATAAAACCTTTTTTAGAGGTAATTGATGAATTAGAAGAGGATATTGAAAACGCAACTATTGGAGATAAAATTGTAGGCAAAGCAGCAGCTCTTTTAAGCGTATTCGCTAAAATAAAAGAGATTTATACACCCCTCTCAAGTCAAAAGGCTGTTGAGATATTAAAAAAGGAAAAAATATCTATCTATACCGATAAGATTGTCCCTTACATTAAAAATAGAGAGGGGACAGGGCTCTGTCCTTTTGAGAGACTTCTTATTGGAATAAACTCTCCCCAAAGAGCTTTTAAATTGATAAAGCAAAAGGGGTCAAATCTTTATTGATTTTATCAAACAAGGTATTTAAGTTCTTACTTTAAAATTTCTGCAAAAACTCTTTTAAAGAAGGCTTACCAATCTCCTGCAGTTCATATTGAACTCGAGTTATAGGCATCTTAAAATCAATCAATTTAGCTAAGTCTATAGGAGTCCCAATAACTACTGCCTCACATCCACTATTATTAATAGTTGTCTCTAAATCTTTTAGTTGTTTTTTGCTGTATCCCATAGCTGGCAAAAGTTTTCCAATATAAGGATACTTAGTAAAGGTTTCTGAGATGGAACGCACCGTATAAGGCCTGGGATCTATAATTTCGCTGGCTTCAAATCTTTGAGCAGCTATAGTTCCTGCTCCATACTTCATCCCTCCATGGGTTAGAGTAGGGCCATCTTCAATTACCAGAACCCTTTTCCCTTTAATGACGGAAGGGTCATCCACAGATATAGGGGAGGCGGCTTCAATAATAGGAACATTTGGGTTTACCATCATAATATTCTTTCTAACCTTCTCTATACTCTCTGGTGCTGCTGTATCTATTTTATTGATGATAACAACATCAGCAAAACGAAGATTTACGCTGCCAGGATAATAGGTAAGCTCATTTCCAGCTCGGTGAGGGTCAGTAACAACAATGCTTAAATCAGACCAATAAAATGAAAAGTCATTATTACCACCGTCCCAGACAATAACATCAGCTTCTTCTTCCGCTTTTCTTAAAATTTTCTCGTAATCAACACCAGCATACACAACTGTGCCCCGGTTAATATGAGGCTCATATTCTTCCATCTCTTCTATGGTACACTCATATCTCTTTAAATCTTCGTAAGTTTCGTATCTCTGGCATTCCTGCTTTACAAGGTCACCATAAGGCATAGGATGGCGAATAACGACTACTCGTTTGCCTCTTCCTTTAAGTATTTCTGTAACTCTGCGTGTAGTTTGACTCTTACCGCAGCCGGTTCGCACTGCAGTTATTGAAATTACAGGCTTTTTAGATTTTAACATAGTCTTTTTTATTCCCATCAATCGAAAATCTGCTCCATTAGCATTAACCAGTGAGGCCTTTTCCATCACATACTGATGAGGAACATCACTGTAAGCAAATACTACCTCATCAACTTTTTTCTCTTTAATTAGTTGAGCTAATTTTCCTTCAGGCTCAATGGGTATTCCTTCGGGGTAAAGATCTCCTGAAAGGGCTGGTGGGTATCTTCTTCCTTCTATACCTGGAATTTGCGTAGCCGTAAAGGCTACAACTTCATAATCCTTATTGTCCCGAAAGTAAACATTGAAATTATGAAAATCTCTTCCCGCAGCTCCCATAATTATTACTTTAGTCCTCATAAAACTTACTCCTTTCTGTTAAATAGGGTTTTTATCCCTCACTTAGTAGTTATTTTAGTAGAGCAGTTTTCAAAGTTAAAAGTCTCTAAAAAGAGAATTTAACCCGGATTCGGCAAACCATTGGAACTCTTCCTATGTAGAATTCAGTAGCGATAATACAAATAAACTTAAGAAGAATTTGAATGACATTCTTTTCTTCAATTTCTCTTTTTAATTCTATATCCTTCATTATCTCTTCTGGCTCCTGAATTTTAGATTCTGAATCTTTCACCAATGAAGCTGTAATATTAACATTTTAGGATAACTTTGGTAAATATTGTTCAAATCACCAAATCTAAGTTTATAATTCTACTATTATTCCTAAGTCTTTTTCTTTGGCAACCTTTAATGCGAGGCTGGCTGTCACCAAATCTTGCAAAGCTATACCAGTGCTATCAAATATAGTAATATCTCCTTCAGAAACTCGTCCCGCTACCTTACCCGATATAACCTCTCCTATCTCGGCCACTATATCCTCCCTGGTAATAATGCCTTTTTTAATAGGTATCTCTGCTTCTCCAACTTTAATAATCTGATTTATATCATCGGCAAATACTCTGGCAATAGAGAAGATATTTTCATTAATTTCTTGCTTACCCTCCATATCCGATCCTATGCATGTAATATGCGTTCCCCTTTTTACCCATTCTTTTTTAATTATCGGTTTCCTGGAAGGAGTAGCCGTTACAATAACATCAGCTTCACCAACTGCTTTTTTGATATCATCAGCAACTTTAAAAATTATATCATATCTTTTAGCTAAGGTTTTAAAATAGTCTTTATCATTTTCATATTTTGACAAGAAATCGTTCTTCAGTCTTATTTTGATATTGTTACAAAAATTAATAGCCATTTCGTTGGAAATTGGATCATATACTGTAACTTTTTTGATATTTTCCAGAGTTGTCAGAGCCGCTGCAGTCTGAAAGAGCGCTTGACGTCCAGCACCAATTATCAAAAGGTTTTCCGAATCTTTTCTTGCAAGGTATTTAGCCCCAATTCCTCCCGCTGCTCCGGTACGTAAGCCTGTTATATGTTCAGCACTTAGAACGCCTAAAGGCACTCCCGTTTGGCTGTCAAATACCATAATTGCACCTATAAGAGATGGTAAATTTTTCTTGATATTTTCACCAAACCAGGATACAATTTTTAAACCAAACACATTTACATTGCCTTTAAGTTGCCCGGATTTTATATCCATATCAGCTTTACCAGGCTCAAAAACATGGGTTATGATTGGAAATAAGGAAGCCTGATCGGAATCTTTAAGTATGTATGCCTCTTCTACTATCTGTATTACGTTTTTGATATCAAGCAATTCTTTTATTATTTCTTCGTTTAAAACTCTAAAACTAATCATTTATACACTCCTTTTCCATTTTATAGTAATAGTTTACTTTTCTAAACTATTGAACCCGGATTCGGCAATTTGAATAATGACCATTAAGTTTATCCTGGAATATTGTTCTGAGTCTAATCTTTATGAAAATTAAATTTTTTAAAGCTTTTTAGGAACAAAAAATATTTTTCTTTTTTGGGTAGGGGCGACTTCAGTCGCCCTTTGCAAAACAAGAGCTAAAGTCTATTGGGAGGCTAAAGCCTCCCCCTACCCAGGCCAAGAAGCACACTCTAACAGTTTGCCGAATCCGGGTTGAAGTAATTTAAGAACTTCTCTCCTTGTATTTTTAACTTATTTTAACCACCAAAATTTGAGGCAAAATTCATCTACTCAAATTCATCTTGCCAATCAACTTTTATAGGAAACTCATCTTATTAGATTTTTAGAATATCTTGAAATCCGTAATATTTGTATTAATAACGATCTATGTAAGAAGAGAAAGATTAATTTCAAAATCACAGATTCCACATTTATTGAGATAGGGAATGGTCGCGATCGCTCCCTACTTTATAAAAGGATTTTCCTGAAAAAGACAGCTGCCAATAACTCATTATAGTTTATGTAGAAGCTCTGGTTAGCTTATTAAACAGGTCATCATCAATATTTCCCCCACTTATAACAACAACAATTTTTTTAGCTTTAAATTTTCCTTTGTTTTCTATTAGTACAGCTGGTCCTACAGCTCCTGCCCCCTCAACAACCTGATTATCTTTTTCCCAAAGGAACCTTATTGCTTCCTTTATAGTCTCTTCCTTTACTAAAATAATCTCATCTACATTCTTTTGAGCTATTTCAAAAGTAATTGACCCCTCTTCAATTCCCCCTGAAAGACCATCAGCAATTGAATCTTCAATTCTCATCTTGACAATTTTCCCGGCTTTCAATGACTCATACATTACTGGAGAAGCTTTTGATTGAGCTCCGATAACCTTTATATCTTGATTTCTATCCTTAACTGCCGTAGCAATACCAGAGATTAAGCTACCTCCTCCTACAGGAACCAATACTGTCTCAACTTCTGGAAGCTCTTCTAAAATTTCCAATCCAATTGTCCCCTGACCGGCAATAACAAGTGGGTCATTATAAGAAGAGATGTAAGTCATTCCCTCTTCACAGGCTAAGTCTAACGCCTTTTGTTCAGTTTCATCCCACTTTTTTCCGTATAATATTAACTCAACATTATATTTTTTAATTTTATTTATTTTTTTCCTGGGCGCAGCCTCTGGAACAATAATTTTTGCTGATAAATTCAATTTTTCAGCTGCCATTGCCACAGCTAATCCGTGATTTCCAGAAGAAGGAGTTACAACTCCTCTCTGTTTTTCTTCAGGAGTCAAATGTAATATCTTATTAAAAGCTCCTCTAATCTTAAATGCATTGCTTACCTGCGTATTTTCTAATTTTAAGTATACTTCCCCCTGGCAAAGTGAACTTAAAAAATGAGAATACTTTAAAGATGTCTTCTTTATAAAAGGTTTTATGATTTCCCTTGCATTTTTTATCTTATCTATATTTACATACATCATAATTTTATCCTTTACTTTGAATTTCTTTCAATGTTTCATCGATAAGGTCTAAGCCGGCTAAAAGATAATCCTTTTCTGCTCCATAGCCAAGACGAATAAAGTGGTCCATACCAAAACAATCACCAGGTACAATAAGAACACTCTTTTCATGAAGAAGTTTTATAATTAGCTGGGTAGAATTAATATCTAAATTGTAGCGGATAAAAGCAATCGCCCCGGCCTGGGGAGAAATAAGCTTGAAGAGATCAGCATGGTTTGAAAGCCATTTTTTTACTAAGGCTAAATTTGTGTTTAAGATTTTTCGATTGCGAGATAAAATCTTCTGACGCATTTCTGGCTTAAGAGCTAAAGAAGCCAGATAGTCATTAATAATTCCTGGAGCAATGGTTGAATAATCATGACGAGACCAGCTTTCTGCTATAATTTTTTTAGGACCAACCATCCAGCCAATCCTCAAACCAGGAAGAGCATAAGCTTTGGAGAGCCCACCATTGACAATAACCTTCTCATACTTACCCCAGAAACCTGGTGTTTCTTTGCCGTTTAATTCTGCTCCCCGATACACTTCATCAGATAAAATCCAGGCTCCTACTCTATCAGCCACTTTAACAATCCCTTTTATCGATTTTTCACTCAGCACGGCTCCAGTAGGGTTATTGGGATCACAGACGGCTATCATTTTTGTGTTAGGAGAAACAATCTTTTTTAGCTCTTCAAGGTCTGGTGCCCAGTTGAGCTCTTCTTTAAGATAAAATGGCTTAACTTTAGCTCCCAAAGAGCGGGCAAGTCCCCAAATCTGCATATAATTGGGGAGCATTAAAATTAGCTCTTCACCGGCTTTTAGATTGGTCCATATTGAAATAAAGTTTGCCTCTGATGAACCATTTGTCACTAAAATATTATCAATGTCACTCCCCGGATAAAGTTGACTAATAGCTCCTCTTAATTCTATAGTTCCATTGGTCTGACTATATCCCAAACGTAAGGATATCAACTCTTCAAGCTCATCCTTATTAGTTAACTCTTTTAAAAGTAGAGGATGAACACCACTTTCAGAAAGATTGTATTTAACTCTGTTCTCCCATGTAGATTGTAACCTTTCCATCTCAAACTCTTCAATTTTCATATAAAACTCCTCCTTTTTCTCACCATAGTAGTGTCAAATTTTCTTCCCTCTCCCCTTGTGGGAAAGGGTCAGGGTGAGGGGGTAAAAGTTTTTCTTTGTATCTTTTCCACCCCCACCTTAATCCGGGATTAAAATTAGTAGGCACCGCGTGCCTCACCAGCCAATTTGCTTAACAGATTCTTCTCTAAAATGAAAGCATTATCCAAAGCATTTAGAGCTAAACCATTAGAATAGATAGTTAAAAACTTTGCTGATAAGGTTTCATTTTGGTTATGTAGCTCAATAGCAACCTTTTCAATAGTCGGCTGCCATGCAAACTCTTGATTCTCAAAGGCTTCCCAAACAGGCTGCACATCCTTTGCCATCTCTGAGAAATTTGTAAACACCACACTGGTTATTGTCCTAAAAGCCCAGTAGGCGGATTTACTATCATACTCATCGGTTCCAAGTTGATACGCAAGAGGAACTTCTGTAATACCTGAATAATATGGGACATAGACACTAGTCCGAGGCGCAGACATACTCAGCCACATCACTCCTCCTATCGGATTTGGTAACCAATCTCTTAACTGAAGGACATGCGATTCTAATGTGTTTGAAATGCCAATGCCTCTTTCTTCTTTACCGCTGGGGGTCTCTGTATCATACTTAGTTCCCTGGTAATGGTATCTCAGAAAAGACATAACACGCTGGGGTGTAATTTTCTCATCCGGGGTAAGGAACAACGGATACCGTTTTGCCTCCGGGTCAAGCTCAGCAGAAGGAGTTAGAAAATGCTGTCCTCCCCATACACGGCGGTAGTTACGAACCGACGGGCTACCTGCGGTTCCGTATGCCCTGGCAAAGTTAAATGGCTCACCACTCGCAGGGTCATAAAGACTATGTGCTTTTGCAAAGGTAATGAGATCCGCAGAACCCATAAAGTTGGACGTATCGGATAGATTTACCTCGCCTATCCGTAGTGCATTTGGTTCTACCACATAGCTATCATCTGGAACCCTTACCGCTACCCAGTGGTGGCCTCCGCCAACCTCAAGCAACCAGGCTTCATTCGGGTCCCCTATTGCCATTCCAAATATCTCACTGGAACCGTGCTCTTCAACGAGGTCTCCCACCAGCTTTACGCCATCTTTTGCTGTTTTCGCTCTTTGTAAGACTAATGCTGTTATTATATTTTCTCCTATACCTGTTTCTATTACAGGGTCCGTCTCTTTGGCCTTATCATTCTGAGCGGCACTTTCAGTAGCGCTTACACCTACCTGATACTCATTAATCCCACCCTCATTGAATCTTCCTTGAGTAGGGTCCCAATCCTGTGCCGAGACATATTTATAGGTTACCGATGGTTGTGGACAAACAAAATTTGTAGCGGACTTAATTACCTCTCCAGATTTATGGGTTTTTTTTGGCACAACGATTATATGCTTAGCCCAGTTGCCCGGGAAGTCTTCATTACGGGCAACCAATATAGATCCATCTGTTGTAGCAGCTTTTCCAACGATTAACATTGTGCACCCGTGATTATCCATGTTGGAGCTTGATAGGGTAGCTAATACGCTAAGCAAAACTACAACAACAAATCCTATTGTTATAAAACGCCAACCTAATCTTTTATCCTTCATCTAAAATAACTCCTTTTCGAGATATTTGAGGGGGCAATGCTTTGCATTTCCCTCAATGGCTCTGTCGACACACACAAAGCAGAGATACAGGAGCAGTTGCTCCTGTATCCCTTCTATCACTATCTATTACTTAGCTGTCATACATTCTGCCAGTTTCTTTGCATAAGTAGTTACATCTTTCTCTACAGTAAGATAATGACTACATTGGGCATAGCATTTTGTTATCTTTGTCAAATCACCAGTAAAATATGCATCTACCAAATTATCCCACGTATCTCCCTTTAATTTCTTTAATCCATCATTCAATCTTGGTAGCAACTTCTTAGAGTCATTCTTTTGAACATAGAAGGCTAACTTACCTCCTGTAGAGACTATACCAACTATCTTAATGGGATTACTTTTTGCAAATGCCGCTGCTGCTGGAGTATCAGCCATATAAGCATCTATACGTCCATTGACCAGATCCATAATACCCAAATCGTTAGTCTCGTATAACTCCAGTTTTATCTTGACTCCCTTTTTAACTAGATTATCCTCAAGCCAGCCAGCCTGAGTTGTGCCTCTCTGCGCTCCTACTTTGTTACCCGACGTACTAAGAGCAGAAATAATATTAAGGTCGGAATCCTCACGAACTAATACTCCCTGATCAATTTCCCAATAGTGGTCTGAACAATCGAGTACCTCCGTTCTCTCCGGTGTAATTTCTAACCCCGCAGCTAATATGTCAACTTTGCCTGCCTTCAATGCAGGTATTAACGCATCGAACCCGATATCCCGTATCTCAATCTCATAACCTTCAATGATAGCAATTGCTCGCATTACATCCATATCAAATCCTACATAGTTGCCATTGCCATCAACCCACTCAAATGGTGGCCAATCGGCTGATGTAGCAACAACATACTTTTCACTCTGCGCATAAGAGAGAATGCCTCCACTCAGAGATAACACTATAGCTATTGCAAGAACAGTAACAATTAATCGAAAACTTTTTCTCATTTCTTTCACCTCTTTATTTTTTAGGTTAAAATTAGTTTAATCCTGTTTTCCCTCCAATAAATAACTTTTCCACCTCCTTTCATTCTTTTCCTCTCCTACTTGATTAAGTAGAATTCAGGTTAATTATACCTAATAGTTTAGCTTTTCTAAAATTACCTTCTTTCCCCCTCTAATCCTGCCTTTACGCAGGCTAAAGCCTGCGGCTACCAGTTTTTCTTTAATTCTTTGTTTTTCTTTCTTTTCCCTCTAATCCTTTAATCCTTTAATCCTGTTTTTTGCAACTATACTGCCCTGGTAATATTTAATTGTTAGCTTATATCTTCCTCTCTCGAAACTCGATTATTTTAAGCACTTCTCTCTGTTTCTTATCCTCAAGCGGCTCAGTTTTATATTCAGCCAAAATTGATTTAACCTTTTCATTTACCCGCTCACCAAGACTTTTACTTCCCTTATCACTCCATCTCTTGTAATTCTGCCTGTCTATAAGTTTCGGCTCCCAATACTCCTTGAAATACTTTAAAGTATGGTCTTCTACAAGATAGTTCCCTCCCGGACCAACTTTATCGATTACCTGTAAAGCTAAACGCTCATCATCTGTATTGATTCCTCTCATAAATCGTTTAGCCATAGCAATAATTTCATCAGTTAGCACTAACATATCAAAAGAGCCTGTCAAGCCAGATTCCAGATATCCAATATCATGGATTAAGTTAGCTCCACTGAGGACCTGTGTGATAACTGAGAGAGAAGATTCTATAGCAGCCTGTTCACCAAACTTTTTAGCATCACTGCATCCGGCTGTACCGAACATCGGCACTCCAATAAATCTACAAAGTTCAGACATAGCAGCATTCAAGAGATAAAACTCAGGTCCTCCATAAGGAGTAATAGCCGTCCGCATATCCATTATTCCAGAAGTGCCACCCACAATCAGCGGCAGACCCTCTCGTTTGAGTTGAGAAAGTACTATTCCACTTAGACTCTCAGCTAAAGCAGTTACAAGTGTTCCTGCTAAAGTAGCCGGCGATGTCGCCCCAGCCATAGGTCCAGGAGTAAAAACAACTGGTATCCCTTTATCAGCAGAGAGTAAAAGTCTATCTACAGCCTCCTTAGAGACTGCAAGAGGACTTGATGGTTCAATATAATGGATTATAAAAGGTTTACGGCGTAATTCTTCCTCGCTACCAGCAATTATCCCAGCCATTTTAATAATATCTTCAGCTCCAGGGATAGTTAAAGAGGTAAAAACGATAGGTTTTTTTGTGTTAAATACCATTGCTTGAAACTGATGTATATCAGTTACTACCGTAGGTTTATCGGATATTAAGCCCATTGACATCATAAAATCAATGTTCGGCAGAGTATCGCATATCACAGCTGCCTGTTCTACATCCCTTTTGGTAAATTTTCTCCTCTCACCAGTGAAAGAATCTAGAATAGAAGGACAATCTGAACCTGTCCCAAAATAAGAATTAAAACCTTCCAGACGCATAGCAAGATTTCCATCTCTCGTGTATATCAGAACCTTTTTGGGAGTACTCCTTAAGGCATTCTCCACCAGATATGAAGGGATATAAACTATCTCTCCATCTGCACTTGCCCCTGCTTCTTTCAAAAGGGAAAGAGCCTTTTCACCTTGAATTTTTACACCCGTATGTTCCAGGACCTCCAGCGCTGCAGAGTAGATTCTCTCGCGTTGATTCTCTGATAGAATTTCAAACTGCGGAGTCTCATAAATCTTCTGATTGCTTCTCATCTTCATTCTCCTTTATTTTCTCTGTGGACTATGTAACAGTGACTACAACTCGAACCCATCCCCTAATGGGTCTTCAGGGTCAATGATGAATTCATGAATACCTGTTATCCACGCTGAACCGGTGATTTCCGGGATGACTGTTTCTATTCCCCAAAGATTCTTCTTCTTAATCAGTCTACTGCAAAACTCTGTACCAATGAGGCTTCGATGAATTACCTCCTCATTCAAGCCGATCTCCCTTTTTGCATACTTTAATGCCATATGGGCAGAAGTTCCCGTCCCGCAAGGACTTCTATAAATTACACCCTCGGGAGGGATGGTGACATTTTTGGCAATATTCCCTTGCTCTTCTATGATTCTAACTGAATCTACCAGTTCCTCCCTGCCTGAGGGATGCACTATCTTCTGGTTTTTCCTTATAACTTCCATAATTTTCAGAGATAATTTTATTAGTTCATCTCTGTTCCCCTTTTCTAATACTAATCCAAGCCTTTCCGCTTTCACTATGGCAAAGAATCCGCCGCCGTAGGCTACATCTACCTCTACATTGCCTTTTCCCGGAAGTGGAACTGAGAAAGTGCGGTAATAAAACGAAGGAACGTTAATTACTCTAACTTTTTTCACTTTACCTTTCCTGATTTCAGCCGTAGCTGAAACTAATCCTGTAGGAGTATCGAGCTTCACCTTAATATTCTCACCCTTCACCTCTATTACTCCTAATTCAATTAAGGTGGTAACTACCCCTATCGTCCCTGTTCCGCACATATCCCAGAATGCATCGGGAGACATAAAGACTACCCCTATATCTGCTTCTTGTGAGACAGGTTCTGTCAGTATCACCCCCTCCATATCATTGTAACCTCGTGGCTCTCGCATAAGAGAATATCTCATTCTCCTCCATTTCTTCTCCAGCCACTCCTTCTTTTCCCGCATGTTTTCACCAGGTACTTTTGGTCCTCCAAGAACAACCATTCTCGTTGGGTCACCGGCTGTATGAGAGTCTACAGTAGTAACAATACTTGAGCTTCTCAATTTTTCTAAATGTTTCGACGAAATCTCCAGCATCACTACCTCCTCAATGATTAGTCTTAATATAAAAGATGTTCAATGTCTCGAAGTAATTAATTGGCGGTTTAAACAGCTTGCATCTCTAGGCCAGGAATCCTTATCTGTTTCTCCAAAATATCGAGAACCTTTGAGAGAATGAGCACAATCACCAGGTAAATAAATGCAACAACTAAAAATACCTCAAATGTTCTAAAATTTCTGGAAGCGATAAGCCTTCCTTCGGCCATTAATTCCGGCGCCTGAATCATATAGGCTAACGAGGAGTATTTAACCAAATATATCAGCTCATTTGACCATGAGGGGATTACTATTCGTAACATCTGAGGAAGAATAATATAGCGAACGGCTTTAAACTTGCTCATTCCAACTGATCTTGCGGCTATCATCTGACCACTCTTAACTGCCTGAATTGCTCCACGAAAATACTCTGCTTGATAGGCTCCACTATTCAATCCCATACCGATAACAGCGGCTAAAAGTGGTGAGAGCATAACTCCGATAGAAGGAAGTCCAAAATATAGAAGGAAAAGCTGTGTCAAAAGTGGAGTACCCCGAATTATTTCTACATAAGTAGTAGTTAAGAGGTAAATGAATTTATTGCCATATACTCTACCTAACGCCAATAGGATTCCTAAAATAAATCCTATGGAGATAGATACCCCTGTTATTTCCAGAGTTACAACTGTTCCTTTAAGTAAAGCAGGCAATATATTCCATGCTAACTCAAAAAAGTTCATTTTTCTGATTCCCCGTAGAGTTCTGTTATCTTATGAAGAAATTCACCTGTACGCTTATGTTTTGGATTACTAAAGAGTTGCTGGGGTGGCCCCTCCTCAACAATTACTCCGTGTTCCATAAAGATAATCTCATTGGCTACTGAACGGGCAAACCCCATCTCATGAGAGACCACCAGCATTGTCATCCCCTCTTTAGCCAGATTAATCATTACATTCAACACTTCCCCAATTAGTTCCGGATCAAGTGCAGAGGTTGGCTCGTCGAATAAAATTAGCTTAGGATTCATCGCCAAGGCTCGAGCAATGGAGACCCGCTGTTGCTGACCTCCGGAGAGCTCCGCAGGATAGGATGATGCTTTATCTCTCAAACCAACGCGCTGAAGTTCCTCCATAGCTAAATCTGTAGCCTCTTTCTTCTCCATTCCCTTAACTTTCGTTAGTCCAATACGCACATTATCTAATACTGGCAGGTGTGCAAATAGGTTAAAATCTTGAAAGACCATCCCAATAGAAGAGCGGACTTTGTTGATATCCACTTTGGGATCAGTTATTTCAACTCCATCGAGCCAAACCCTACCTTTATCTGGAGGGCTCAATTGATTGATACAACGAAGGAGAGTGCTCTTTCCAGTTCCCGAGGGACCAATAATTACTTTTGTCTCTCCTCGTTTCACCTCAAAAGAAATTCCTCTAAGTACAGATAGCCCCCCATAACTTTTATGAATATTTTCAGCCTTTAATACTATGCCTGACATTCTAAATCCTTTCTAATGATTTTCTGGGTCGTTTTTTGATCTCGTATCCAGGTATTTTGTATTTCTCCTCTAAAAAACCAAGAAATTTATTTCCGCTATATACCAAAATAAAATAGATCACCGCACAAACAAAATAAACTAATAGCGCATTCCCAAAAGTTCTGGCAACAATATATCTCCCCTGCCTCATCAGCTCGGTCACCCCTACAGCATAGGCAAGAGAGCTATCTTTTAAAACACCCGCATATTCATTTGTCCAGGGAGGGATTGAAAGTCTTAGGGCTTGCGGTAAAATAATATGTTGCACTGCCTTTAATTTACTCATTCCAATAGACCTTGCAGCCATCATCTGGCCAACCCCAATTGATTGGATTGCACCACGAAAAATTTGGGATTGATAAGCAGAGGAACGGAAACCTATAGCAAGAATTGCTGCAGTAAAAGCAGAGAGCTCAAATCCAAAGGAAGCTGAACCAAAGAAGAAGAGAAAGAGAAGAACCAGAGCAGGAATAGCGCGGAAAATTTTCACAAATGGCGAGATAATCATGGCGCTGACAAATTTATTGCCATAAACCTCCCCAAAGGCTAAAGGGATACCCAGAATAAGGCCAAGACTAAGAAATCCTGCTGTCAATTCAATTGTTACTAATGTCCCTTTAAGTAAAGATGGGAAACTCTGCCAAATAAGAATCAGTTTATCGATAGGCATCTTCTTTCCTTATAAGTTTACTATATATTATACCTTTCGTCTGTCAACTGTGTCAACTTTTTGTTAAGAGTAACACTTTGACAATTCTCTTAAAAAATGGTATGTTATTTATACTATTGGAGATTTCTGGAAAAATCAGAAATCTCTGATTACACAGATAAAAATCGAGATTACACAAATAGAATCCTTACCAAATCAATGTAATCAGAGGCTTCTATTGAAACATCTGTTTCTTTATACTTATAATAAAAGGAGGATAAGAAAATGGCTCGTATTGGATGGATAGGCACGGGAGTTATGGGGAAACCTATGGCAAATCACCTCTTAGATGCAGGACATTCTTTAACCGTCTTTACTCGAACTAAAAACAAGGCAGAGGATTTGATAGAAAAAGGAGCAATTTGGGCTAACTCACCAGCGGAAGCAGCCAAAAACGCTGAATTTGTCTGTATAATGGTAGGTTTCCCAAATGAGGTAAATGAAGTGGTTCTGGGAAGCAAAGGCGTTATTAATACTATTGAATCTGGTGCTATATTGATCGATTTTACTACCAGTAAGCCAAGTTTAGCTATCAAAATCGCTGGAGCTCTTCGTCCTAAAGGTGTCTTTTGTTTGGATGCTCCTGTATCAGGAGGTGATGTAGGCTCACGTAACGCTACTCTTTCCATTATGGTTGGTGGAGATAAGGACACATTTAATCGAGCAAAACCCTTACTGGAAAAATTAGGGAAAACTATAATTTTTCAAGGTAAACCAGGCTCTGGCCAGCATACAAAAATGTGTAATCAAATTCAAATTGCCGGGACAATGATTGGGATGGTGGAGGCACTCATCTATGGAGCAAAGGCTGGCCTTAACCTTAAAACAATGCTTCGCTCTATTAGCGGGGGAGCTGCTGGTTGCTGGTCCCTAAATAATCTGGCACCAAGAATTCTAAAGGGAGATATGAAGCCGGGTTTCTTTGTAAATCACTTTGTTAAAGATATGGGAATCGCATTAGAGGAAGCTAAAAAGATGAAAATCTCTCTTCCAGGATTATCTCTTGTGCATCAACTTTATGTATCTGTCCAAGCCATTGGGGCGGGACATAAGGGAACCCAAGCTCTCTATTTAGCTCTTCAAAGGATGGCTGGAATAGATAAATAGAAAAACTTGAATAAATAGAATTAAGTAGTTAGGAGCTATACCTCTGAAAGAGAAAATAAATTACTATAATAGAAATAATATAAACATTACAAAAATTAAACAAGCGATAATAAAAACACTAAGAAGTTTTAAGCAGATCTTACCTATTTTAGTAGGAGTATTATTACTTATCAGTTTAATAACTACTGTAATTCCAAAACATTTTTACAATAAAATCTTTATAGGCAATAAAGTTATTGATTCTTTTATTGGAGCAATATTTGGCAGTATATCTGCCGGAAATGCCATCAACAGCTACATTATTGGTGGAGAAATGCTACAGCAAGGAGTAAATATGACTGCCATAACAGCGTTCATAATCAGTTGGGTTACTGTTGGCATAGTTCAACTACCTGCTGAGAGTTTAATGTTAGGTAAAAAATTTGCTTTTACTAGAAACATAGTTAGTTTTATAACAGCTATTATAATTGCTATTTTAACTGTCTTTACCATTAGACTAATATGATAAAAAAATTATTAAGAAAACTCAATGGTGGATGGATCTTCCTTTTAAGTATCACCATAATCTATTTAACTATTGGAATTATAAGTTTTTCTACTATTGTAAATACTCTTTTATCTTTTTTGAGACTAATAGGGAAAATTTTACCAACCTTAGCCATAATACTTACTCTTATGTTTCTTTCAAATTTATTCCTTCAAAGAAAAAAAATAGGTAACTATCTTGGCAAGGAGTCTGGATTAAAAGGATGGTTAATTGCTATCATTGGTGGCATACTCTCATCTGGACCAATCTATATGTGGTATCCACTTTTAGGAGACTTAAAGGAGAAGGGTATGAAAACTTCCCTTATTGCTGCTTTTCTTTACAATAGAGCGATAAAAATCCCACTCTTACCTGCTATGATTTACTATTTTGGCAATTTATTTACTCTTATGCTTACTTGCTATATGATTATATTCTCTATTTTTAATGGATTTATTGTTGAAAAAATTGGAGGTGAGAAAAATAAGAATAGCGGTAGCTGCAATTAAAAAAGACGAAAATTCGGAGATTGCTCCACAGGCAGGTAGAGCGTCATATTATCTGATTTTTAATGAAACTGGCGAACTTTTGGAGGCCATTTCTAATCCTTTTCGTATCGGAGGTGGAGGTGCTGGTTTTGGAGTAGCCAAAATGCTTGCTGATAAAAATGTTGATGCTGTCATTGCTGAAAAATTTGGAATGAATATGATTGGTGCATTAAAAAACCGTAAGCTGAAATATTACGAAAAAAGAGGGATTGTTAAAAAAGCTGTAGAAGAAATTGTGAAGAAATAAGAAGTAGAGACTTAGGCACTTTTATATAAGAAAAAATTAAATTTTAATCCCAGATTCGATAAACTATTGCCTCAGTTGCTCAGGCAGAGAAAGTATAAGAATACTACACTTTATCCCCACCCATGCTTTCTTTCGGTTCATTGATGAAATTATACTATTTTCCCCCCAGGATAAATACTTCATAGTAAACCTAAAGAATCTTTAGCATCTGAGTTTGCGCTATAAAGGACGGTAGCCGCAACCTTTACCCCGCTAAATAGTAGTAACATCTAATGGGGTTTAGGTTGCGCAAAGAAAGATTACTACATGAGAACGCAGACTCTGAGCCTTACGGCTACCAATTTCTCCGTACACCTGGTTGACAATTTCAAAAAACTTTATAAAATAAGGTTAATACTTAATTCAATGAAGAAAGTAAGTTCTTAACTTTAATAACCTTGCTAAATGCTTCCAATCTAACAAGGTAAGCTTGTTTAAATCGCCGGATCTATGTTAATATTTTCACTCTGTTTTTAAATTCTAAGTTAATGAACCACGCTTATTTTAAGGTCCAAAAGATGGAAAATCAAAAGAAGACAAAAGATAGGCTTATAAAAGAATTAGCAGTTCTTCGTCAACAAATTGCCAAATTGGAAGTATTAGAAACTGAACGCAAGTATACAGAGGAGCGAATAAGAAGAGAAAAAGAGCAGACAGAAAATTATCTAAATATAGCAGGAGTAATACTGGAAGTAGTGAATAATGAGGAAAATATAACTCTAATTAACAAAAAGAGTTATGAAATCCTGGGTTATAAAGAGGGAGAACTTATAGGTAGGAATTGGTTTGATACTTTAGTTCCTCAAAGAATAAGAGATAAAATAAGAGACGTCTTTTGTAAACTAATGACTGGAGATATTGAGTCAGCTGAATACTATATAAGAATCCATTATTAACAAAGGATGGAAAGGAAAGATTAATTACGTTTCACAACACAGTGGTTAGAGACTCATCCGGTCAAATAGTTGGAGTTTTGTTTTCAGGTGAGGATATCACCGAGCGCAAGAAGAGGGAGCAGAAATTGCAGGAGAGTGAGGAGAGGTACAAGGTAATTGCAGAGAATTCTTTTAGCGCTATCTATATTTTTCAAGATGAAAGATTTAAATTTGTAAACAGTGCATTTATACGTTTGAGCGGTTATACTAAAAAAGAATTGATGAGTATGGACTATCTCAATCTGATACATCCGGATTACAGGGATATGATAAAGAAAACAACAGAGCAGGCATTGACAGGAGATATTTCGAATCTTCCCCGGGAACCTGATTTTAAAGTTATACGAAAAAATGGAGAAATTAGATGGGTAAAGCTAATGCCTGCTGTTATTAAATATACCGGGAAGCCCGCCATTATTGGTAATGTAATAGATATTACTAAGTACAATAAGGTAAAAGAAACACTACAGAAAACTTACGATGAATTGCAAAAGACTAATGCTCAAAATGAGCAATTATTTGCTTCAATCTCATCCATTATAATCAGTGTAAACGAGAATGATAAGATTACCCAATGGAACAAAATATCAGAGAAAACCTTTGGCATTGCGGCGAAAAATATAATTGGGCGGCCTTTTCATAAATGTGGTATTCACTGGGAATGGGCAATTATCGCTGAAGGTATCTTATCATGTCGTAAAAAAAAGAGAATAGTACGGTTAAATGATGTCCGATTTACACAAGCAAATGGGAACAAAGGTTATCTGGGAATAACAATTAACCCAATTATTTATAAAACCCATAGACAACCAGGTGTCCTTCTTTTAGGTGCTGATATTACCGAACGCAGAAGGGCAGAAGAGAGGCTTAAACAGTATCAATTTATGGTAGAATCCGCCTATGATGCTATCTTTTTTAAAAACTTGAAGAGTCAATATGTTATTGCCAACAAGAAAACCCTGGAGGCTTTTGCATTACCTCTTGAAAAAGTTATTGGAAAGAATGACTATGAAATAATGTTAAACAAAGAGGAAGCTGATAAAAACATCAAAGATGACTGCATTGTTTTTGAGACAGGCAAGTCAAAAAAAATCATAAAGCAAATGACAGGGGTAGACGGGAAAAAACGGTGGTTTCAAACTATAAAGGTCCCCCAATTTGATGATGAGGGAAAAATAATAGGGCTTGTTGGTATTGCAAGGGATATCACCGAGCACAAGATATTTGAAAATCTAATAAAAGAACAAAATGAACAATTAAAGAAACTTGACCAAATGAAGTCAGAATTCCTCTCTACGGCTGCTCATGAGCTTCGCACTCCCTTAACCAGCATTCTTGGGTTCAGCGAAATTCTTCTTAAAAGAGAATTGGATAAAGAACGGCAAAACAAATTTTTAAAAATAATTAATGAAGAGGCAACAAGTTTAGCCAATCTCATTAATGACCTTCTCGATATCTCCAAAATAGAGTCTGGACAAGGATTTAAGATTAAAAAAGCACCTTTCAAGCTAAGAGAGGTCATTATGAAAAATATTAATTTTTTCAAATCTCAGACAAATAAACACAATTTCCAGTTGAATATGCCCGGTGATTTAGTGGATATAGAGATAAATGCAGATAAAGATAAGATATATCAGGTTGTAGAGAATCTTCTCAGTAATGCTATTAAATTCTCTACCCAGGGAGGAAAAATAATAATTTCTGTAGAACAGGCTAATGAAAAGGTAAAGGTGAGTGTTATTGATAACGGAATGGGTATTCCTGAAAAAGACTTTCCTTATATCTTTAAAAAGTTTTATCGGGTGGAGAATACTCTTACTCTGGGAATTAGAGGAACCGGTTTAGGTTTAGCCATTGCTAAACATATCATTGAATCCCATGGAGGAGAAATATGGGCAGAAAGTAAAATTGGTAAGGGAAGTACCTTTAGCTTTACCCTGCCTATCCATACATAAAGAATACTAATAGAGATTTCTAAAAAAGTCAGAAATCCCTGATTTCGCAGATAAAAATCGAGATTGCACAGATTAGAGACCTCTGGAGGTTCTTCAGAGGTCTCTAATAAGAAGGTTATGGGAGAAATGCCTTGAAAAAAATCCTTGTAGCCGATGACCTCCCCAAAATAGTAGAGCTAATACGAGTTACTCTGGAGGATAAAGACTACAAAATTATTAATGCCTCTAACGGTAAAGAAACCTTGAGAAAAGCAAGAAAGGAACAACCGAATGTTATCCTATTGGATGTAGTGATGCCTAAGATGGATGGTTTCGAGGTCTGTAGGCAATTGAAGAAAGACCCTCTAACCAAAGAAATACCTATTATTATGCTTACAGCTAAAGGACAAGAGGTGGACAAACAGAGAGGTAAAGAGGTAGGTGCCAATGACTACATTATTAAACCCTTTAGCCCTTCAACTCTTTCAATTAAGGTTAAAGAAATATTAGCTTGAGTAGTAATGGATAAAAAATTTAGCCTTATGGAAATAAAGAGGAATTATGAAAAAAATATTGATAGTTGACGATGAACCCCATATAATGGAATTACTTTCCACAGCTTTGGAAGACGAAGGATATAGAATTATAGTGGCAAATAACGGTAAAGAAGCTGTCTCCCAGGTTAAGAAAGAGAAACCTCAAGTTATGCTGTTAGATATTAAAATGCCTGATATGGATGGGGTAGAAGTATTACGTCAGATGAAGAAAATTAACAAAGCTACCAGTGTTATTATGATGACTGCTCATGGGGCAATGGATACTGTTGTTGAGGCTATAAAATTGGGTGCTTATGATTATATTACTAAACCTATTGATTTAAATAAATTAAAAAGTCTTGTCAATGGAGCTTTTGAGGTAAAGGTATTAGATGAGAAAGCATCTATCCAAAGAAAAACTGAGGAAGAGCATAAACTTGAAAATATTGTGGGTAAAAATCCAAAGATGCTTGAGGTCTACAAAAGGATTGGTAAGGTAGTGAATAATAAAGCTACCGTCCTTATCCAAGGAGAAACCGGGACAGGCAAAGAACTGGTAGCCAGGGCTATCCATTTTAATAGTATTTTAAGAAAAGGACCATTTGTAGCGGTGGATTGTGCAAGCCTACCTGAGGATCTTTTAGAAAGCGAACTCTTTGGACATGAAAAGGGAGCCTTTACTGGAGCTATTGCCCAAAAGATGGGTAAATTTGAGTTAGCTTCTGGAGGTACCCTTTTTTTAGATGAGATTGGCAATTTAGATTTGACTACTCAGGCTAAACTTTTAAGAGTTCTGCAGGAAAAAAAAATAGAGAGAGTAGGAGGAACTAAACCTATCAAAATTGATGTAAGAATTATAGCAGCTACAAACCGAAACTTAGAAAAAGCGCTAAAGGAAGGGGCCTTTAGAGAAGACCTTTACTATCGCTTAAATGTGGTAACTATTAACCTTCCTCCTTTGAAGGAAAGAAAAGATGACATTCCCTTTTTAGTAGAATACTTTCTCAGCCGATATCGATTAGAATCGGTAGGGAGAACAAAATATGTCCCTCCAGAAACTATGGACTTTCTGATAAGGTATAACTGGCCAGGTAATGTGAGAGAATTAGAGAATGTAATTGAAAGGGCAATAGTTATGGGAAAGGGCGATGCTATTTTACCTCAAGACCTACCTTTAGAAATCCAGAAAACCTTAGATTCATCCCAGCTTACCTCTCCTTCCAACACTAGACTCTCCTTAAAAGAAAGGATAGCTCAATTGGAAAAAGAAATCATCATCGATGCATTAAAAGAGAGCGAGTGGATCCAGACCAAAGCTGCAAAACTATTAGGCACATCTCGCCGTATTATAAAATATAAAATGGAAAAATATGAAATAAAAAAAGGCTCTATCCCGAAAAGTTAAGAATATCTTGTAACTTTCCTGCCACCCCAGCAATAACACTTTCCTGATAATATTAAGAAAAGATGAAAATAAGCATTCCAGTTAAACTTTACGTCTACCAAAATATACCTCAGATTAAAGTTAAAAATCAAGAACTAAAAACAAAGGGTAATATTGCACAGAGCGGGCACAAAAATGTCCATTTAGATGAACTCTTTTTATATTCACATAAAAAAAGCAATTATCCGGATGAAAGTACTAAAAATGTACAAATATGTGCCCGAGGAACACTGCCAAGAAATATCTCTTTGTTGAGAAAAAATCTATAGATTCTTATGGATAAATCATTTAAAAAGATTTCTGCCTTTTTCAGAAATCTCTAAATAGTCTATTTTGGGGGAATCCGCAAGTTGGTATAAAAATTGCTAATAAATTAGGTGGGTTTTAACGATGGATGAAAAATTTAGCCTTGCAGAAACAAGCTCTTATCGGTAGGATTGAAAAGCATTAAAACAATAAAAATTAACCAAAGTGAAAGCGAATGATGAAAACCATTTTAGTAGCTGATGATGATAAAAATGTTCAATTGCTTATCGAAACAGAACTTACGTTGGAGGGATACAAGGTTATATTAGCAAATAATGGACTGGAGACATTGAAAAAGATAAAAGAGGAAACTCCAGACTTATTATTACTGGACCTAAAGATGCCTAATATGCATGGCCTGGACGTCATACGAGCAATACATAAAAATAATAAAAAACTACCTATTATAATTTGTACCGCCTATGAAAAAATGATGAATGACTATACGGTTGAGAATAGTAATATTGCCGGTTATCTTATCAAACCTGTCGATCTTTGCCATCTTAAGGAAGTAATAAAAAAATCTTTGGCAAACAAAAGAACTTAAACAGGTAACATTGAAAGTTTTTATTAAAAACAGGAAAAGAATAATTTTGTACAAGATAAGTACAAAAATGTTCATGGGATGAGATCTTTTTATGTTCATATAAAAGAATAGTTAAACAGATAGATGCACTATCAATAAATGTACAAATATGTACGTGAGAAGCACCACTGAGAGATAGCTCCTTGTTGAGAAAAAATCTACAAATTATTATGAATAAAACATTTAGACAGTCCATTTTTTAAGCAACCGTAATTGGTATAAAAATTGCTTAAAAAATAATTGAAACAAATTGTAAATAAAATAAAAAAATAATAAAAGGAGGTAAAAAATATGAAAACTAAATTAACTATCTCAGGGCTTGCTGTTGCCTTTGTAATGCTATTGTTCTCAGGCATCTCTTACGCCGACTCAACTATGACATGGGATTTTCAATCCGCTCAAAATAGACAAATAGACTTACAAGTAGCTGAAGTCTGTGAATTTGGTAGTCCTTTTCCAACCCAATATGAATATTACTATATCTATAGCTATAATGATTCTAAACCTGTTATTGGTACCCAGCAGAATTCTGACCCTGACTATGATACGGGAAGTTCAAGCACCAGCGTGGTAATTTATTCAGATGGAAATGGCGATGGTGAGACAGGTGATTCCCAAGTACAAGTAAGTGTAGAAAATAGCAATAAAGAATAATGACAATAAAAGATATAAAAAATAATATAATAAAGGAGGTGCAAAATGGGTCCATGGGCAATTTTAGTAGCAATTCTTGCCTGCACCACAGTTTTTAAACCGACAACCACTGTGGATAAACCATCACAAAAAGTTATAGCTCCGCCGGTAATAAATTCTCCGGTAATAAACACTACTGAGATGACTGAAAAACTATTGAGCTTATCTATCCCCAAGGAAAGAATTCCTGTAGCTGTCTACGAATTAAGGGATAAAACCGGCCAATATAAAGATGATAAGCTGGCGAATCGTAAAAGCACCGCAGTCTCTCAAGGGGCGAGCGAGATGCTCATTACGGCCCTTGACCGCTCCCATCAGTTTATAGTCCTTGATAGGGTAAATTTTAAGAATATCTTGACCGAGCAGGATTTAAGAGGAAAAAAGCGTCTGGCTAATAACAATTCTTATCCGGAGTTAAACAAGCTAATCGGTGCCAAATATATTATTGAAGGAGCAATTACCGAATATAACTGTGATGTGATTACGGGAGGAACTAACTTAAAGGTTGTGGGAATCGGAGGCAAAACCAAGTTTGCTAAAGCCACCGCTGCCATTGACTTGCGGGTCACCAATACCACTACAGGAGAGGTAATTAAAACCTTAAGTATGAAAGATAAAATTATCGGGAAAATGGTGGGAGCAAATATCTTCAGCTTCTTTAAGACCGAGAATTTATATGAATTCGAATCAGGAAAAGCTAACCAGGAGCCAATCAACTTGGTAGTGAGAAGATTGATTGAGAATATGGTTTATGAGCTAGTGAAAAGTGGAGTGTTTAAGTAAGTAATTAAAGGGCGAGCGGCTAATTTCCCAGACCTTCCCCAAGGCAAAAAATAAGAAATTTAGCCCTCAGAAAGTTTCTGACTGCTCACCCTTTTTATTAAGAAACAAAAAGCTTTCTTAAACAATTATAGCTAACAAAAACAGAAAGTCAATTTAACCAGAGAGAGTCTTCTGATTACACAGATTCTTAAAAATGATTGTACCGATTTAGCAAGGATGATCTAATCTGTGAAATCAGAGATTTCTGACTTTTCCAGAAATATCCAGGGAGAACAGTATGTACAAAAAAGATAAAGATTGGGAGTTTTTACCCATAGATGAGCTACCCCTAATTACTCAAAATAATAATAGATTAAAAGCCGTTATAATTAGTATAGATCAGATAAAGAGCCTCCTTACAAAAATCCAGAAGATGGAAAATGAGCTCGCCTATTATAGACAGAAAGCATTTGATAGAGATAACTTTTCTCGTAAGACAAAATCGGCAAATAGCTTTATTCCCTGGGAAGAAGAAAATTTTAATCAATTTGAAAAACTAAAATCAATTTATGTAAATGGTAGGAGGAGATTCATTCTCTGGGAGAAAAAAGGAAGGCGATAAGATACATATTAAATTAAAGAAATATTATTTAGGAAGGAAAGATTACAATTTTTAATTTGAAAGGAGGGAAGAAAAAAA
>JAGGXI010000072.1 GCA_021163155.1 Candidatus Aerophobota bacterium
GAAATCTGTATAATTTTAAGATTAATCTTTCTGTTATTCATATAGATCATTATCAATCCAAATATTATGGATTTAAAGGTATCCTAAGAATTTAATAAGATGAGTTTCCTGCAAAAGTTGGTTGTCAAGAATATTTCAGGACTTTTCTCCTCCGTCGCTGTTTAAGAGTAAATGGGATGATGGGTTGATGGGATAAAACTTTTTAGTACTATTTTTTATAACTCCTTCATCTTTTCTCTTACTCCCCATTTACTTATTTCCCTTATTTACTTATTTACTTATTTACTTATTTTCCTTATTTACCCCTCTACTCATTCACCCTTCTACTCATCTACTCAAATCTATAATGCTCCTTCGGGGGAAAGTACCTCGATAGCCATATAAATCTCAAACTAATACTTTCTTATATGATCAAGAGAAATGGGTTGATGGGAAAATGGGTTGATGAGTTGATGGGTGAGGGTGTTATTATCTATTCTTTTCCTCATTTACCCATTTATTCATTTACTCATCTACTTGAATTATAAAAAGGTTAGTTATTAGGCAAGAAATTTTCTTCGTATTTTTTAATTTTTCGAGAGTAACAGTGGCAAAGAGCCACAGCAAGAGCATCAGCAGCATCATCAGGATGAGGAATTTGATGTAAACAGAGCAGTTTTTTAATCATAAACTGAACTTGACTCTTCCCTGCTCTTCCATTATCAGTTACAGCTTGCTTTATCTCAAGAGGAGTATAACTAAAAATCTTCGCTCCTTTATAAGATGCAGCTAAAATAATTACTCCCCGAGCCTGTCCTATAGAAAGGACAGTCTTACTATTTTTATTAAAAAAAATATCTTCAATGGCTACTTCTTCAGGATGATATTCTTTAATAATATTAATTATTCCCTCATAAATAATTCTCAATCGATTAGACATTTGGTTATGAGCAGAAGTACGAATACAGCCATATTTTATTACCTGAGGAATCCTTTTTATCTCAAGCAATCCATACCCTGTAATAGCTGTTCCTGGGTCTATTCCCAAGACAAGCATTGGTTAATTTCCTTTATCTAATTTTAAAAAAGGATCTTCTCTGGTTATTTTTTTACCTAAAACTTTCTCTATATCTTCTTTTTCCAAAACTTCCTTCTTCTCTAAAAGTTCAGCTAATTTTATTAATTTGTCCTTATTTTCTCTTAATATCTTTAGTGCTCTATCATAACAATTTTGAATTATTCGATGTATCTCTTTATCGATATCGAAAGCTAATTCTTCACTATAATTTTTCTCCTTAAGAAAATCCCTTCCCAAAAAAACTTCATTATTCCCTGCACCTAAGGTTACCGGGCCAAGCTTATCACTCATCCCATAATCACAAATCATTTTCCTCGCAAGATGAGTAGCCTGTTGAAGATCATTTTGGGCTCCACTACTCACTTCTTTAAACATAATCTCCTCACTGGCGCGTCCTGCAAGAAGAACAATAATTTTGTCTATCAGCTCTGATTTAGTAGCTAAATATTTGTCTTCCATCGGGAGTTGCAAAGTATATCCTAGAGCGATTGAACCCCGGGGGATGACAGACACTTTATGAATAGGATCAGCAAAGGGAAGATAATTTCCTACTAAAGTATGACCACTTTCATGATAAGCAATAATTTTCTTCTCTTTTTTTCGCATAACCCTTGACCTTCTCTCCGGACCGGCTATCACTCTATCAATAGCTTCTTCAAATTCTTCCATTCCGGTTTTATCCTTATTCTTACGTGCCGCCAATAAAGAAGCCTCATTAACTAAATTCTCTATATCTGAGCCTACAAAACCAGGAGTCCTTCGAGCAAGAACTTTGATATCTACTTCACTAGTTACCGGTTTATCTTTTACATAAAGAGCTAAAATCTCCTCTCTTTCTTTTAAATCAGGTATGTTTACAGTGATACGACGGTCAAATCTTCCTGGCCGGAGAAGAGCACTATCTAAAACATCGGGCCGATTAGTTGCTCCTATAATTATAACTCCCTCACGGGTGTTAAAACCATCCAATTCCACTAAAAGCTGATTTAAAGTCTGCTCTTTTTCATCATGTCCTCCTCCTATGCCAGCAAATCTCTGTCTTCCTACAGCATCCAACTCATCAATAAAGATAATGCAGGGCGCACTTCTTTTTCCCTGCTCAAATAAATCCCTTACCCGAGAAGCCCCCACTCCTACAAACATCTCCACAAAATCAGAACCACTAATACTAAAGAAGGGAACGCCTGCCTCGCCAGCTACTGCCTTTGCTAAAAGAGTTTTACCGCATCCGGGAGGACCCACTAAAAGTATTCCCTTGGGAATTTTTGCCCCTAATCTCTGAAATCTTTGGGGATTTTTTAAGAAATCGATTATTTCATTTAATTCCTCTTTGGCTTCATTCACTCCCGCTACATTCTTAAAAGTTATCTTGACTTTTCCTTTAGAGGATAACTTAGCTCTACTTTTACCAAAAGAAAAGGCTTGATTCCCTCCTCTACCCATTTGTCTAACGATATACATCCAAATTCCGACAAAAATTAAAATGGGGAGGAAAGTTCCCAGTAAATTAGTTAACCAGGGAGAGGATTTTTGATGAACCTCAATTTCAACTCCATTTTTTCGTAGTATTTTTATCAATTCAGGGTCATTAGGAGTAAAGGTTTTAAATAAAGTAGTTTCATTTATCTTTCCACTTATAAAATTTTCCTTTATAGTAACCTTTTTAATCTGATGATTTTCTACCATCCTTAAAAACTGGGTATAGGTAATTTCTGTTTCTCTTATCCCAGTATTAAGATGGAGAAAGTTGAAAAAGGAAATTATAATTATAAATATTATAAGAAGAAGAAAGAGATCCTTCCCAAACTTATTTTTCATAAAAAAATAATTTTTATTTTTTTTATTTTTCAATTTTTCCTCTATATAAGTTAATTTCTATAAAATTTAAATTTTCTATTTAAATCGTCTTTGCTAAACCTTAAACAACATCTAATTACCAAAATAAAGCCTGTTTTGAATTTTGATATTAAAATTTAGTATTTCGCCTTTTTTAGAAAATCTTACCTAATTTTAGCATAAATATAAAAGAATACAAGCCCTACGAAGGTAAATAAATAGCTTCTTTTCCCAATTCTTCTTCTATTCTAATAAGTCGGTTATATTTACTTATTCTTTCCCCTCGAGAACAAGACCCTGCCTTAATCTGACCTGTTCCCATAGCTACTGCTAAATCGGAGATAGTAGTATCCTCAGTTTCTCCGGATCGGTGGGAAATAACCACTCTGTATCCATATTTTTTAGCCATCTGAATAACTTCGATGGTTTCTGTAAGTGTCCCAATTTGATTTGGCTTGATAAGAATAGAATTGGCTACTCCCATTTCTATCCCCTTTTTTAAACGTTTTGTATTAGTTACAAACAAATCATCCCCTACTAATTGAATCTTTTCACCCAATTTTTCTGTAAGCAGTTTCCACCCTTCCCAATCATTCTCGGCTAATCCATCTTCAATAGAGGTGATAGGAAATTCAGAGATTAAGGACTCATAAAATTCAACCATTTCCTTAGAACTTCTCTCTCTTTTAGCCTCGGCGTTTAAAAAATACTTTCCTTCTTTATAGAAACTACTTGCAGCAGGGTCTAAAGCTAAAGCTACCTCTTTTCCTCCTTCGTATCCTGCTTTCTTAATAGCATCCATAATGAGTTTTAAAGCTTCTCTATTTGAAGAAAGATTAGGAGCAAAACCTCCTTCATCTCCTACAGAGGTACTATATCCCTTCTCTTTTAAAACTATTTTCAAATAGTGAAAAACCTCTGAGGAAATACAAAGAGCCTCTCGAAAACTTGAGGCTCCTATAGGCATAATCATAAATTCCTGCAAATCAACATTATTGTCAGCATGTTTCCCTCCATTTAAAATATTCATCATAGGAACAGGAAGAATCCTTGCCGCAATGCCCCCCAGGTACCTATAAAGAGGAATCTGGAAAGAATTAGCTGCTGCTTTAGCCACAGCTAAGGAAATACCTAAAATTGCATTTGCTCCTAATTTTTGTTTATTATCTGTTCCATCTAAATCTATCATTAACCTATCAATTTCTGTTTGCAAAGTAGCATCTTTTCCTTTAACTTTTGGGCCAATAATTTCGTTTACATTTCTTACTGCATTTGTTACTCCCTTGCCCATAAATCTATTTCCGCCATCTCTCAACTCTACCGCTTCATATTTTCCTGTAGAAGCTCCCGAAGGAACAGATGCCCTTCCCTTAGAACTATTATTTAACTCTACTTCTACTTCTATGGTAGGATTTCCTCGTGAATCAAGAATTTGTCTCCCCTTTACTTCTTTAATAGTTCTAAACATATCAAATCTCCTTATCTATTATTATCTTTTCCTCATCTTTTACTTTTTTAAATTCTTCCACATCTCCTACTATTTTCCCTAAAAGAATTACTTCACTTGCCGGCCTAATTTCCTTGCCAGTGCTGGTAGGAGTAGGACCAAAGAATATACAAAAAGTCCTTCCAAGAGGCCAAAAGGCTATATCGCCTTTATTTACCACTTTTTTCTTCTCTCCTTCTATTTCCTTCAAGGGAATAGAAAAATATATCTCCTCTCCCCAACGATTAACAAAAGCCTCGAAAGGGAGAAAACTCCATAAAGCTTTAGCCATAGGAGAATCATTTAAAATAGCTATCTTTTTAACCTTTTCTGTAATGATCTTTATTTTATTAGGCATATAAAATTCCCCCTTTTATTTGACTCTTTCCTTTAGCAAGTTCATCCTTGTATCTCTTTATTTTATTTTCTATCTTTGGAGAAGAAAGAGAGAGTATTTGAATAGCCAAAATAGCTGCATTCTTTGCTCCTGCTGCCCCTATAGCCATGCAAGCTACAGGTACCCCAGCAGGCATTTGTACTGTAGAATATAAAGCATCCACACCCTGCAAAGGTGAAGAATTTAAAGGAACAGCAATTACGGGAAGAGTTGTATTGGCAGCAATTGCTCCTGCTAAATGAGCCGCTCCTCCCGCTCCAGCGATAACAACCTTGATTCCTCTTTCTCTAAGACTCTTTGCATATTTTAAAGTAAAATCTGGCATTCGATGAGCTGATAAAACCTTTATTTCATAAGGAATATCAAATTTATCCAGCATCTTCAAACAATTTTCCATTATAGAATAATCAGATTGACTTCCCATCGTTACACTTACTTGAGGTATAACCACTAAAATCTCCTTCTTAATAATTCAGAATTGAGAAATAAAAAAATATGATGAACCTCTCTTACTTTTCACTTCTTCGCAGGCTCTGAGCCTTGCAGCTACCGTCTCACTTCTCACTTTTATTTTCCCTTTAATCCTGCTTTTTTGCCTCTTGCCTCTTACTTCTTACTTCTTAGGGAATATCCTTCGGCAGCAAAGTATCCAAGACTTCAATGGATTTTTTTATCTTAGTTTGATAATAGGGAGTATCAATTACTGTTATTTCATTATTACAAAGTATAATATTCCCTTTATCTGATAAAAAACGGCGAACAATAGGAATGATATCCGAAGTTTCTACATGCTTTAACTTGTAGGTTCTTCTTTCTTTCCATCTGTTAAACTTATCTATAGCAAGAATTTTTTGTTTAATTCTCTTTAAAGGATAGGAAGCTTCCTGAAGTACAAATTCGTTTTTCTCTTCATCTTTACTCAAAACCTTAGCCTCGAAAGATTTAAGTTCTCCTATTATCTCTATGATTTGGGAAAGAGGAGCATATTTTAAATGAATAATCTCCTCTCTCTTCTCTTTTTCAAAATTATCAAAACAAGTTAACTTCTCTTTAATTAAAGCCAAATGATAAGAAGAATCCTTCGCAAAAATAGAATTCTCTTCCTCATCAACTTTAACTTCTCCTTTATCAGACAAAAAAGGAATTATCTTTTTAGACAAAGGAGCAGCAAAACAGTATTTTGCTTGATAACTCATCTCCTCAGGTTGATATATATCAAATTTTTTAATATTTTTCTTTACTTCATCCAGATGCCATTTCAGAGCGATAACCACCAGAGCATTTCTGTCAGCATCTACCTTTATAGTAGCCTTATTACAAAGAACAGAAGAGAGTGTCTTCTTAAACTCTTCTGATGAATAAAGTATATCAGCTTTTACATATTTTAAGAAAAATACTTCGCTCTTTTTTTGGGAGTTAAAATCATCCAATTTTGCTATTTTCTCAGCTATTTTCTGAATCACCCAGTTATTATCTACCACCATTAACCTGTTCTTTTTTATATAAATATTTCCCCGAGGGGAGAGAATTTTTTTTAAAAGAGGGGTAATAAATTCACCTCTTTGAATATACTTTAAAGAAAAGCTCTTTCTTTGTAACTTTTGATTATGTTTTTCAAGAGAGGCTAAAGCTTCCTTTATTCTCATTAATTGATATGCTCCATCCTCTATTATTAAATTATACTTTTCCTTATTCATACGGATATTTCCTTTTGAAGAAAGCAAAGGAGAAAGAGCTTCTTTTGCTTCTTCAAGAGAAGAATATCTCAGGGGAAAGACTTTTTCTCTTCTTTGCTCTTTAAAAGTACCCATCCTGCTTAACATCTTCTGGATTACCTCTACTTTATCTTCAGAATCCCTTACTAAAATTGAATTAGAAGGAGCCTCTTTGGGATTTATCTCCATTGTTCCCTGAGAAGAAATAATCCCTTTGATTTGATTAGCCATCTCTTCTGCAATAGCATATCTAAAGGAAAAAACTTTCTTACATCTTCCCTTTATCTCCCTCGGTTTAAGTATATGAGGAGTCACTGTTATAAGAAGGTTTTTTGTCGATGTTGCCGTCTTCTTACTCTTAAAAATATCACCTATAATAGGAAGGTCGGAAAGAATAGGAAGACCTTTTTCTGTCTTTTCTTTCTTCTTTATTACCAACCCTCCAATAATGATAGGCTCGTCACTCCTTACAGTGATGTTGGTAGGGGATACCTGACGAGAAAAAACAGGACGCTCTGTCCCAAATTCTTCAGTACTGTAATCACTCACTACAGGGATAATAGACATTTGAACATATTCTTTCCCTATAATTTTAGGAAGCACTTGAAGAACTATTCCTACGGTGACATAAGTATACTCTTTAGTCTCTTCACTTATTCCCGCTTCTGTTGTAGTAGTGACCTTGGAAAGATAAGAAACATCTTCAACATTATAAATGCCGGCTACCTCTCCACTTATGGTGGTTACCCGAGGTTCTGAGAGAACTTTTGCTTCCCCTTTAGAGACAAGCATATTTAAAAGAGCCTGGAATTCTTCCTCTCCGCTTACTAATCTATAGAAATTAAAACTGAAGCCACCTATACTTTTATTTCCTATTTCTGTAAGCGTCTTAGGGCCGTACTCCAAAATAGTTCCCTCACCTTCAGTTCCTTTAGGAGTTTCGATGCCTGTTTTCCTCTCTATATATGCACCAAAATTCTGAGCGCCACTTTTTGTAAGCTCTAATACTCTTGCCTTAATTTGAATCTGTCTTGTCTCTAAAGGAAATTGAGGGATCATCTTCTCTATCTCTTTTAATTTCTCCCTGGGAGCTCTTACCGTAATTCTTCCCGTAGAAGTATCCACCATAATGGAGGGTTCTGCAAAAACTTTAAAATTAAAGAAAGAAAAAAAAATCATTATTAAGAAAAGTACCCCTACTATTTTAATTTTTCTCATTTTTCTCCCTCTAATACTGTTTTTTCTCTTTTTTGTTTTTTCCCCTTTAATCCTCTAATCCTTACTTTCCGGGCCCTATTGTCCCTAAATTAATGTTTGGTGAAGGGACACTCATATTCATCCATTGACCTTTTTTCTCTGTTAATTCCATTCCTTTTATATTTTCAGGTTTCACTCCAATCATATTGGCTATAGTAATAGCTATATTATCCAGGGAACCTTCTTCAATATAAAATGTTTTGGTGGTTATCTCTTCTCCCATAGAAGAGCTATTCAGTTTTGAAATTTCCTTATTTATTTTAGGAATATTCCTTTTTAAATCAGTTATATAAATTGTATTTCTGTTTTCATAAAGTCTATTATTCTTAGGGGAACTATTCTTTTCTTGAGATTTAAATTTAACTTCTTCTTTGCTCTCATCTTGAGGAATGATAATATAATCTTCCTCAACATTTTTCTTTTTCTCTTCAACATCTTTAACTTGAGGTAAAGATATTTTCCCGTATTCGCTAATTACATTTCGAAGAAAATATTCAGCCTCCCTGGCAGTCAAATATTCCAAAGTGTATCCCTTTGTAGTTAACTGAGAGCTTAAAACATCTACCTTATTAATTAATTCATCAACCTTTTTTAAATACTTTTCTACATCTGAAACTACAATAGTATCTGTCTTTTCATCTATCTCCACCTTACCTTTATCCGAGAGAAGCTCCTCTATTTCTCTTGCTGTTTGAGAGAGGGGAGCAAACTTTATTCTATAAGTTTTCCTCTGGGGTTTAAAAGAATCCATCTCTCCAACAATTT
Source organism: Candidatus Aerophobota bacterium (assembly GCA_021163155.1). GTDB lineage: Bacteria > Aerophobota > Aerophobia > Aerophobales > JAGGXI01 > JAGGXI01. The sequence goes on from JAGGXI010000072.1 coordinate 8,514, forward strand.
TCTTTATTTTCTCTAAATTATAAGAAAAATCCTTTACTATAAGAAAAGACCTCTCCTTATCCTCCTTTAATTCTCCATAAGAGGATAGTCTCTCTTTAATAGAGGAGGACACTCTCTTTATTTGGGCATACTTTATCTGAAAATCCTCTTCCTTCATTTGCATCTGGGGATTATCTATACTTAAGATAAAATCCTTTATTCTCTTTAAGTTATAAGAGGAGTCTGTAACTATAAGCTCATTTTTATCTTTGTTCACACTTATCTTTCCTTTAGAGCTAAGATAAGAGGGGATAAGCCTGGAAACTTCATCTGCTAAAGCAAATTTAAGGGAGAAAATTTTTAAAGTTGCCTTAAATACATCCAGAGAGGGGATAAAAGAGGATATCTCCTTCATTTTACAAGCAACATCTCTTACAAGAAGAGAATTGGCTAAAGAATTAACCTCAATTCCCCCTGTTTCACTTAAATAACTCTTTAAAATAGAGGCAGCTTTTTCAGCCTCAATAAAATTTAAGGAAAAGTTTTTTTCTCGCATCTGCCTTGCAGGCTCATCTATCTTTAAGATAGCATCCTCTATATTTTTAAAATTCTCCTTAATATCGGTAACTATTAAAATATTTGTCTCCTCATTCACCTTAAGAATTCCCTTAGGAGAGAGAAATGATTTAATAGAAGATGCCTGTTCAGTAGCCAAAGCATACTTTAAGGGGAAATCCTTTGTGAGAAGAGAAACTTTTGCCTTGACCACCTTTATAACATTGTTATCTACTATCTGGTAATCGCAATCACTTCCCTTAAGAATGATTTGAAGAGCTTTTAATGCAGGAATGGGCCTGGGGAAACTCGCTGTTACTTTTCCTTCTACATCAGGACCTATAATCATATTTAAACCTGTTTTAAGAGATATAGCATGTAGAGCATCTCTTAAATTAATATCTGTAAAATTTAAAAAGATATCTTCACTCTGATAAGATATCTTACTGATATTGGGGGAGGAACCAAAACAAGAAGAATCTAAAGTAATTATTCCTACCAGTAATCCTAAAAATATCCATACTTTTATTACCTTCATCATCTATCTCCCTATTTTTAATTTAATCACCCCATCTTTTCCTATTAAAATGACTTCTCCTGTATCCCTTTTAATCTCAGATATTACAAAATTCTTTATAATATCTCCTCTTTTCACAATCCATATCTTCTTTTCCTCTTGAATAATGGCAAGTATTCCTTTCTCATCTCCCACCAAACCCACTAACTTATATTTTGAATTTAGTAATATTTTAGGAGAAACTGCTAACTTATTAGGTTTAGAAGATTTATAGACTCTCTTTTTGCTTAATAGAGATACGAAAGGGTCTCTTCTCTCTTCACTTTTATATTGAAAAAAGGACGAGGAAAAATTTGTCCCTTTATCTACCTCTTTTTCTTCTTTTGCCAGAGAAATATTAATATTAAAAGAAGAGATAAGGATTATCTCTAAAATCACCAAAAAAATATATCTCATTCCCTTTTCCTATTAACTGCTAAAGCAGGGCCTTCTTTCTTTCCTTCACTAACCTTAGGAGTAGGCTTAAAAGAGGATTCTTTGTAAGTATACATTAAAAGGACCATTTCTATATCTATGGTATTTTTTTTATTCAACTTTTTACTTTCTTCTGTTGTGGTCAATCCTTTTATCCTAATCTCTTCCACATTAAAAGGAACCATTGCTTTTTTTCTGTTTATATCTGAAAGAAGCATACCTAAAGCATGATAAGTAGAATAAAAATGCATTCTTACCGGAAGATAGTTATAATACTTTCCCTTGACTATCTGTTGAGGAACTATTTTTATATAATCAATGCCGTATATTTGTGCTTTAACCCCTATTTCTTGAAGGAAAAAGTATATCTGATCTTCCGTAGAAAGACTTTCTTCTAGAGAAGAGACTCTTGCTTTTGTCTCCTCATATTTACGTTCTATTTCACCATGTTTATAAACTTCTTTTTGGGCTCGATTAAGAATTAAATTATCCTCGCTTATCTGCCTTCTTATTTTTTTAAGGAGTTTAATCTGAGGAAGATAAAAACCCCAATAAAAAGTGCAAATTATAGCTAAGCACACTCCTAATCCTATTACTATTCTACCTTTTGGCGTTAAAAAAGATAGTTTACTCACTGCTCTTCCTCTCCAAAAAGTTTCAAACTACAATTTAGCTTAAATTCCATCACTCCTGTTCCATCTATCACTCTTCTGGATATCTCGGAAAGATTTATTCGGTTAAAAAGAGAAGAATTATTTAAATTCTCCATAAACTTAGCTATATCCACAGTCTGGTTGAAACTATATCCCCGAATATTAACCATTCTCTCTTTATTCTTAGGGATTTGTGTAAGTTCAGCTAACCAGATATTATCTGGTAAGGACTTACTTATTACATAAAGAATTTGAGGCCAGGAAGGTCGATTGGCCACTAATTTCCTAAGATTATTAAGATGGGAGGTGATTTCGGCTTCCTTAGCTTTCAATTCTTTTAATTCCACTAATAAAGGCTGGTATTTTTTAATTTCACTTTTAATTAAATTTGATTGTCTTACAGCTATTTTAACCTCTTCTTTAACGGAGAAAAAAAGGGAAAGACAAATTAAAACAATGGTTACAGCGGATATGGAAATAAAAATAGCGAAAGCCTTTATTCCTTTACGTTTAAGCGCTTGTTCAGGTAATAGATTTATCTCTATCATACCTCTGCCACCTTTCTAAAAGCTAAACCTAACACTGGAGTAAACATCGGCTCTACTTCAGCTAAATAATTAGGCTGGAATTTTCGAGAATCGTAGATAATTTTCTTAAAAGGATGGTATTTCTCTACAGGTATTCCCAACTCTTCGGATAAAAATCCCTCTATATTCTTAAGACAGGAGGTACCTCCGCTAAGAATTAATTTATTTATAATTTCTCCTCTTTTTTGAGAAGTATAATATTCAAAAGAATGAATAACCTCTTTTATTAAATTATCCATAGATTTCCTGATCACTTTATCTACCAATCTTCTTTCTTTTTCCTCTTCTTTCTCTATATCCTGAAAAGCAAGAAGTCCATATCTTTTCTTTATTTCCTCTGCTTCTTTGTAATCAACTTTTAATTGTTTTGCAATAGAGTGTGTAATCTGGAAACCTCCTATATTTATGTCCCTTACTACAAAGGGACTGCCTTTAAATAACAAGACAATACTGGTTGTGTAATGCCCAATATCAAGAAGAGCTATATTGCTTAATTCTTCTTCATTAAACAATTGAAAAACATTAAATAGAGCAAGAGCCTTAACATCTATAATCTGAGGAGAAATACCTGCTTTTTGGAGAAGATTAAGATGTGCATCAATCAGCTCCTTCTTTACGCCTACCAGCATTACAGACATTTTTCCCCCCGCCAAGTCCTTATCAAGAATGTGGAATCCTAATGAGATATCATTGGATGGATAAGGGATATACTCTTCTACTTGCCATTTAATAGATTGTGCAAATTCTTTCTCTGTCATTCGAGGCATTTCCACTATGCGAACAATCACTTTATCTCCCCCTATTCCAGAAACAATTCGTTTTGGATTAATTTTATATTTGCTAACAATCTTTTTGATGGCTTCTATAGTAAGAGATTCTGACTGAGAATTATCTTCTATAGGGTTTATTTCTACCATACCCAACTTTCTTAATTCATAACCTCTCTTTCTATGAATTAATTCTACTGCTTTTACTATTCTTCCTCCTATTTCCAAACCCACACTTACCTTAGCCATTTTTTTTATCCCTTACTTCTTAATCTATCTGAATCCAAAATTAAAGTCACCGGTCCATCATTATCCGCTAATATTCTCATTTGAGCACCAAATTTTCCTTCTTTTACTTCATCTATTCTTCTTCTAATCAGCTCCCCAAATTTCAGATAGAGTTTCTTAGCAGAATCAACAGGAGCTGCTTCCATAAAATTAGGACGAAAACCTTTTTTGCAATCTCCATAAAGTGTAAATTGAGGGATGAGAAGAATCCCCCCTCCAACCTGAGAAAGAGATAAGTTTATTTTTCCTTTTTTATCTTCAAATATACGTAAGTTAACTATTTTCTCAGCTAAATATTCTGCATCTTCTACTCTATCTCTTTTACCAATACCTAAAAAAACTACCATTCCTTTATTAATAGAGCCTATTACCTGTTCATCCACATAGCAGGCAGATTTCTTTACTCGCTGAACTACTGCTCTCATCTCTGACATACTCTTTGGTTACTAATTTTCTCTTGAAATAAATTTGGTCACTTTTATTTTAAGAATTCTTTTAGTCTCTTTCCTAATTTTAAAATGCTCATCAATACGATAACCTACTATCCAAACTATTTCATCTTTACTTATTAAAAGAGGAACTTTATCTCGTTTTTCTCGGGGAATTTTAAGATTAATAAAAAAATCCTTAATTTTTTTACTTCCTTGCATACCAAAAGGGTAGAATCTATCTCCTTCCTTCCTTTTTCTTAAAAATAGAGGTTTTTTCATCTTATCCAAATCAAAATAAGCCTCATTACTATCCTTACCGAAAGAAGAAGGTTTATTATACATTATTTTGCTCTTTAACACTATACTTAGCTCTGGCAGGTATGTATCTCCGGGAACAATCAAAGAGCGGGGAGAAAAAATATCCTCTTTTCTAATTGCTTTTTTAATTAATAAATTTTTATACTCTCTTTGTGCTACAACTCCCCCAGGTATATCCAATTGTTTGCACCCTTTCTTCTCATCCAATTTTAAGATAGATGCAATATGTTCAAATGCAACGCCTTTGAGATCACCTTTCATTTGTTGAATAGCTTTTCTTAGAACTCTCCTTTGTAAAGCAAGATGAAGTTGAGAGAGCTTCTCTCCATTTAAAACTATACATTTTTCATCTCTTTTTTTAAGCAATGATTTAAACTCTTCTTCACTCTTTTCTTTTAAATAAAAATTTTCTTCCCTTAAGATTTCACTCGTGTGGAAAAGACTTTTTATTAGCCGAGGATTATATTTTTTACAGAGATAAGGAATTAGATGAAGACGAATTTTATTACGTAAAAAATAAGTTTTTTTATTGGAGGAATCTATACAAATATAAAGACTGTTCTTCTGGCAATAATTTTCTGTCTCTTCCCTAAAAATTTCAATTAAGGGACGGATAATCTTACCCCTTACAGGGGGAATCCCAGAAAGCCCATCTAAACCGCTTCCCCTTATCATCCTCATCAAAAAAGTCTCTATCTGGTCAGATGCTGTGTGCCCTAAAGCGATCTTATCTGCTTTTATCCGTTTAGCTGCACGCTCAAAAAAATCGTATCGTACTCGCCGTGCTGCTTCTTCTAAAGATAACTTCTCCTCTTTAGCTAATAAGGCAACATTAAAAGATTCTAAAATTACAGGAATTCCTAATTGAGATGCAAACCCCTTTACCCGTTCAACTTCTTTATCAGCCTCTTCTCCTCTTAATTGATGGTTAAGGCAAGATGCCCATAACTTAAGATTATATTTAGATTTAAGTCTAAATAAAAGGTGAAGTAAAGCAACCGAATCCGGACCACCAGAAACTCCTACTACTACTCGTGCATTTAAAGGGAGCATCTGATATTTTTCTATAGTATTTTCTATCTTTTCTAAAAAAGTCTTCTTACTATTCACTTTAAAATCTCAAAAACTCTCATGAGGCCTCTGAAAAATCTCTAGAGATTTCCGACTTTTTTCAGAAATCTCCTCATCTTTATTTATTCTCTCAATTTTTCTCTAATAATTTTTGCTCTTAATTCATTTCGAGAAAAAGAACTCAGCTCTTTCCCTTCTTTAATCTGAATCTGAGCAGGAGCAATTAAAAAAAGAAGCTCATTTAAAACGCGAATGTTTTTCACTTTGGGTAATAAATTCAAACTAAATCCTAACCTCACTTTTGAAAGCAAATCCATAGCTTCTTCAAAACTTATCAAATAAGCATTCGCAAGAAGACCATAAGCTCTTCCTATATTATCTTTAAGTTCTGTTTTATTTTTTCTAAATAAGATCTCCCTCGCTTTCTTCTCTTCTTCTACTGCTTGTCGGCTTATTTTTCCCACATTATCTACAATCTCTTCTTCCTTTATACCTAAAGTAACTTGATTTGATATTTGGAAAAAATCACCCTGAGGTGTAGTTCCTTCACCATATAAACCTCTGGCTACCAATCCTAATTGAGATATCCCTCTTAATACTCCATTAATTCTTTGAGTAGCTACCAGCCCAGGAAGATGCAGCATACAGGAAGCTCTCATACCTGTACCTGTGTTGGTAGGACAAGCAGTAAGGTAACCCCACTTAGGAGAAAAAGCATAATCCAAATTTCTTTCTAATTCATCATCTACTGCATTAATTAACTGCCAGGCCTCTTGCAATTGAAGTCCAGAAAAAATACTTTGCAAACGGAAATGGTCTTCCTCATTTATCATTAAAGAAATTATTTCTCTTTTTTCCACTACTAAGAATCTATAATCTTCACTCTTAATAAATTCTAAACTAATTAAATGTTTTTCCAAGAAAAATTCTCTTTCCACAGGAGAAAGCTCGCTTATATTGATTACTCGTGCATTTCTAAAATAGTTACTTTTTCTTACCGAATTTAAAATCTTCTCTGCTGTCTGTTTTAATACAAAAGGTTGAGCATAAGGAGGAAAAACAAAACCTTTTAGATTACGAGCTAATCTTATTCGACAACTAAAAACAACATCTGCCTCTGGTCCATTCCCCATCAACCATCCACTGGTAGAATTAGCTATCTCTTGAAGAGTCGTTTTATTTTTCATCTTTTTCTAACCTATGGATTTCATCTCTAATTTCAGCTGCCCTTTCGTATTCTTCCTTTTTTATCACTTCTTTTAGCTCCTTACGTAATTCATAAATTTGTTTGCTTAACCCATTCTTAACCTTTCCCTTTTGTGGAATCTTACCAGAATGATAAGTTTTGCCTTGAATTCTTTCCAAAAGAGGAGTTAAGTATTTCTCAAAGACTTGATAGCAAGAACTACAACCTATCTTTCCTCTTTTTTTAATATCTTCATAACTTAGCCCACAAATGGGGCATCTTACTGTTTCGACTTCTTCTGCAGGAAAAGGAATCTCTATATCTGTTAAACTAGCTATTAAATTGGACAGAGGGAAACCCGGCATAAAAAAAGGCTTATCCCATCCCTTTTCTTTGGCACATACTTCACATAGATGAAGTTCCCTTACCTCTCCATTGATTACTTCTTTAAAATGAAACGTAGCTTCTCTTTTGCCACATATCTGACAAAGCATTTTTATACCTTTCTTAATTTTATAATTAACCAAAGTTATGTCAACCAGCTTTTAGAGACCTCTGAAAAACTTCCAAAGGCCTCAATCTGTGTAATCTCGATTTTTATCTACGAAATCTCTTTTAAATGGGTTGATGGGGATAATTCATCTATATATTTGGAGATATTGAGAGGAGTAGTTCTTCTTATTATCTTTATGCGTTAACATCTACTCATTTATCCATTCACTCATCTACCCAGAGTTAATTCTAATACTTTCTATTATCGAGGTAGGCGACTCATTTATAGTTAACTCTAACTAAGTATAAACCTTGAGGAGGAGCAGTAGTAGGACCTGCAAATCTTCTATTTTTAGCTTCTAATATAGAATTTATCTCTGAAAAAGGTATTTTTCCTTTGCCAACTTCTATTAATGTTCCCATCATATTTCTCACCATTTTATAAAGGAAACTATCAGCTTTTATATAAGCAATAATAAATTTTCCTTTTTTAAAAAGAACAAACTTCTTTATCTCTCTTATTGAGGAAAAAGTAGGACTTCCCTGAGATTGGAATGAGGAAAAATCATATCGACCTATCAGCAACTGACAGGCTTTGCTCATTTTATCTATTTTCAAAGGAAAAGGAATATGCCAGGTAAAATTACGATAAAAAGGGGAATGAAAAACACTATTATATATTATATATCTATACAATCTACTTAAAGCAGATTTTCGAGCATTAAAATCTAAGGGTACTCTTTCCGCTTTTTTAACTCTTATGTCTTTTGGTAAACGACTATTTAAAGCATACTTAATAGCAAAACAAGGAATCGAGGTAGAGGTAATAAAATTTATTACTTGTCCTTTAGCATGAACTCCAGCATCTGTTCTCCCAGCAGCAGTCACTTTTATTTCTTCCTTAACAAGAGAATAAAGATTCCTTTCTATAACCTCTTGTATAGTAAGAAACCCTGGTTGTTTCTGCCATCCATGATAGGAAGTACCATCATATTCTAAAATAAGTTTTATATTATACACTTTTAAAGAAAACAGATGAGTTCACAACAGTTTCACTTTACACATTAAAGCATTATCCCCTTTTCGGTATCCAAGTTTTACTATTTGGGTATAACCTCCCTTGCGATTCTCGTACCTGGGAGTAATTACTTCAAAAAGTTTACTCACCACTCGTTTATCTCTTAAAAATTTTAAAACACCTCGTCTACTATGAAGAGAATTCTTTTTAGCTAAAGTTATTATTTTCTCAGTAAATCTAACTGTTTCTTTAGCTTTAGCCTTAGTAGTGGTAATTTCTTCATGAAAAAGCAATGAGTTAACCAAATTAGCCAACAAAGCTTTTCGATGATCTTTATCTCGTTCCAGTTTTTTCCCTTTTTTCTTGTGTCGCATCTATTTCCTCTTTGCTTAAACTCAAATTATACTTCTTTAGCTTCTCTTCCACCTTTTGTAGAGACTTCTCTCCAAAATTTTGTAATTTAAGAAGACTCTTCGCATCCTTGCCTAATAAATCTCCTATCTTCTCTATGCCCGAAGACTTTAAAGCTTTGAGAGGGAGAGAGGGAAGACCTATCTCTTCAATGTCACATTCCGAAAAATCCCTCTTTTTTTCCTTTTTATCCTTTTCTTTTTCTTTCTTTTCTTCCCCTGTTTTCTTTTTTGTAATAAATAACTGTAAATATTCATCCAAAATCTGTGCTGCTTTTCTTACTGCCTCATCAGGCTTAATAGTTCCATCAGTAAAAACTTCCATCATAAGAGAATCATAACTTGTCTTTCTTCCAATTCTTGCTGGTTTTACCTCATAATTTACCTTTTTAATGGGAGTAAATATAGAATCTACAGGGATAACTCCTATAGGTTGATCGCTTTTCTTATTTTCAGCAGCTTCTACATAACCTCTCCCTTTCAAAAAAGTAACCTCTATTTTCAGATGGGTGTTTTCGTTATCTAAGGTAGCAAGATGAAGATCAGGATTAATAATCTCTATTTCTCCATCAAGAGAAAAATGGGAAGCCTTTACCTCTAAAGGACCTTTTACATCCAAAGATAACTTTTTTTCCTCATCAGTAAAAAGTATTGCTCTAATCTGTCTTAGATTATGGATAATCTCTAGCACATCTTCTTTAACTCCTGGAATAGTTGAAAACTCGTGATAAATTCCCTCTATCCTTACAGAGGTAACCGCCGCTCCAGTTAGAGAAGAGAGAAGAACTCGTCGAAGAGAATTACCTATAGTTATTCCATAACCTCTTTCTAAAGGTTTAATAAAAAATTTTCCATAAGTATTAGAAAAAGTCTCCTTCTCAATATCAATATTTTTCGGTTTTATTAACTCGTGCACTCTCTCCTCCTTATCTTGAATAATACTCCACTATTAGCGGTAAATTAATGGTCTGGTCTAACTCTTCTCTCTCAGGAAATCTTCTTACAACACCCTTTAAAGATTCTCTATCTACCTCTAACCATTCTGGAAGTGCCCTTTTTTGGGAAAAATTAAGAGCTTGCTTTATCAAAGAGAGTTTTTTACTTTTTTTTCTTACCTCAATAACATCGCCTTCTTTTAATAAATAGGAAGAAACATCCAATTTATGCCCGTTAACTAAAAAGTGACCGTGATTGATTAACTGTCTGGCTTGTAAATGAGAAGAAGCAAAACCCAACCTATATATCACATTATCTAATCTTCTTTCTAATATCCGTAAAAGCTCTTCTCCTGTGATATTCGGAGATTTCTCAGCTATCCAATAATGTCTTTTAAATTGTCTCTCTAATAATCCATACATCCACTTAAGTTTCTGCTTCTCTTCAAGCTGTTGCTTATATTGAGAGGGTCTCCCCCTTACTATTCTACCTTTTTTTCTTTTTTCCAAAGGACATTTACTTGTATAACATCTCTCTCCCTTAAGAAAAAGCTTAGTCTTTAATCGACAACACCTCTTACATCTATTTTCCATATCCCGTCCCACTTATTTCTCCTCCTTATTTGTATCCTTACATATCTCTTCGGCTTCTGAATTCTTAAATAATGAAAGATTTAAACTGATATTTCAGAATAACCTTAGCAATATTATTCAAATCATCGAATCCAGGTTTATACCTTTCTTTTTTTAGGAGGACGGCATCCATTATGAGGGAGAGGAGTCGCTTCTTTAATAGAAACAACTCTTAAGCCCGCTGCCTGTAGTGTCCTAATAGCAGTCTCTCTTCCACTTCCCGGTCCCTTAACTATTACCCTCACTTTTTGCAGTTGGAATTCCTCCTTAGCTTTCTTCGTTACTTGCTCAGCTGTTTTTTGCGCAGCAAAGGGAGTCCCCTTTTTAGTTCCTTTAAAACCTGCTCCTCCTGCTGAAGACCAGCAAAGAACATCCCCTTTTAGATCAGTTATTGTAATAATAGTATTATTAAAAGTAGAATGAATGTAAGCTATCCCTTCTTCTACATTTATTTTTTTCTTTTTCTTTTTTACAGGTTTACCTTTTTTCTTTGCCATTTTTCCATTCCTTCCTTATTTTCTTTTTTTACTTCCCAACACTTTTCGGGGTCCTTTACGGGTCCTTGCATTGCACCTGGTTCTTTGTCCTCTCACTGGCAATCCTACTTTATGCCTAATCCCTCGATAACATTTAATATTTATTAGTCTATTTATATCCGAACTTATTTTTCTTCTAAGATCACCCTCTATTACATAACTGCTTTCTATAATTTTATGAAGTTTACTTACCTCTTCCTCAGTTAAATCCTTTACTTGAATATTGGGATTAATCTTGGCACCAGAAAGAACTCGATTAGCTAAAGAATTTCCAATACCATAAATAGCAGTTAAGCCCACAACTACCTTTTTATTTGATGGCAGTTCAATCCCAGCAATTCGCGCCATTTACACCTCCCTTATCTATCCTTGACGTTGTTTGTGTTTAGGATTTTCACAAATAACCCGTATAATCCCTTTTCTTTTCACTATTTTACACTTATTGCATATCTTCTTCACCGAAGATCTAACTTTCATTTTTACTTTTTCCTCCTCTATATATAATTCTCCCCCTTGACAAATCATAAGGAGAAAGCTCTAAATTAACTCTATCTCCGGGCAATATACGGATAAATCTCATTCTCATTTTTCCACATACATGAGCTAAAACTCTATGCCCATTAGAAAGTTCTACTTTAAATGTAGCATTAGGTAAAGTCTCAATTACAACACCCGAGCTCCTAATTAATTTTTCCTTAGCCAAGTCTCCTCCATAACCTCATTTTTCCTCTTCTCAATCAGAGTCATTATCCCTCTAAAAACTTTCTCAGGGGACATCTCCCCTTGAATATAATGTAAAATTCCCTTTTTCCTATAATATTCAATTAAAGGAAAAATAGATTCTTTATAAACATTAATTCTTCTTTTAATGATGTCAATATTATCATCTTTTCTTTGATATAAAGAGGCTCCACACAACTCACATCTTTTGCCAGATGGTAGATTGTCTATATGGTAAACCTTACCACATTGGGAACAAGTTAGACGACCATTTAAACGATGAAGTATTGCTCCCTCATCTATTTTTAAATTAATTACTAAATCTAACTCCTTATTCTCTTCTCCTAAAACTGCATCTAATTGTTTTGCTTGTTGGAGATTACGAGGAAAACCATCTAAAATAAATTCTTCATTTTTCTTTATTATTCCCATTAGAAGCTTTAAGACAACAGAGTCAGGGACCAATTCTCCTCTATTTAAAAAATCTTTTATCTGCTCACCTACTGAAGTTCTTTTATTAACAGCCTCTCTAATAATATCTCCTGTAGATATATGAAATAAATTTAATCTATTTCCCAATTTTTCTGCTTGGGTTCCCTTTCCCGACCCCGGAGGGCCCAATAAAACTACCCGCATCGCTTAGTTAACCTCCTGTCTTTATAAACCCTTTATAATGTCTCATTAATAGATGAGACTCTACCTGTTGAACCGTATCCAAAGCTACTCCTACAGCTATAAGGATAGAAGTTCCTCCAAAAGGAAAACTATTAAATAAAAATTTTTCATTAATTATAGAAGGCAAAATAGCTATAGCAGCAAAAAATAGAGCACCTATAAATGTTACTCTAGTAAGAATATTTGTAATATACTCAGCTGTAGCTCTTCCTGGACGTAGACCCGGAATAAATCCACCATACTTACGCATATTATCTGCTACTTCTACAGGGTTGAAAACCACTGCTGTATAGAAAAAAGTAAAAAATATAACAGCCAAAGCATATAAAATATAATAAAGAAGCGTACCTGGACTTAACCAACGAGCAATTGTTTGAGTGATAGGATGAGAGATAAATCTAGCAATAGTTGAAGGAAAAATAAGAATAGCTATAGCGAAAATTATAGCAATTACCCCTACCCCTCCTATACGAATAGGAAGATAAGTAGTTTGGCCCCCATAGATTTTTCTTCCCACAACTCTTCGCGCATAACGAATAGGAATCCTTCTCTCTCCTTCGTAAATAAGCACTACAGAAGCAGTTATCAATATACCTATTATAACAAAAATAAAGAGGAGAAAAGGACTTAATTGGCCTGTCTTTAATATTTTAATAACATTCCCTGACATTGGGCGAATACGAGCTACAATTCCCGCAAAGATAATCATAGATATCCCATTTCCTATACCTCTTTCTGTTATCTTCTCTCCTAACCACATTATAAATATAGTTCCAGTAACCAGAGTTAACACAGCAGGTAAAATAAAACTAATTCCTTGAGTCACTACAAAAGCACCGTTATTTATACTTTGAAGCCAAAGAGTCAATGCAATTCCCTGGATAGCAGAGATGGGGAGAGTAAAATACCGTGCATATTGATTAATCTTTTTTCTTCCTTCCTCTCCCTCTTTACTTAATTGCTCAAGATAAGGGATAGCTATTGTTAAAAGTTGTAGAATAATAGAAGCACTAATATAAGGCATTATTCCTAAAGCAAAAATAGACATTCGCCCCAGTGCCCCTCCAGCAAAAATATTCATCAACCCAAATGATCCTGTTTGAAAGATAGGACTATTAGTAAGAGCAGCCACATTTATCCCCGGGATAGGGATAAAAGAGCCGAACCTGAAAACTAAAAATATCCCTAATGTAAAGAGTATTTTTTTTCGTAATTCAGGAACTTTAAAAATATTTTGTACTCTTTCCCACATTATATAACCTCTACCATTCCTTTCACTTCTTCTATCTTCTCTTGAGCTTTCTTAGAAAATGCATGAGCTCTCACCTTTAATGAACGATACAGATTACCTTGAGCCAAAATTTTAATTTTTCCTCCTTTTTTAATTAAACCTGCCTTTTTTAATACCTCGGGAGTAACTATTTCCCCTTCTTTAAATATATTTAAATCTCCTACATTTATTATCTGATTCTTTTCATTAGAAGATCTATTAAATCCCCTTTTAGGAATTCTTCTTACTAAAGGCATCTGTCCGCCTTCAAACCATTTAGCTATTTTAGAACGAGCTTTTTGACCATTCTGACCTCGACAAGAAGTTTTGCCATGTCCTGAACTCCTGCCCCTTCCTACTCTCTTCTTCCTATGAATAGCCTTAGAAGAAGACTTAAATATCAATAAGTCCATTAATTAATGCCTCCTTTAAATAATTCAGAATTAAGAACTAAAAACTAAGAAAAGCCTCCTTAAAATCTTAGCTCTTAATGTTATTATCTTTCCCTCTTAATTGAAGCACTTTTTGGGGATCTTTTAATTTTTTTAAACCTTCAAGTGTAGCTTTAGATAAATTAAGAGAGTTATTATTTCCTAAAGACTTAGTTAAAATATCTTTTATTCCAGCTAATTCAACTACCGCTCTCACTGCCCCTCCAGCAATTACACCTGTTCCTAAAGAAGCCGGCTTAAGAAGAACACGAGAAGCTCCATATTTTCCTATTACCTGATAAGGAATAGTATTATTTTTAAGAAAAATACAAGTTAAATTTTTTTCTGCTTTTTTTCTCCCTTTTGCTATTGCTTCAACTAATTCTTTCGCTTTTCCCAAACCTAAACCTACTCGCCCATTTTGGTCTCCTACCACCACTAAAGCATTAAAACCTATTTTTCTGCCACCTTTAACTACAGTGAAGACTCTTCTTACCCTTATTAATCTCTCTTCAAGTTTATTTGCAACCTCAACTTTATCTATATCACTTTTCCTTAAAGAATTATTCTTTCCAGCTATCTTTTGCACTCTCAATCTCCCTCTTTATAAAATTTAAAATTGAGAACTAAAAGTTTAGAGATAAGAAAACAAGATGAACCTCTTTGTAAACCCTGTTAAATAGAGAAGCTTATTTAGCAGGCTAAACCTTAATTCTATTTATAGTGGCCTTAAATTAATACATTCAGTTAAAATTTTAGCCCTTCTTCTCGTAGACTTTCTGCTAAGGCCTTTATTCGTCCATGATAGATATAACCGCTGCGATCAAATACTAATTGATTTATCCCTTTATTCTTAGCTTTTTTACCCAGCTCCTCTCCTAATTTTTCAGCTATCTTTAAATTTTTAGCACAAAAACCTTCTTCTTTTACAGAAGAGACTGAAACTAATGTTTCACTTCGTTCATCATTTATCAATTGAGCATATAAATATTTATTACTTTTATAAACTGAAAGCCTTGGTATATCCTGTGTACCAAAAATTTTTTTTCTAACTCTCTTCCTTTTCCTTTCTCTTAATAAATATTTCTTTTTCATTTTACTATCCTGCCTTCGCTCCCAACGCTGCCTTTTTGCCTACCTTACGTCTTACTAATTCTCCTTTATACCTAATCCCTTTCCCTTTATATGGTTCAGGTTTTTTAAAAGCCCTAATTTCTGCAGCTACCTCTCCCACCATTTGCTTATCAAGACCAAAAACTCTAATTTTATTAGGGCTAATTAACTTTATATCCACTTGCTGGGGAGGAGTATATTTAACAAAATGAGAATATCCTAAACTTAAAACCAAATTCCTATCTTTTAGTTCAGCTTTATAACCTATCCCTACAATTTCAAGATTTTTTTCAAAACCATCTATTACTCCCTTTACCATATTCGATATAAGACTGCGGAGCATCCCTTGTAAAGATTTGCTTTGCTTATCATCTCTTATCTTTCCTACCAAAATCTGTCTATCTTTAAAGGTTACTTTGCATAATGAAGGAATTACCTTTTTTAACTTTCCTTTAGGCCCTTTTACTTTAATTTCATCTTTATCTATTTCTACCTCTACTCCTGTAGGAACTACTATCGGTTTTCTACCTACTCTGGACATAATTAAAAACTCCTCTTCTTCATAATTCAGAATTAAAAAAATCTTTTAACCCCTATTAGAAAAAGCTTTGGACCCTCTCAACACATTAATTTTTAATCTCCACCCTTATGGATGAAACCTTTTTTCTAACGGGGTAAACCTTAGTTTTCAATGCTTAATTCTATTTATATTATTATCACCAAATATAACAAAGTATCTCTCCTCCTACTCCTAACTTACGCGCCTCTTTACCAGTAACTATTCCTTTAGAGGTAGAAAGAATACATACTCCGAGACCATCCAATAAATTGGGCAACTTCTCCTTATTAACATATACACGCCTACCTGGCTTACTAACTCGTTCTAAATGAGTAATTACTCTCTCTCCTTTATTTCCATATTTTAAATATATCAAGAGACTCTTCTTTTGTTCTTTTTCAATAACATTATATCCTTTGATAAAACCCTCTTTTTTAAGAACAGAGACTATCTTTTCTTTAAAATTAGAAGTTGGAAGCTTAACTTTATTTTTAAAAATTAAATTTGCATTCCTGATTCTTGTAAGCAGATCAGCAACAGGATCATTCACCATCTCAACCCTCCTTTATTTTACCAACTTGCCTTTTTTACTCCAGGGATATGACCTTCATGAGCTAAATAACGAAAACAGATCCTGCATAAACCAAATTTTCTTATATAACCCCTTGGACGACCACAAATTTGGCATCTATTATGAAAACGAACTTTAAACTTTGGTTCTTTTTTACTCTTTTCAATTAAGCACTTTTTGGCCATTTTTTAAACCTTTCTTTATCATTCTATGTTCAACCAAGCTCTCTCATCTCCTTAACGTTTCTTCTTGAAAGGCATCCCAAGCGAGACAAGTAGCTCTATCGCTTCTTCATTTTCTTCAGCAGTAGTAACTATTGTTATAGATAAGCCCTGATTTTTACTCATTTCTTCGTAACCTACTTCCGGAAAAACCAAAAACTCCGATATTCCTAAAGTAAAATTGCCTTTTCCATCGAATCCTTTTGGAGAAATACCCTGAAAATCCCGAATTCTCGGTATAGCCAAATTGAACAATCTGTCTAAGAATTCATACATTCTCTCGTTTCTAAGGGTAATCTTGCACCCTATAGGAGTTCCTTTTCTCAAGGAAAAACCAGCTATAGACTTCTTGGCTTTTGTAACTACAGGTTGTTGCCCAGTAATTAAAGCAAGACTTTTTTTTGCTTGCTCCAACAACTTAGGCTCATTTTTAGCATTACCTAATCCTACATTAACACAAACCTTTTCAATTTTAGGAACTTCCATTTCATTTTTGTAGCCAAATTTTTTAATCATTATTGGAATAGACTCTTTTTTATATACTTCTTTTAATTTAACCATTTTTATTACCGCTCCTGATTAGGATGAACAAAATTTATAATAGAAAAAGAGAAATAGAATCCAATTGGATTTTATTTATAAATCTACAAAAGATTTAGTTAATGTTTTTTCATTCTGGATTCTTAATTCTGAATCCTTAATTCTCAATCTATTACCTCTCCGCATTTTTTACAAAATCTTAATTTTCTCTCCTCTTCTTTCGAATATTTTATTCCTATTCTCGTCCTTTTTCCACAACGTGAACACACTAGCATTATATTACTCGCATGAATAGAAGCTTCTCTCTCCACTATTCCACTCGCCTGACCTTTCCGAGTGGGTCTTATATGTTTTTTTACAATATTAATACCTTCTACGATTAGTTTGTCTTCTTTAAAAACTCTTCCCGTTACCTTGCCTCGTTTTCCTTTATCTTTTCCAGAAAGAACTACTACTTCATCTCCTACCTTTATTCTGGACATTTATCCACCTCAATTATTAAATTTAAACTATCTATTTTTTCTAAAAACTAAGCTAACCAGTCTACCACCTGCGAGCCCTCTAAATTGTATTATTCTAAATTTTGTTTATTTGACATTATTTATGATTAGATATTAAAATTTATTATTTCACCTTTTTTATAGCTATAATACTTCGGGGGCCAAAGAAATTATCTTCATAAATTTCTTTTCTCTCAATTCTCGGGTTACGGGACCAAAAATTCTTGTTCCCCGAGGATTACCTGCGGTATCAATTAATACCGCTGCATTCTCATTAAATCTAATATATGACCCATCTTTCCGCCGTATCTCTTTCTTTGTTCTTACAACTACTGCTTTAACTATCTCACCCTTTTTTATTCCTGTATTAGGAATGGCCTTCTTTACTGAAGCTACTATCATATCGCCTATTCGAGCATAACGACGTGAAGAGCCTCCCATTACTCTTATACACATTATCCTCTTTGCACCAGTATTATCCGCGACTTCGAGTTGAGTTTGAAGCTGAATCATCCTACTTCTTCTCTCCTTTTTATAATTTCAACCACACGCCAATGCTTATCTTTACTTAAAGGTCTAGTTTCTACTATCCTTACAATATCTCCCTCTCGGCATCTATTATCTTCACTATGAGCTTTTATATTCTTTTTTCTTCGTATTGTTTTACCATACAAAGGATGGGTAAATTCACGTTTAATGCAAATTACAACTGTTTTATCCATTTTATCACTTACCACTTCTCCTATTCTTTCCTTAATTTTCCTTCCCATCTTTTCTCCTATTTAGCTTTAGCTACTTTTCCTTTCTCTCGAAGTAGAGTATTTACTCTCGCTGCTGCCTTTTTTACATCTTTAACTTTTGAGAAATTTGTCATCCTACCTTGAGCTATCTGTATTCTAATGTTTAACCATTCTTTTTTCAAATCTCCAAGATATTGACGAAGATCCACTTCATTTAAATCCCTTAGCTCATCTATTCTCATAATATTCATAACAGTATGCTCTCTTTTAAAGAAATAACTTTTGTTTTAAGGGGAAGTTTACAGGAAGCTAAACGAAAAGCTTCTTTAGCTTTTTTCTCTACCACTCCCTCTAATTCAAAAAGAACCCTTCCCGGTTTAACTGGAGCTACCCAGTATTCCGGCTCTCCTTTTCCTTTACCCATACGTGTTTCCAAAGGTTTCTTCGTAATTACCTTATCCGGAAAAATTCTAATCCATACTCGTCCCTCTTTTCCTATAGAACGAACCATTGTAATTCTTGTTGATTCTATTTGACGTGCAGTTATCCAACTGCATTCCTCAGCCATTAAACCATACTCTCCAAAATTTAGTCTTGTTCCTTTCGAAGCTTTTCCCTTCATTCTTCCTTTTTGAGTTTTTCTATATTTTGTTCTTTTTGGCTGCAATCTCATCTATAAATTCTCCTTTTAAACTGGGGAAAATATCTCCCCTTTGCATATCCACACTTTTACCCCAATACATCCATAAGTAGTATGAGCAGTAGCTGTTCCATAATCAATGTCTGCCCTTATAGTATGCAGAGGAACTCTTCCTTCCTTCATCCATTCTTTTCGAGCTATCTCTGCTCCATTAATCCTTCCCTGGCAGGAAATTTTAGCTCCTTCAGCGCCTGATTCCATTATTCGTGAAATAGCCTGTCTCATTACTTTCTTTGCTCCCATCTTTTTTTTCAATTGAGAAACAATTTTTTTAGCTACTAGTCGAGAGTCTACTTCTGGCCGTTTTACTTCTTGGACATTTAATAAAATTTTGTTGTTTTCCCCCGTTAATTTTTCTACTTTCTGTTTAGTTTTTTCAATAGCTTCACCTTTTTTCCCAATAATAATACCGGGACGAGCAACAAAAATATTTATTCGTATCTTACTCGCTGCTCTTTCTATTAAAATCCTTGAAACATTGGCTTTTTTGAACCTCTCTTCGAGAAAACGGCGTATCAATAAGTCTTCATGAAGATAACATGCATATTTTTTTTCTTCATACCATTCACTTTTCCATTTTCTAGTTATTCCTAATCTAAAGCCTTCCGGATTAACTTTTTGCCCCACTGCCTTATTTCCCCCTTTCTTCAAGGATTACTGTAATATGTGAAGTTCTTCGACGCATTAAATCAGCTCTTCCTCTTGCCCTGGGTCTTGTTCTTTTAAGAGTAGGGCCTTTATCTACTAAAGCCTTCTTTATATAAAGATTATCAGGAGTTAACCCAAAGTTATTTTTAGCATTAGATAAAGCTGATTCCAGAACCTTCTCTACCACTCGAGTATGTTTCTTAGTTACAAAACTTAAGATATTCCTTGCTTTTTCTATCTGTTTTCCTTGAATAAGTTCAGTGATTTTCTTTATTTTAAAAGGAGAAACTCTTACATACTTTGCTGTAGCTTTCACTTCCATTAATAAACCCTTTCTCACTTCTTACGTCTTACTTCTCACTTTATTTCGGTGAAACAGTCCTCTTTGTATGCGCTCCATGACGAGTAAACTTGCGAGTAGGAGCAAATTCACCCAATTTATGTCCCACCATATCCTCTGTGATATAAACATGGATAAATTCCCTGCCATTATGAACAGCAAAGGTATATCCTACAAATTCGGGAATAATTATAGATCTACGGGACCATGTCTTAATGGGCAACCTTTTCCCCTCTTTTCTCACTTTCTCTGTCTTTTTTAACAAACATTCCTGCACATACGGACCTTTTTTAAGCGAACGGCCCATTTAACTTCCTCTCTTCTTTCTAAAAATCATCTTTTTCTCTTTTTCTTTTTTCTTCCTTGAATAATTAATTTATCAGAGGGTTCACCCTTTTTTCTTGTTATTTTACCTTTAGTAGGAACTCCCCATGGGGTTACTGGATGCCTTCCTGGACCACTACGTCCCTCTCCTCCTCCATGAGGATGATCTATAGGATTCATAGCTGACCCTCTGACTTTTGGACGTCTGCCCAGCCACCTTGACTTCCCAGCTTTACCTATTGTCACATTCTCATAGTCTACATTACTCACTCTACCCAAAGTAGCTTTACATTCTAAAGAAATTAAACGAACTTCTCCAGAAGGAAGCTTAATTTGCGCATATTTTCCTTCATTTGCTAAAATTTGTGCAAACGTCCCTGCAGAACGAACTAACTGTCCTCCTCCACCCTTATTTAATTCAATATTATAAATAAAACTCCCCTCAGGAATCCTTCGCAAAGGAAGAGCATTACCAACCTTCAAAGGGACATTTTCACCTGAAATTACCTCATCACCTTTTCTTAAATCCGTTGGAGCAATTATATATCTTTTTTCTCCATCCCTATAATGAAGAAGAGCAATTCTTGCTGACCTATTAGGATCATATTCAATAGAAGCAACATCAGCAGGAATCTCTTCTTTATCCCTTTTAAAATCGATTAAGCGATATTTTCTTTTTGCTCCCCCGCCTTTATGCCGAACAGTAATTTTACCCTGATTATTCCTACCGCTATTTTTCTTTAACCCGACAACAAGTCTTTTTTCGCTTTTCTTACGGGTAATCTCAGAAAACTGAGAAACGCTACCCCATCTTCTTCCAGGAGAAGTAGGTTTATATTCCTTTATGCCCATTCTATACTCCTAATTCATCAATACTCTCTCCCTGCTTTAATTTAACTATAGCTTTTTTCCAAGAAGGAGTTTTTCCTGTAATTCGCCCTCGCCATCGGCGATTCTTTCCTCTAACATGCATAGTTCTTACATTATCGACTCTTACCCCAAATGCTTCCTCCACCGCCTTTCTTATCTCTACCTTATTTGAGGTTGGAGAAACTTTAAACACATACTTATTCTCCTTTAAAAGTCGGGTACTTTTTTCTGAAATTAGAGGTTGTAGAATAATATCCTGGGGAGCTCTACTCATTTTTTTTCAACCTTTCTATAATATCAATTAAAGCTTCTTTAGTCAAGCATAAATTACGATGAGAGAAAATATCATATCCACAAACTGTAGAAACATAACAGATACATAATTGTTTCAAATTAGAAGATGACCTTATCGCTCTTTCGTCCTTTTGATCTAAAACAAGCAGAGTCTTCCCTTTCAAAGAAAACTTCTGAAGAAAACTTACCATTTCTTTTGTTTTGGCAGTCTTTAAAGATATTTTATCTAAAATAAGAAGATTACCCTCCTTAAATTTTTTTACTAAACTGTATCTTAAAGCTGCACGTTTAACCTTCTTCGAGAGATGAGATTTAAACTTCCTCGGTTTTGGCCCAAAAATAATCCCTCCTCCAACCCAAAGAGGAGAACGAATAGTGCCTGCTCTTGCTCTTCCCGTCCCTTTCTGCACCCAAGGCTTTCTACCTCCTCCTTTGACTTCACTTCTTCCTTTTGTAGAAACTGTCCCTTGACGGTGATTATCTAAATAAGCTAATAATGCTTCTCTTAACAAAGTATCCTTTATCTCTTTGTTAAATATATCTTCAATTAAATCGATTTTCCCACTCTCTTTGCCTTCCATGTCATAAACTTTTAATTCCATCTCTAACCTTTTTCTACTAAAGTATTTTTAACTTTTTTTATAGTCAATAACCCACCGTTTTTCCCTGGTAGAGCCCCTTTAATTAAAAGAAAATCCCTTTTCTCATCGACTTTCACCACCATTAAATTACGAACGGTCACCTTCCCCCCTCCCATTCTTCCAGGCATTTTTTTGCCCTTAAATACTCGAGAAGGATCGGAAGATGCTCCTATGGAACCCGGTCGACGATGCCACTGTTTAGCCCCGTGAGAAGCAGGCCCTCCTTTGAAATTATGCCTCTTCATTACTCCCGCAAACCCTTTCCCTTTCGAGATGCCACTAACATCCACTAAATCACCCTCTTTAAAAATGTTAACTTTAATCTCATCCCCTACTTCTACCTGATCAATGTCATCTGTTCTTACTTCTTTTAGATATCTTTGCGGAATAACTCCTCCCTTCTTGAAATGTCCCAATAAAGGCTTTGTAATTCGACTTTTTTTTATTTCCCCAAATCCAAGCTGAATAGCATTATAACCATCTTTTTTTTCTGTCTTTTTTTGAATTACTTTGCAAGGTCCTGCTGCCACTACTGCTATAGGAACAAGTGCATCTTTATCAAAAAGTTGAGTCATTCCCACTTTTTTACCCAAAATTACTTCCATCATAGCTTAACCTCTACATTAACCCCAGTGGGGAGAGTTATTGCCATCAAGGCATCTACTGTTTTAGGGTTAGATTCAAGAATATCTATCAATCTTTTATGAATTCTCATCTCAAACTGCTCCCGAGAATCTTTATGAGTATGAGGAGAACGAAGCACAGTAAATCTACTAATCCTCGTGGGTAAAGGAATAGGCCCACAAATTTTTGCTCCTGTATTCTCTATCGTCTCCACAATCTTTTTTACAGATTGATCCAATATTCTATAGTCATAAGCTTTTAATTTAATTCTAATTTTCTGCTTAGGCATTTTTTTCACTCCCGTTCAATAATTTTATTAGTTATCTCTAAAGGCACCTCTTGATAATAAGCAAACTCCATATAGGAGATAGCTCTACCTTGAGTTAAAGAACGAAGTGTAGTTATATATCCAAATAACTCCGCTAAAGGAACATATGCACTTATGGAATGGACTTCTCTCTCTACTTTTATATCATAAATATGCCCCCTTCGACTAATAATATCCCCCATAATCTCCCCTATAAATTTATGGTTAACCTTTACTACCAGCCTCATTACAGGTTCTAATAGATAAGGTTTTGCTTGTTGGAATGCCTTCTTTAAAGCAATAGAAGCAGCAACTTTAAAAGAAAACTCTGAGGAGTCTACAGGGTGGTATGAACCATCAATAAGACTAACCTTAACATTTACCAGAGGATAACCTCCTAATAACCCATTTAGCATAGTTTCTCTGACTCCCTTTTCTATAGCGGGTATAAATTCTTTTGGGACAACTCCTCCTTTAGTTTTATCCACAAATAGATTTTCTTTGCTGTTTTCTGGCATTGGTTCAACTTCAAGGGAAACATCTCCATATTGACCCCTTCCTCCGCTCTGGCGAATATACTGACCCCGAGATTGAGCTTTCTCCCTTATTGTCTCTCTATAAGCTACCCTTGGTTCACCCGCATTTACTTCTAAATTAAATTCACGCTTTAACCTATCCAAAATAACTTCAAGATGAAGTTCACCCATTCCTGAAATTATGGTTTGCCCTGTCTCCTTGCTTTGATGGATCTTAAAGGTAGGGTCTTCCTTGGTCAATTTATTTAAAGAAAAAGATAATTTATCCCTCTCTGATTCAGTTTTAGGTTCGATAGCCAAAGAAATCACAGGTGAAGCAAATTTTATCCTCTCAAAAATTATAGGATGTTTTTCATCACAAAGAGAATCCCCTGTCTCTATATCCTTTGGTCCTATTATTGCTCCTATCTCCCCGGCAAATATCTCCTCCTTTTCTTCTCTAAAATTAGCATGCATCTCTAAAATTCGGTTTACTCTTTCTTTTTTATTCTTTGTAGAGTTATATACAAAGGAACCTGATTTAATCCTCCCTGAATAAATTCTTAAATATGTCAATCTACCAGCGTAAGGATCAAGGGCTACTTTAAAAGCCAAAGCAGAAAAAGGCTCTTGAATGGAAGAGATTCTTCCTTCTTTTTCTCCATTAAGAGGATTCAATCCTTTTGTTGGAGAAACATCTAAAGGAGAAGGAAGATAGTCTACCACTGCATCTAATAAGAGGCGTGTACCTTTATTTTTTAAAGCACTGCCACAAAAGATAGGAACTCCTTCTCCACGTATAACTAAATTTCTTATTCCTCTCTTAATTTCGTCTGTTTCCAGGTCTTCTTTATAGGAAAATTTTTCAAGATACTCATCGCTACTTTCAGCTATTTTTTCCACTAAATCATCTCGGAAAAGAGAGACCTTATCCTGCATTGAAGAAGGAATCTCTCTTTCAAAAATTTTAGAATTTAGATCTACCCCTTCCCAATAAAATGCTTTCATTTCCACTAAATCTACTATTCCCTCAAGCTCCCCTTCTTTTCCTATGGGTAATTGAAGAGGTAAAAAAGTAAGGGGGAATCTCTCTTTAATAGAAGCTACTACTCTATAAAAATCGGCTCCTATCCTATCTAATTTATTGATAAATATCAAGCGTGGAATACGATAACGATCAGCCTGATGCCAAACCGTTTCTGATTGAGGTTCGACTCCCTCTACGCCAGAAAAAATAACTACTGCTCCATCAAGGATTCTTAAAGTTCTTTCCACTTCTACTGTAAAATCTACATGTCCTGGAGTATCTATAATATTAATATAATGATTTTTCCAAAAACAGGTAGTAGCTGCAGAAGTTATGGTAATACCTCTCTCTTTTTCCTGTTCCATCCAATCCATAACTGCCGTTCCTTCGTGTACTTCACCTACTTTATAAGTTTTTCCCGTATAGTATAAAATACGCTCAGTAGTTGTAGTCTTCCCTGCATCTATATGAGCTATTATACCAATATTTCTAATTTTATCTATATATAAAGAATAATTCTGTTTGTCCATTTTTTTTGCCACTAATAAATAAGATTCTCTAAAATGAGATTTATTATTCCCTTTTTTAATTTTAATTTGCAATTTCTATTACCATTTATAATGAGCAAACGCTCGATTAGCTTCTGCCATCTTATGCGTATCTTCCTTCTTCTTTACTGCTAATCCTTTACCCTGAGAAGCTACTATAATCTCTTCAGATAACTTTTCCTTCATAGCTTTGCCCTTCTTTTGTGAAGCAAAATAAATTATCCATTTTAAAGCTAAAGCGTCACGCCTTTCAGGCCTTACTTCTGTAGGTACCTGATAAGTAGCTCCCCCTATCCGTCGAGAACGAACCTCAAGAACAGGTTTAACATTCTCTAAAGCTGTCAAAAAAATCTGGAGAGGATCTTTATTCAACCTCTTTTCTATAATATCAAAACATCCGTAACAGATTGACTCCGCTTTACTCTTATTTCCTCCCCTCATTATCTTATTAATGAGTTTACTTACCACTTTATTATTATATAAAGGATCTGGAAGTACATCTCTTTTTTTTGATATTTTTCTTCTAGCCATTCAAATTCCTCACTTTCTTTTCTCTCCATATTTAGAACGTGCTTGTTTTCTACCCTCCACACCCATTGTATCTAAAGTCCCTCGAATAATGTGATATTTCACCCCAGGCAAATCTTTAACTCTCCCTCCTTCTACCAGTACAATTGAATGTTCTTGAAGATTATGTCCTTCTCCTGGAATATAAGCAGTCACTAACTTTCCATTGGATAGTCTTACTCTGGCTACTTTACGTAGAGCAGAATTAGGTTTCTTAGGGGTAAGTGTTTTCACAGTAACACAAACTCCCTTTCTTTGAGGCGATCCCTGCAATGCTAAAGTCTTCCTCTTCTTAACAATAGTCTTACGTCCTTTTCTTACTAATTGATTTATAGTAGGCATTAATTACTCCTTCTTATTGGCTGCTTAGTTTTCGTGTAAATCTGTATTTAAAAATCCTGTTCCTGCAGGAATTAGTTTACCAATAATCACATTCTCCTTTAATCCTTTTAATTGATCTATCTGCCCCCAAACAGCTGCCTCTACTAAAACTTGTTTTGCTCTCTGAAAAGAAGCAGCGGATAAGAAACTCCTATTATCTTCTTGCACTGCTTTGGGTATTGATAAAAGAACAGGTTTTACTTTAGCTGGCTTACCGCCATTCTTTTTTATTTCCCTGTTAATCTCCTCAAACTCTACTTTATCTATCTGTTCTCCTGGCAGGTAATCTGTATCTCCTGGATCTTCTATTTCTACCCTTCTCATCATTTGCCTTATAATTACTTCAAAATGTTTGAGATTTATATCTACCCCCTGAGATAGATAAACTTCCTGAGTCTGGTTAACTAAATACTCTTCTACCGCCCTAACTCCTTTTATATTTAAAAGAACCCGCGGATTTGTACTCCCCTCAATAATCTTTCTCCCCGCCTCTACTTTCTCTCCATCGGAGACGAGTAGCTCTCCTCCTGCTTCGTAAACTATTTCTTCCCCTTTTTCTCCTTGTATCCTAACAAATGAACGTCCTTCTTTATTTTCTATTTTTACTATGCCTTCCCTTTCGCTTATAAGTGCCTCTTCTCCTTCCCTTTGTCTAATAGACTTTTCTTGGGAATAGTTATGCCTTCGAGGTTCAAACAACTCTGTTACTCGAGGTAAACCTTGGGGGATATCTCCCCCTTTTCGAAATATCCCTCCTGTATGGAAAGTACGTAAAGTGAGCTGAGTTCCTGGTTCTCCTATAGACTGAGCAGCTATAACCCCTACAGCTTCTCCTACATTAACTAATTTATGAGTAGATAAATCCCAGCCATAACACCTTTGACACAATCCCCATTTAGCCTGACAAGTCAAAGGAGAACGAACTTTCACCTTTTTTATCCCTACTTTCTCTATTCTTTCTGCCATCTCCTCTGTTATCTCTTTGTTGGAACCTATTATTACCTCTTTTGTAGAAGGATCTATTACTG
Source organism: Candidatus Aerophobota bacterium (assembly GCA_021163155.1). Classification (GTDB taxonomy): domain Bacteria; phylum Aerophobota; class Aerophobia; order Aerophobales; family JAGGXI01; genus JAGGXI01. The sequence goes on from JAGGXI010000072.1 coordinate 35,518, forward strand.
GGGAAACGGTTACCCTACCCACTATTCTACTACTTAAAGATTTTATTAATTTCCCTTCTTCAATTAAAGGACTTATATATAAACCATCTATAGTTCCGCAATCCTCTTCTGAAATAATAATATTTTGAGCTACAGCTACTAACTTACGGGTAAGATATCCTGCATAAGCTGTCTTGAGAGCAGTATCTACTAATCCTTTTCTACCTCCCGATGTGGAGAGAAAATACTCTGAAGTAGTAAGGCCATCTTTAAAACTCGACTTGATAGGTTCTTCAACAATCCTTCCTCTTAACCTTCCTCCCGAGAGAGGATAAAAATATTGTCTAATTAAAGCAGGAGAAATATTAAGTTGTCTTTTAAATGCTTCATCCCAAAGCTCATGTCGATAAGTCTCTCTTATGGATCTCCCCATTAAACCCTTCATTCCAACTATTTGACGTAATTGATCCTTACTTCCCCTTGCTCCAGATTTCCACATCAAATAAAGAGGATTAAAAATATCCTTTGAAAGATATTGAGATACCTTTTCCCCTATTTGCTCAGTAGCTCTTACTCTTAGATCTATCACATCCATATATCTCTCTTCTTCGCTAATTTCCCCATCCTCTGCCCTTCTATTATATCCCTCCACTTCTTCCTCTATCGCTTGCAAAAATTTCTTCTTCTTTGGCATATTAGGGATATCGCTAATAGAGAAAGTCAAACCTGACTTAGTAGCATATTCAAATCCTATTTTTTTTATTTTATCTAAAACTTTAATGGTAGTCATATTTCCATACTTTTTCCAAATTTCACTTACTATTTCTGTAAGAGCTTTTTTATCTACTAAACAATTCTTAAATTCCATCCCTTGGGGTAGAACTTGATTTAAAATTACCCTTCCTGGGGTAGTAGATATCCAACCTTTCCCTTGACGTAGTTTTATTTTCTGATGAAGAGCTAATTTCCCCAGCTCATAAACAAAAATCACTTCCTCTCTACTTGAAAAAACTCTCTCTTCCTCACCTGTATCCTTTTCTAAAGTTAAATAATAACAACCAACCGTTATATCTTGAGTAGGGGAGATTATAGGCTCTCCGTGAGAAGGAGAAATTATATTATTGATGGAAAACATCAAAGTTTTTGTCTCAAGTTGTGCTTCAAATGAGAGAGGGATATGTATAGCCATTTGATCTCCATCAAAATCGGCATTAAAAGCTGTACACACTAAAGGATGAAGTTGAATAGCATTTCCTTCTATTAAAATAGGCTGGAAAGCTTGCATTCCTAAACGATGGAGGGTAGGAGCTCTGTTAAGGATTACAGGATGATCTTTAACTACTCTTTCTAATATTTCCCAAATGAAAGGCTCTGTTTTTTCTATAAAGTCATTAGCTCTCTTTATAGTTTCTGCTTTACCTTCAAGTAAGATTTCTGCCAGGACAAAAGGCCTGAAAAGTTCTAGAGCCATTTTTTCGGGAACTCCGCATTGATGTAATTTTAAATCCGGGCCCGGTATAATCACAGCCCTACCAGAATAATCAACTCTCTTACCCAATAGATTTTGCCTGAATCTACCTTGCTTTCCTTTCATTATCTCGCTTAAAGATTTAAGAGGTCTATGAGCAGCGCCTAATATAGGTTGAGGGATCTTTTCGTTTTCAATAAGAGCATCTACTGATTGCTGAAGCATCTTTTTTTCATTTTGAATAATTATCTGAGGAGCTCCTATATCTAGCAAATATCTAAGGCGATTATTTCGATTAATAATACGTCGATATAAATCATTTAAATCTGAATTAGCAAAAACCCCGTTTTCTAACTGGACCATAGGTCGAAAGTCAGGAGGTATAACAGGAATAATCTTTAAAATTACCCACTCCGGCTTATTGCCTGAATAAACAAATTTCTTCATTACCCCTAACTGCTTAATTAACTTAATTCTTTTAGTTTTATTTCCTTCTTCAAGGAGTTTTTCTTTCAATCTTTTCATTGATTCTTCTAAGTCCATATTCTCTAAAATTTCTAAAATTGCTTCTGCTCCCATACCTGCACGGAAAGCATCTTCTCCATAAATCTGTTTATATCTTTGATACTCCTCTTCACTTAAAATTTGTAATTTCTTTAAAGGAGTTTTACCGGGGTCAATTATTAAATAGTTCATAAAATAGATTACCTTTTCTACCTCACTTCTTTTAAGATTAAGTAAAGACGGCAAATATTTCTTTACATACCAGATATGAGTAACAGGAGTAGACAACTCGATATGCCCCATTCTTTCTCGGCGAACTTTGGATGAGGTAACCTCAACCCCACATCTCTCACATACTACACCCTTATATTTCATCTTTCTATATTTACCACAATAGCATTCATAGCTTTTTGTAGGCCCAAAGATTTGTTCACAAAAAAGTCCTCCTCTCTCTGGCCTAAAAGTCCGATAATTAATAGTATCTGTCTTTCTCACCTCTCCATGAGACCACTTCCTTATCTCTTCAGAAGAAGCTAATCTTATCTTTATTTTATCTATATTATCCATCTTCCATGGTTCTTCCCCTTTTTCCATATCCTCGATAGAAAATTTTTTAGTGCCTTCCCAAAACTCCAAATTCAATCCCAGGGCTTGAAGCTCTTTAACTAAAACCTTGAAAGATTCAGGAGTTTGAGTACTTAATGTATTTTCCCTTTTTACTATCTCTTCATGGATTTTGGTTCTTCCCTGAATATCATCAGATTTATTGGTAAGCATTTCCTGAAGAGTATAGGCTGCTCCATATCCTTCCAAAGCCCATACTTCCATTTCCCCGAATCTCTGTCCTCCTTGCCTTGACCTCCCCCCTAATGGCTGCTGAGTAATCAAAGCATAAGGTCCGGTAGAACGAGCATGTATTTTCTCCTCAGCTAAGTGGATGAGTTTCATTATATACATATAACCTACGGCAACTGGCTGATGAAAAGGCTCTCCTGTCCGCCCATCATAAAGAATAGTCTTCCCTGACTCGGAAAGATGAGCCTTATTTAATAGCTCCCTTATCTTATCCTCCAGGGGGCCCTCAAAAACAGGGCATATCATATATGCACCTAAAGTTTTCGCTATCCATCCTAAGTGCATCTCTAATATCTGACCTATATTCATTCTCGAAGGAACCCCTAAAGGATTTAAGACTATCTCTATAGGCGTTCCATCAGGAAGATAAGGCATATCTTCCTCAGGAAGCACCCTGGAGACGACTCCCTTATTTCCATGACGGCCAGCCATCTTATCCCCGACCCCAATTTTGCGCCTAACGGCTATATATACCTTTACTCTCTTTCTTACATTAGGAGGAAGATTATCTTTGTTAGATTGAGAAAGAACTTTAATTTTAATTACCTTTCCTTTAACACCTGGAGGAATCCTTAAAGAATTATCCTTAACTTTTTGCGCTTTTTCTCCAAAGATGCTACGCAACAGTCTCTCTTCAGGAGTAAGCTTTATCTCAACTTGGGGAGTCACCTTACCTACTATAATATCTCCTGGCTTTACCTCTGCTCCTATTCTAATGATACCCTCTCCATCTAAATTTTTTAAAACTGTTTCTTCCACATTAGGAACATCGGCGGTTATCTCCTCTATTCCTGATTTAAGTTCTTTTGCCTCAACTTGAAATTCCTCAATATGAATAGAGGTAAAAGTATCTTCCTTTACTAATTTTTCGCTAACTAAGATTGCATCTTCAAAATTGTATCCTTCCCAGGGCATAAAAGCTACGAGAATATTTCTTCCTAAAGAGAGTTTACCATTATTCATAGCTGGGCCATCAGCTATGAATGCCCCCTCTTTTATTCTGTCCCCTTTAGATACTAAAACTCTTTGATTTATACAAGTTTTTTGATTGGACTTTCTAAATTTTACTAAATTATATGTATCTATGCCTTCAGAACTCCTTACACTTACTTTATCAGCATCTACATAGACGACTTCTCCCCCTTTCTTCGCTACTGTTCCAACCATAGAATCTTTAGCTACTTTTCCTTCTACTCCTGTTTGAACAAAAGGCTCTTCTGGAATTTCTAAGGGGACTGCCTGACGTTGCATATTCGATCCCATCAAAGCTCGGTTAGCTTCATCGCTCTCTAAAAAAGGAATCAATGAAGTACTAATACTTACCATTTGTTTAGGAGATACATCTATATAATCTATCTCTTCTTTAGCAACCTTTACAATCTCTCCCTTATGCCTGGCTATAACTTGCAGGTCTATAAAATTTCCTTCTTCATCAACAGCACCAGCACCAGCAATATGGTACTTATCCTCTTCTCTTGCATCCAAATATACTATTTCTTTAGTAGCTCTTCCCTTCTTCACTTTTCTATAAGGAGCCTCCAAAAAACCTAATTCATTTATCCTGGCATAACTAGCTAAAGAAGCAATTAAACCAATGTTTTGCCCTTCAGGGGTTTCTATGGGGCAAATACGTCCATAATGGGTATAATGAACATCTCTCACTTCTTCTTTAGCCTGAACGCGTGTTAATCCTCCAAGACCAAGAGCCGACAGTCTACGTTTATGAGTTAGCTCAGCTAAAGGGTTAGTTTGATCTAAATATTGAGAAAGAGAGCCTGTATTAAAAAAACCATTTATTGCACTTCTCATTACATTGGTATTAATAAGAGAACGAGGAGAAACTTTATCCGGCTCCTGAATACTCATTCCTTGTTGAACTATTCTTGCCAAATGGACCAAACCAATATGAAACTGGTTAGCTAAAAGTTCACCTATCCCTCTTACCCTTCTGCAAGAAAGATGATCTATGCTTTTAATCTCTTCTTTTTCTCTATTTAATTTGAATAGATGTTTTATAGTTTCTACCACATCTTTTAATTGAAGAATTCCTACATCCCAATTATTATTTAAATCTAACTCCTTATTTATTTGATATCTTCCTGTTTTACTTAGATTATACCTATGAGGATCACGGAAATTCTTATCAAAGATTTCTTTTGGTGATTCAAAGATAGCTGAATGCCCGGGCCGAAGTCTCTGATAAATCTTAAGAAGAGCCTCTTTTTGCGATTTTACTCCGTCTTGCTCAAAACTTTCTTTTAACATCTTTCTATCTCTAAAATCAGTAAATTCATTGATAATTTGTTCAGGAACTCCCCCCATAGCCCTTATAAATAAGGTAGTCAAAAATTTCCTTCCTCTATTAATACGTGTATACAAAAAATCTTTTTTAATTTCAAAATCTAACCAGTTTCCTCTTTCAGGTATAATTCGCGCTTTATAAAGCACTCCTTTCCCTGTCGTAGCTGTAGGATCCTCCTCAAAAAAGAGACCTGGTGAGCGTTGAAGCTGACTTACTATTACTCTTTCCGCCCCATTAATAATAAAGCTTCCCTTTTCAGTCATCAATGGAAGATTGCCTAAATAAATCTCTTGTTCAGTTACCTCCCCCGTTTCTGTCCTCTTTAAACGAAGTTTAACATATAAAAAAAGAGAATATGTAAGTTCTTCTTCCCTGCATTTTTCTATACTATATTGAGGTTTACTAAGTTGATATTCTACAAAATCTAAACGTAATTTTCTATTATAACTCTCTATAGGAAAAACATCTTTAAATATCGCTTGTAATCCCTCATTCTTCCTCTTATTTGGAGGAACATCCTCTTGTAGAAAGTTTTTAAAAGAGATTTTCTGCATCTGTAGAAGATCGGAAGTATCTATTACAGATTTAGATTTAGTAAAATCTATTATTTTCTCTTTCATTAATTATTCTCCACTGATAGTTTAATTTTCCTAAACTATCAAATTTTAAAGGTTATATATAAAATGAAAGTAAACTATTAATTTAAAAATTTAAATTTCGCTTGTTTAAAAAAATTTACCGTTTCCACACAATTCCAATTTACCCTGTCAGAAAGCTATCTAACAGGGTTTATCTTATTTCAATTCTACTTTTGCTCCTACCGCCTCTAAGGTTTCCTTAATCTTTAAAGCTTCTTCTTTACTTATACCTTTTTTAACTGGTTTGGGGGCTTGTTCTACTAAATCTTTAGCCTCTTTTAACCCTAAAGAGGTGAGCTTTCTCACCTCTTTAATTACCTGGATCTTTTTACTTCCCATATTAGCCAATATTACATCAAACTCTGTTTTTTCTTCTTTCTCTTCCTTTTCTTCTTTTCCACCTGCAGAAGAAACTTGAGAGACAGCTTGAGGAGCAAAAGCTTGTATTCCAAATTTTTCTTCGAGTTCTTTCACTAACTCTGATAATTCAAGTACATTCATCTGCTCGATTGCTTTTATAATATCATCTTTCTTTATCATTCCTTCTCTTACTTTCTCTTCATTTTTTGCTATCTTAGATGTTTTTTCCACCATAGGTTAACTCCCTTTTCTTTCTTGTAAAATTGCCTTCAATAAATAGATCAATTTCCCCAACGGAGAATTTAAAACCATTATCAGTCTCCTTAGGGGGGATTGCATTCCAACGATAAGCTGCGATAAGAGAACTTCTTGACTAGGCAGACCCCATAAAAGTTTTACTTTCTCTTTTTCTAAGATCTCATCCCCCAAAGACCCTCCCTTAATGGACAAATTTGGATGTTCCGGGAGAAATCCTTTAAGAACTTTCGCCGAAGTTAAAGGATCATCTTTAACAAAAATTATTCCCGTGGGTCCGGAAAAAAATTTATTTATTCCTTTTATCTTTGCTTTTTCCGCTGCTCTATAAGCTAAACTATTCTTAACTACACAAAACTTCGCTTTACCTATTTTTCTTAATCTTTTACGAAAATCTGTAAGTTCATCTACTTTTAGCCCACAATAATCCAATACAAAAGAGGCTTTACTCTCTTTTAAATTATTGCTTATCTCCTCCACTTGTTTTATTTTCTGTTCTAATCCCATTTTATAACATTCCTAAAGTTTGTTGTAAATTTAAGTTTATTCCCGGTCCCATTGTCGAACAAAGAGTAATTCCCTTGATATACCTTCCTTTTACTGTGGAAGGCTTATTTTTACTTAAAGAGATTAATAAAGCTTTTAAATTTTCCCACAAGGCTTCCTTTGTAAAAGAAACTTTTCCTATCATCGCATGAATTACTCCTGTAGCATCATTTCTATACTCAATCTTACCTTTTTTTAATTCTTCCACAACTTGCGCCGGGTTATCATTAACTGTCCCTACTTTAGGAGAAGGCATTAAACCCTGAGGACCAAGAATTCTCCCCAATTTAGCTACTGTTTTCATCATTTGAGGAGTAGAAACCACTGCATCGAAATCTAACCATCCTCCTTCGATTTTTTTAACTAACTCTCCTCCTCCTACCCAATCCGCTCCTTTCTCTTTAGCCTCCTCAGCCTCCTTCCCACTCGCGAAAACCAAAACTTTCACTTCCTTACCTAATCCCTTAGGAAGAATTACTGTTCCTCTTACTCTTTCTCCTCTTTCTTTAGGTTTTATATTCAGCCATATACTTACTTCTACAGATTCGGCAAACTTACAATTAGCTATTCTCTTAATCAATTCTAGAGCCTCCAACGAAGAATACTCTCTATTTTTATCTACCTCTTTTATAATTGATAGATATCTTTTCCCTCTTTTCCCCATAATTCATCCCTCTATTTCTATGCCCATATTCTTGGCTGTTCCCTGAATAATATTTATAGCTTTATCTACCTCATAAGCATTTAAATCGGGTAACTTTATTTGGACAATTTTTTCCAAATCTTTCCTGCTTACTTTACCTACTTTCTTTTTATTGGGTTCCCCTGAACCTTTATCTATTCCAGCAGCCTTCTTAAGTAAAGAAGCAGCAGGCGGTGTCTTTAAGTTAAAAGTAAAAGACCTATCTTTATAAACAGTTATAACTACAGGAATTAAAATACTTTCTTTGCCTTTTGTTCTCTCATTAAACGCTTTACAAAATTCCATTATATTTACTCCCTGCTGACCCAATGCTGGACCTACCGGAGGAGCTGGATTTGCTTTCCCAGCTACAATTTGAAGTTTTATCTTTGCTTTTATAGGTTTTTTTGCCATTAAAGTTTCTCCACATTTACATACTCTAATTCTACAGGAGTCTCTCTCCCAAATATAGAAACCAATACTTTAAGTCTCTGCTGCTGAGAATTAACCTCTACTATTTCTCCTTGAAAGTTAGCAAAAGGACCCTGAGTAATGCGCACACTTTCTCCTACTTCAAAAACAATGCTTGGCTTAGGCTTTTCTTCAAAAAGACCTACCCGATACTCAATATTACTCACTTCTCTTTCATCGAGGGGAACAGGTTGTCCTTTAGGACCTACAAAGCCACTAACCCCAGGAGTGCCACTAATCACATACTTCGTCTCATCAGTAAGCTCTGCTTCAATTAACATATACCCGGGAAAAAATTTTTTTCTATATATTCTTTTTTTACCGTTTTTAACCTCAGCTATCTTTTCCTTAGGGATAAGTATACGAAAAATTTTGTCTTTTATCCCAAAGAATTCTATTCTTTGCATAAGATTAACCCTTATTTTATCCTCTTGCCCCACATATGTATGAAGAGCATACCATTTCTTATCCATCATATTACCTTAAAAAAACTTTTACTATTTGAAAAAAAAGGATGTCCATTCCTCCTATAATTATAGCAAAAACAACAAGAGATACTAACACTATAATAGTAGATTTCACAATCTGAGATTTATTAGGCCAACTAACCCTTTTCATCTCATTATTTACTGCGTGTAAAAAACTACCTACTTTATGAGCCATTCTTTTATTACTCCTCTTCAGCAATGGTAAACAGAAAACTCCGGGGATTAACTTCTTCTTGCTATTTACCCTTCATTAATCACCATTCACAATCTTTCTGGCAGGCCCGGCAGGACTTGAACCCGCAACCGTCGGATTTGGAATCCGGTGCTCTAGCCAATTGAGCTACGGACCTATTTTTCTTTATGAAGTGTATGCTTTCTGCAAAATTTACAATACTTTTTAAGAACTAAAGAGGGAGTTTTTTTCTCCTTTTTGGTAGTATAATTTCTCCTTTTACACTCACTGCATACAAGCGTAACTATCTCCCTCACATTTTTTCTCCTTATTCAATAATTTTACTAACCACCCCTGCTCCTACTGTATGTCCCCCTTCTCTTATGGCGAATCTTAAACCAAGTTCCATGGCAATAGGAGTAATAAGTTTTATCGTCAGTTTCACATTATCTCCTGGCATTACCATCTCTACTCCCTCAGGTAAATTTACATCACCAGTTACATCAGTAGTTCTAAAATAAAATTGTGGTCGGTATCCTTCAAAGAAAGGAGTATGTCGTCCACCCTCTTCTTTACTTAATATATATACCTGTGACTCAAATTTAGTATGAGGAGTTATACTTCCTGGAAAAGCAAGGACCTGTCCTCTTTCTACTTCCTTTCTTTCTATTCCTCGTAAAAGTACACCAATATTGTCTCCTGCTTGAGCCTCATCTAATGTTTTTCTAAACATTTCCAACCCTGTAGCTACTGTTTTTTTAATCTCTTTAGACATCCCCACTATCTCTACAGGATCACCTGTCTTAATTTTTCCTCTTTCCATCCTTCCTGTAACTACTGTTCCTCTTCCCGTTATAGTGAAAATATCCTCTATGGCTAAAAGGAAAGGCTTATCTACTTCTCTTTTGGGAAGAGGAATATAATCATCTACTGCATTTAATAGTTTAATTATGGGACCGCAATGAGGGCAATCTTCTTTTCCGCATCCACAATTTAAAGCTTCAAGAGCTGAACCAGAAATTACAGGTAAATCATCCCCAGGGAACTCATAATTACTTAATAGCTCTCGAACTTCAAGTTCTACTAATTCCAATAATTCCTTATCTTCTACCCGATCTGCTTTATTTAAAAAAACTACTATTGCTGGAACGTTAACCTGCCGAGCAAGAATAATATGTTCTCTTGTTTGAGGCATAGCTCCATCAGCAGCGGAAACTACCAAAATAGCCCCATCCATCTGCGCTGCTCCTGTAATCATATTTTTAATATAATCAGCATGCCCTGGGCAATCTATATGAGCATAATGCCTCTTCTCTGTCTCATACTCCGCATGATAAATAGCGATAGTTAAACCTCTCTCTTTCTCCTCAGGAGCATTATCAATTTCATTTACGTCTTTAGATACAGCAAGTCCCTTCTTGGACAAAATTTTAGTTATAGCTGCCGTAAGAGTAGTCTTACCGTGATCAACATGTCCAATAGTTCCAATATTAACATGTGGTTTTGTTCGCACAAATTTTTCCCGTGCCATCTTTTTATCCTCCTTAAAATAAATCAAATTTTATATCTTACACACTTTTCCATTAAAGCCCACGACCGGATTTGAACCGGTGACCTCATCCTTACCAAGGATGTGCTCTACCCTCTGAGCTACATGGGCATCAAGAAAAAACAAAATTGAGAAATAAGAATTAAGAAAATAATGAATAAACTTTATCAGCCTCCCAAAGATTAGAAAGCCCCTTTAATCCTTTATCCTTCTAATCCTGCTTTTTTCTGGTGGGGAGGGATGGATTTGAACCACCGAAGGCAACGCCAACGGGTTTACAGCCCGTTCCATTTGACCGCTCTGGAACCTCCCCAAAAAAAATGGTTTATTGAGTTTTTTGGGTTTTAAAGGTTAAAATAATTCATAAGTAAGATAACTCAAAGAACTCAACAAACTAACTAACTCAATAAACTAACTTTGGTCTTCTTCTATTTTTGCCTGTGCTGCAGCTAAACGAGCGATAGGAACCCTATACGGCGAACAGCTTACATAATCCAATCCTACACGATGGCAAAACTTAACCGAAGAAGGTTCACCTCCATGTTCTCCACAGATACCTACTTCTAAGTTATTATTTTCTTTATGTCCTCTTTCTGTTCCTATCTTCACAAGCTCTCCCACACCTTCCTGGTCTAGCACCTGGAAAGGATCCTCCTTTATTATATTCTTTTCTATATATATAGGGATAAACTTTCCTTCTGCGTCATCCCGACTAAAACCAAATGTAGTTTGTGTCAAATCATTGGTACCAAAGGAGAAAAAATCAGCAAATTTAGCAATTTTGCCAGCACATAAAGCAGCTCGGGGAAGCTCTATCATTGTACCTATCTTATACTCAAACCGAATCCCTTTATTCTTCATTACTTCTTCAGCTACTTCAACAACCTCTTTCCTGAGAATTGACAATTCCCTTTCATTAACAACCAGGGGAATCATAATCTCCGGATAAACCTTAACCCCTTCTTGTATTAATTCTGCTGCAGCCCCAAAAACAGCCCTTGCCTGCATTTTATAAACCTCAGGGAAGGTAATCCCCAATCTACAACCTCTGTGTCCCATCATAGGATTTATCTCACGTAAGGTTACTACTCTCTGTAAAATTTTATCTTTCTCGGCAATTTTTTCCTTATTCCCATTTTGTAGACGTAATGTATTTAATTCCACCAATAAATTCTCATAATTAGGTAAAAATTCATGAAGAGGAGGGTCAAGCAAACGAATAATCACAGGTAATCCTTCCATTTCTTTAAAAATTTCTTTAAAGTCTTTCTTTTGCATAGGCTCTAACTTCTTAGCGAACTTGTCCCTCTCCTCCCGATTATCAGCTAAAATCATCTGTTGGACAAAAGGGAGTCTATCCTTGCCAAAGAACATATGTTCCGTTCGGCAAAGCCCAATACCTTTTGCTCCTAATTCACGAGCTATTTTTGCATCTTTAGGAGTATCTGCATTAGTTCTCACACCCAGAGTTCTCACTTCATCTGCCCACTTCATAAGTTTTTCAAAATCACCACTTAACTCAGGCTCAAGCATAGGAATCGTGCCCCTCATCACTTCACCTGTACTCCCATCCAGAGTAATTAAATCACCTTCTCTAAAAATACATCTGTTTACTTCAAATTTTTTATTTTTTTCATCAACTTTTATCTCTTCACATCCAGCTACACAACACTTACCCATCCCTCTGGCTACAACAGCTGCATGCGAGGTCATTCCCCCTCGAGCGGTAAGTATCCCCTGAGCTACAGCCATTCCATGTATATCTTCTGGGGATGTCTCCTGACGGACTAAAATCACCTTATCTCCTTTGTTAGCCACTTCTACTGCTCTATCCGCTGTAAAAACTATTTTCCCTACAGCTGCTCCTGGAGAAGCTGGTAATCCCCTGGCAAGAACTTCAACCTTTGCCTTAGGGTCGATTCGGCGATGGAGTAACTGCTCTAACTGTTCAGGCTTTACTCTCATTAAAGCTTCTTCTTTGGTAATTAGCCCCTCTTGAACCATCTCGCAAGCTATTTTTATAGCTGCTTGAGCGGTTCTCTTTGCCGTTCTGGTTTGTAAAAGATAAAGCTTTTCTTTCTCTATTGTAAACTCAAAGTCTTGAACATCTCTATAATGTTTTTCTAACTTTTGGGTTACTTCTAATAATTCCTCATAAGCTTCGGGCATATCTTCCTTTAGTTTAGACAAAGATTTAGGAGTTCTTATACCAGCAACTACATCTTCTCCCTGAGCATTAATTAAATACTCTCCATAAAGCTTATTTTCCCCTATAGCGGGGTCCCTGGTAAATCCAACACCTGTACCTGAATTATTCCCCATATTACCAAAAACCATTGCTTGAACATTAACAGCTGTCCCCCAATGCCCGGGAATTCTATTAATCCTGCGATAACTAATAGCCCTTTTATTATTCCAGGATGCAAAAACAGCATTTATAGCCATTTCTAATTGTTTAAAAGGGTCTTGAGGAAATGACATTTTCTTTTTATTTTTTATTAACTTTTTAAATTCTACCACTATTTCTTTAAAATCTTCCGAAGTTAAATCAACATCTTCCTGAATATTTTTGTTTTTCTTTTTTTTCTCCAGGATACTTTCAAACTCTTCCCCTTTAATCCCTAAAACTACATTTCCAAACATTTGTAGAAGTCTTCTATAAGCATCGTAAGCAAAACGCTCATTTTTTGTCTGTTTAGCCAATCCCTCTACTGCCCTATCATTTAAACCTAAATTGAGGACTGTATCCATCATTCCCGGCATAGATATTCTCGCTCCCGAACGAACAGAAATTAACAAAGGATTAACGGCATCTCCAAATTTTTTCCCCGTTATCTCCTCCACCTTTTTCAAATTTTCTCTTATCTCTTTATTTAATCCTTCTGGATAATTGCCTTTTTGGGTATAATAAGTACATACCTCGGTACTAATGGTGAACCCAGGAGGAACTCGAACACCTAAATTTGACATTTCAGCAAGATTAGCTCCTTTTCCTCCTAAAAGATCTTTCATCTTTGTTGAACCTTCTGCCTTTCCCTCTTTAAAAAAATAAATATATCTCCCCATTTTCTTTCCTTAAAATTTAAAATTCCTATTTTATTTTTATATTATTTTATTTTAAGCCTTTGTCAACTCCCTTAAAAAAAGGCTCTGAAAACCTGAACAGTCTCCTGATTACACAGATTTAATAATCTAATCTGTGTAATTTAGACTTTTATCTATGAAATCAGATATCTCTGGCTCTTTCAGAAATCTCAAAAAATTATTTTTTATTATAATAAATTCCCATTCTCTGTCAAGAATATCTCGGGACTTTTCCCCTCCGTCGTTGTATATCCGCTTTGGATTGTTTCTGCTCATCTTCTCGTTAAGGTAGCTCCTATAATGCTCCTTCGGGGAAAGTACCTCGATAGCCATACAAACCCCGAAGTAATA
>JAGGXI010000077.1 GCA_021163155.1 Candidatus Aerophobota bacterium
AGACGGCAGTTTAGAGAAATCCCCGGGTTGATGGAAGGCAAAGGTAAAGCAGACCCAAATCAATGTGTAGATATTGCTACTAAAGGAGCTTTAAGAAGTATGGTGCTTCCGGGAATATTAGTTGTAGTTATTCCTATATGTATAGGCTTTTTTTTAGGTCCTGTAGCTTTAGGAGGGCTTCTAGCAGGCTCACTGATTGCAGGCTTTCCTATGGCTATTCAAATGGCTAATAGTGGAGCGGCTATGGATAATGCTAAAAAATATATAGAAGAAGGAAATTTAGGAGGTAAAGGCTCAGAAGCTCACAAAGCATCTGTGGTGGGAGATACAGTAGGAGACCCTTTAAAAGATACGATGGGGCCTTCTATTAATATTCTCATTAAACTTATGTCTGTAATCTCCTTAGTATTAGCTCCCATATTTGTTTTATTTCATTAAAGCCTCTGATTACACAGATTCTTAAAAATGATTACACCGATTTAAAGATGAAAAAAAATATAAGAGAAGCTGTAGTAGCGGGTAGTTTTTATGAAGGAACAGAGGAAGCATTAAAGAAACAGATTAAAGACTGTTATCTTCATTATCTCGGACCGGCCGAGGTACCAGTAGTCTCTTTAAAGAAGGAAGGTAAAATATTGGGGTTGGTCTGTCCACACGCTGGATACCCTTATTCTGGCCCTGTTGCTGCCTGGGGATTTTACGAGATAATCAAAGAGAAGACTCCTGATGTTATAGTTATTATGGGTCCCAATCATTATGGTTTCGGTGCACAAGTAGCTATAACAGAAAAAGGAGGGTGGGAGACTCCTCTGGGTATCTCTGAGGTAGATGATGATTTATCAAAAGAGATAGTGAATATTTGCCCATTTATTCACTTTGACGAAAAAGCTCATCAAAGAGAACATTCCCTGGAAGTCCAACTTCCCTTTCTGCAATATAGCTATAAAGATAGTTTTAAGATAATTCCTATCTGCATAACGAAACAGGATTATAATACTTCTCGAAGAATAGGAGAAGCATTAGCCAAAGTACTCAAGGATAAAAATAGCTTAATCATTGCCAGCAGCGATTTTACCCATTACCAACCACAAGAGATAGCGGAAAGACAGGATAAAATGGCTATAGAAGCTATTTTATCTTTGAACCCTCAAAAATTAGAAGAGACAGTTTTCAAAGAGGAAATTTCTATGTGTGGCTCGGGGCCAATTATGGCTATGCTTACAGCCAGCTCTTTATTAGGGGCAAAAAAAGCCAGGCTCCTTAAATATGCTACTTCTGGAGAAATTACAGGTGATTATAGAGCAGTGGTAGGATACGCCTCCCTCGTTATAGAAAAATAACTTCCCAGATATTTCTCAGACTGCATTCCGCATCCTTTTAAATCCACCATATTTATAGCTATCATACTCATTTTCTCATTTTCTCATCATCCCATTCACTTATATCCCCTTCACTTGAGATGACTTTTTTGTGAGGGGTGAATAGCAAAAAGAGATTAAGCCCAAGGTTTTTTCTATTCACCATTTACTATTTACTATTCACTAATTAGTGGTTGACAATAGAAAAGGTGAGAGATAAAATAATAGTAACTATTCAGCCTGTTCAATTATAGTATGGGGCTAATTGGCTGTTTAGCGTGTAGGGGTGAGACTAATCGCCCTTTGTAAAACAAGAGTTAGAGGTAATTGGGAGGCTAAAGCCTCCCCTACCCTGCAGAGAGCTTTAATAGGTTGTCGAATCCTGGGCTAAAGTTAGCACAGGGTGCCTGAATAGTTACAAATAATAATTGGTAATTATAATGAGACAAGATAAGATTATCATCAAGGGAGCAAGAGAACATAACCTTAAAAATATTGATTTAGAGATTCCCCGGAATAAGTTAGTGGTGATTACAGGCTTAAGTGGTTCGGGAAAGTCTTCCCTCGCTTTTGACACTTTGTATGCAGAAGGTCAACGAAGATATGTAGAATCACTATCCAGCTATGCTCGTCAATTTTTGGAACAGATGTCCAAACCCAAGGTAGACTATATTGAGGGTCTTTCCCCAGCTATTTCTATTGAGCAACGTAAAGCCTCCAGCAATCCCCGCTCCATAGTGGCTACTCTTACCGAGATCTACGATTATCTAAGACTCCTCTTTGCCCATATTGGCCAACCTCACTGTTATAAATGCGGCAGAAAAATTCGTTCTCAAACAATAAATGATATGGTAGAAAAAATTATGAGATTCCCTTTAGATTCATCAATTCAGATTCTCTCTCCTTTAGTACGAGGAAGAAAAGGAGAACACAGGGATATATTAGAAGAGATAAGAAAAAATGGTTACTTAAGAGTAAGAGTAGATGGAAAAATTAGGCTTTTAGAAGAAGACATATTTTTAGATAAAAATAAGAAACATACCATTGAAGTAGTAGTAGATAGAATGAAGATAAAGAAAGGAATAGAGAATAGATTAGCTGATTCTCTGGAGACAGCTACCGACCAGTCAAACGGTTTAGCTCTGGTTACTTTAAAGGAAGACTCCTCAAGTGAGGAAAAAGAGTCTGTCTTCAGTAGGCATTTTTCCTGTCCTTACTGTGGAGTTAGTTATGAGGAGATTTCTCCTCGAATGTTCTCATTTAATAGTCCCTATGGAGCTTGCCCTGGTTGTAATGGATTAGGGACAAAACAGACCATCGACCCAGACCTTGTGCTGCCAGATAAAACGAAATCTTTAAATGAAGGAGCAATTATTCCATGGGATGAAGGGGTAGGATTCTATAGATGGGCAAGAACAGCCGCCAGATATTATTTCAAGCAAATCGCCGCTGTAGCTAAACACTATAAATTCTCCTTAAATACGCCTTTCGAAGATTTACCTTTAAATATTCAAAATATTCTTTTGTACGGCTCAAACTCTGAAGAGATAGAATTTACTGAAAGAAGAGGGGGGAATTTCTATAATTACTGGGCTCCCTTTGAAGGAGTGATTCCTAATTTAGAGAGAAGATATAAAGAAAGTGATTCTAACTATGTACAGGAGGAAATCCTTAAATATATAAGAGAAACTCCTTGCCCTGAATGTGGAGGAGCTCGTCTTCGCAAAGAAAGCTTAGCGATAACTATCAAAGATAAATCTATTTATGATGTGATTAAAATGAGTGTAAAGGAGTGTAAGGAATTCTTTTATCAATTAGATTTAACTCCACGGGAAAAATTAATAGCGGATGAAATTTTAAAGGAAATAAAAAAGAGATTAAATTTTATGAGTAGTGTAGGATTGGACTATATTACACTGGATAGAAAGGTAGCCACTTTATCAGGAGGAGAAGCAGAAAGAATTCGTTTGGCAACACAGATAGGCTCGGGATTAGTAGGAGTAATTTATATTCTTGATGAACCTACCGTCGGCCTACATCAGAGAGATAATCAGAAGTTACTTAATACATTAAAAAATTTAAGGGATTTAGGAAATACAGTTATTGTGGTTGAGCATGATAGGGCTACTATAAAAGCAGCCGATTATATAATCGATTTAGGCCCTGGACCGGGAGAACATGGAGGGGAAGTAGTTGCACGTGGTAGTTTAAAAGAGATTACATCTTGTCCACACTCTTTAACAGGAAAATACTTAAAAGGAGAATTAACTGTTCCTCTTCCTAAATCTCGCCGTCCTCCAGGGGATAACCAATATATAGAAATTATTGGTGCCCAGGAGCACAACTTAAAAAAGATAAATGTGAGAATACCTTTAGGAGTATTTATCTGTGTTACCGGCGTTTCTGGTTCAGGCAAAAGCACACTGGTAGAGGAAACATTGTATAGAGCTTTAGCTCAGTACTTTTACAAAAGTAGAGTAAAACCGGGAAAGTATGAGAAAATAAATGGTATACAGCATATAGATAAGGTGGTGGTAATTGACCAGTCTCCCATAGGGAGAACTCCTCGTTCTAATCCTGCCACTTATACAGGTCTTTTTACTCCCATAAGAAGTCTTTATTCACAAATAGAAGAAGCAAGAATGAGGGGTTATCAGCAGGGTAGGTTTAGTTTTAATGTAAAAAAGGGGAGATGCCAGGCTTGCAGAGGAGAAGGAATGATTAAGATTGAAATGCAATTTCTTCCCGATGTTTATGTGCCCTGTGATGTGTGTAAAGGTAAACGTTACAATAAGGAGACTCTTCAAATAAAATACAAAGGGAAAAATATAGCTGATATTTTAGAGATGACAGTTGAAGAAGCTTTAAATTTCTTCCGTAATATTCCTCAAATTAAAAGAAAATTAAAGACTTTGTCCGATGTAGGATTAGGATATATAAAACTTGGTCAGTCTGCCACAACTTTATCCGGGGGTGAAGCACAAAGAGTTAAGCTTTCCAGAGAACTCTCCAAGAAAAGCACAGGCAAGACATTTTATATTTTAGATGAGCCTACCACAGGCCTTCATTTTGCTGATATAGAGAAATTACTTAATGTATTAAATGAATTAGTAAATAGAGGAAACACTGTTTTAGTGATTGAGCACAATCCTGATGTAATAAAAGTTGCTGATTATATTATAGATTTAGGTCCTGAAGGAGGAGATGAAGGAGGTAAAGTAGTTGCTGTAGGAACTCCTGAGGAGATTATGCAAAATCCCCGCTCTTATACAGGTAAAATGCTGAAAGAAGTACTGCCTAAAAGGCAGGATTAAAGGATTAGGGAAGGCAAGATGCGGTAGCCGCAACTTTTAAGTTGCGTAAAAGATAAAGCGCAGGCTTTGACAAAAACTCTCCATTTTATATACTAATTATGTAAAATACTAAATTTGAAGATTATATAAATATGAAAGGAAAACTTAGAGGAGGGAACACAATGCCCACAATTAAAGTACTGCGTAACGGTCAACTAACCTTGCCAGCACGATTTAGAGAGACCCTGGAACTTAAACAAGGAGATCTTTTAAATGCTGAACTTGAGGAAGATAAAATTGTTTTAAGACCGGTAACTACTGTTGAGCGAAAAAGAATAAAAGAAAAAAAAGAGAGAAATTCTTTAAGTTAGTAGATAAAACCTGGGAGAAAAATAAAGATACTAATCCTAAAGAGGTAGAAAAAATAGTCAACGAGGCGGTAGAAGAAGTAAGAAAAGGGATTGCAGCAGAAACTAAAAAATAAACTTATGCTTAAAGCGGTCATTGATACCAATGTATTTGTTAGCGCTGCCATTACAGAAAAAGTTAAACCAGCCCAAATTCTTAAAGCATGGCGAGAAAAGAAGTTGGGAGTGATTATCTCACCCGGAATCCTTAAAGAAATCGGAGAAGTTATTTTTAAACCTAAAATTAAAAGAATCAGCTTTTGGACAGATAAGGAAAGACATCAACTTATAAAGGATTTAGCTAAAATCTGTATTTTTACTCCTGGCTCTCTTAAACTCAAAAAATTACTTAAACATGCACCGGATCATAAATTCATTGTTGCGGCTGAAGAAGGAAAGGCAGATTATATTGTAAGTGGTGATCGTCATCTTATAGATTTAGGAGCTTATAAAGGCATAAAAATTGTCTCTGTGACCGAATTTCTGCAAATTTTGAAGAATGAGCTTCAGGAATGAAAACAGCAAGAAAAAACATTGTCTCACTCCCTAAACTCGCAAAATATGGGCATTAATGGAGATGATTTAAGGAGAGGGTAAAAAAGGAGAGAAAACGAGCAAAGTAACATTTAAAGTTAATCTCGATTTTGAGGAATTAAAAAAAAGCTATCTCTGAGCTTCCAGATGATGAGAAAGAGGAACTTTTCTTTATTCTTAACCCTGCCTGGGGGAAAGCTTTGCAAAAATGGGAAAAAGAAGCTTTGAAGAATCTCCGGGAAGGAGAAACAGTGTCTTTGAAAAAAGTAGAAAATGAGTTACAGAATAGAGTTTGAGAAATTGGCACTCCAGCAGTTAAAGAAATTGGATCCTCATAAATATCCTTTACTTTCAGAGACTTTTGCAAGTTTTAGGAAAATAGCTTTAGGAACTCCGGGAGGAGAATATAGAATTGTTTATGCTTTGGATAAGAAGTTCAAAGCAGTTAACATTGTTTTTATAGGATCCAGGGAGAACTTTTATAAGGAGCTTCAAAGATACTTAGGTTAAGGAGATAATAATGAAATTAAGTCCCTTATTTATAGCTTCTGGATTAGGAATGATTATAGTTGGATTTCTCTTTATTATTTATTGGAGAACGAAGACAAAAGTCAATTACTTACCATTTCTATCAGGTGCTTTAGTATGGATTGTTTCTGTTGCTCTAAAATTCGCCTGGGCTATCCCGATTAATAAAAGATTACTTAATCTTTTATTATCAGTTTTAGGTAACAGTTTTGGCAACTTAATATTTTGGATATATGTTGGCTTGTTAACTGGAATATTTGAATGTGGAATAACATATCTTTTCATAAAATATTCTAAGATGAGGAAGTATAATTATAACCAGGCTGTTTCATTCGGCATTGGCTTTGGTTCTGTAGAAGCAATACTTTTAGGAGTTGTCAGTCTTTATTCTGTTCTTGTGGCTATATTAAGACCGGATCTTCTGCCTGGTAATGTTTTGCAGGCAATGAGACCTCAAAATCTGTTAGTAATTCCTGCTCCAATTGTTGAAAGATTATTTACTATTGTCATGCATACATTTTCATCAGTTTTGATTTTTTGTAGTATTAAGAATAAAGTATTCTCTCTTTTCTGGTTATCTTTTGTGTATAAAACTGTTATTGATGCTATTGCTGCCTGGGGAAATTTGTCATTCAATATTAATATTTTATCGCATCTCTGGATTATAGAACTGATCGTAATTATATATGGTGTAACTGGATTCTACGGGATAAAGCGGATAAAAAGTAGATATTAATAAAAAGATATAAAAATTGAACGTTTTTTATACGGGAGGTGAATTAAATGGTTGAAGAAGAAAGAGTAAAGGAGATAGTTAAAGAAGAATTTTTAAAACAAAGACTGGCAGGGATTAAAGCTGAAGCTAAAGGCTGGTATTACCACTTGATAATCTATCTTGTGGTAAATGTATCTTTTTCAGTTTATGTTCTCATTACCGGTGGATTTTTCTGGCCAGTATTTCCCATAATCTTCTGGGGAGCTGGATTAGCTGTTCATTGTATAGGAGTCTTTGGGGAAAGAAAGAGAGTAAGCAAAGAAGTAGAGGTTTTGAAAAAGTCTAAGAAGTGAAAAAGAGGAGATCAGGTCTTCAAACTTGACATTTGATGGTGATATAGTAAAAGTAAGATTGTTACATGAAACGTCTTATATATTTTTGTTTATCTGTAAAGGTTTAATTCATTAAACCCGCCAATTTTCTGGCTTCATAAATGAAGCCGCTACAAAGGATGCGCAATTATTTATGTCGTTCCATATAAAGAAGGCAAGATGTGGTAGCCGCAACTTTCAAGTTGCGCAAGAGATAAAGCGCAGGCTAAAGCCTGCGGTTACCAAACAAAGAGTATACGAGGATAGAGGTTACGCTTTTTCTTAATTATTTCTTAATCCTGAATTCTAAAGAAAAAGGAGAAAAATGAAGACATTTAAACAAGGAATACATTTATCAGAAATGAAGGAGTTAAGTGAGGATAAAAAGATAGAAAAGCTTTTTCCCTCAAGAGTAATTTTACCCTTAAGCCAGCATACAGGTGCTCCCTGCAAACCTTTGGTGAAGAAAGGTGATTTAGTTGAGGAAGGCGAAAAGATTGCTGACAGTTCTTCTTTTATTTCCAGTCCTATCCATGCCAGTATCTCTGGAAAGATTACTTTAATTGGGAAAATGCCACATCCGGTAATGGGAGAGATGGGAGCAATAATTATAGAGGGAGATGGTGAGAAAAGAAAAAATTGGGAGGAAAACGAAGTTGATTTATCCTCATTAAAAAAAGATGAAATAAGAAAAATAGTTAGAGAAGCAGGAATTGTAGGATTGGGAGGTGCAGCTTTTCCCACTCATGTGAAGCTTACCCCTCCTAAGGATAAGCCTATCGATACAGTAATATTAAATGGCTGCGAATGTGAGCCTTACTTAACTGGAGATTACCGTATAATGTTAGAAAGAGCGGATGATTGTATCTATGGATTGAAAATTATTATGAGAGCAACGGATGCAAAAATAGGATATATAGGTATTGAGAATAACAAATCTAAGGCTATAAGCTTAATGAGAAGTAAATTAAAGAACGAAGATAACATAAAAGTAGTTCCTTTAAAGACAAAATATCCTGAAGGTGGAGAAAAGATGCTCATCAAGGCTGTTTTAAATAGGGAAGTTCCTGTCGGAGGATTGCCTTTAGATGTAGGAGTGGTAGTAAATAATGTGGGAACAGCAGTAGCCATTTTTGAAGCTGTAAAATACAGTAAACCCCTGATAGAAAGGGTAGTTACAGTAACAGGGGAAGCTGTGAATAAACCAGCTAATTTTTTAGTTCCTCTGGGGACACCTTTTAGCTATCTCCTTGAAAAATGTGGAAAATTAAAAGAAAATGCAAAAAAGGTAATAATGGGTGGACCAATGATGGGGATAAGCCAATACACTTTAGATGTTCCTGTAATTAAAGGGACCTCCAGTATTTTAGTATTCACCGAGGAAGAGATAGAACTTGAAGAAGAAAAACCCTGTATTAAATGCGCCCGATGTGTAGACCATTGCCCTATGGGTCTTCTTCCTACTGTTTTAGCTCGTTTAGTAAAAAATGAAAGATGGCAAGAGCTAAGAGATTATAATATTATGGATTGCATTGAGTGTGGATGCTGCACTTATGTTTGCCCTTCCAAAATCCCTATCGTTCACTTAATTAAACGGGGTAAATTGCAACTTAGAAAAGAGAAAGTGAAATAAATTAAGAGAAAGTTTTGATGAAAAAATGAACCCTGTTAACTATAATTTTATTGGCATAGATTTAGGGGGGACAAATATTGTTTCCCTTCTTGTAAATAAAAAAGGGGAGATAATAAGCAAGGATAAAAGGAAAACATTAGCTAAAGACGGAAAAGAGAAAACCATTAATCAATTAGTTAATTCAGCAAAGAGTATAATTAAGGAAGGAGAAAAAAGAGGAATTGATTTTGAATCAATATTAGGGTTGGGAATCGGTGCTCCCGGACCTTTAAATATAAGAAAAGGAATAGTCTGTTCTGCTCCCAATTTGCCTGATTGGCGAAATGTTCATTTGACGAAAATCTTAAGAGATAAATTAAAATTACCTGTATTTTTAGAAAACGATGCCAATGCTGCTGCATTGGGTGAATGGTGGAAGGGTGCAGGAAAAAATGTTAAGAATTTGGTCCTACTTACATTAGGAACGGGAATTGGGGGAGGAATAATCATTAATAATGAAGTTTTTCATGGCTCCTACGATGCTGCAGGAGAAATAGGGCATATGATAATTCATGAAGGAGGACTTCCCTGTAGTTGTGGAAAAAGAGGATGTTTTGAGGCTTATGCCTCTGCAACAGGGGTTGTCAAAAGAACTATTACTGCTATAAAAGAAGGAGGAGAAAGCATTCTTCTTGATTGGATATCAGGTAATTTAGAAAAGATTAATTGTAAATTGGTTTATCAGGCAGCAAAAGAAAAAGATAAGCTAAGCCAATGGATAGCCGAAGAAACAGCGAGATACTTAGGTATAGGTATTGCTAACATAGTTAATATCTTAAATCCGGAGATGATTATTCTTTCTGGTGGAATGAGCCAGGCTGGAGATTTACTACTTAAACCGGTGAGAAAATATGCTAAAAGATATGCTCTTGAACCGGCTATTAAAAGAGTAAAGATAGTGCGGGGTAGCTTAAAAGATGCAGGAGCTATCGGAGCAGTTGTTACTGTGTTAAAGAGAAAAAAATTAGGAGTTTAAAATGGAAATTTTAGCCATTTTCCTTTACGACAACAATTATTTACAGGACTTTCTGGATGTATTAGTTGAAGAAGGAATAGAAGATGTAATGATAGTAGAAGCTCAGGAAATTAAAAGTTTTCTTGCTTTTAAAATGCCTCTTTTCAAGGAGCTTCAAACTACATTTGGAGGACAAAAAAGAGAACCTAAATTAATCTTTGCTATGGCAGAAGAAGAAAAAACCAAAAGAATGTTAAATTCGTGGAGAGAGGACCTGGAAATAGACAAGGAAGAAATTGCCACTATTTTCAGCCTTCCGTTAAAACTTTTGCAAAAGGCACCACACTTCTATTAACCCGGATTCGGCAATCTATTAACTTAACCTTTGGGTAGGGGAGGCTTTAGCCTCCCAATCGCCTTTAGCTCTCACTTTGCAAAGGGCGACTAAAGTCGCCTCTACCCGAGAAAGAAAATATTTTTGTTTATAGAAAATTTTAGAAAAAACTTAACTTCTATGAAAGTTAAATCCAGAATAATACTCCAAGATGAGCTTGATGATCATTATTTAAATCGTCGAATATAGGATTAAATAAGGAAATTTGCTAAAAATTAATATTATCTTCTCCTTTGAAAATATAAGAAGTCTCTGACAAGGATTAAATAAAATGAATGTTCTTTTAACAATAGGAATAGCAATTATATTAGGATTCACAGGTGGAAAGTTAGCTAAACAGTTGAAGATTCCTATGGTTACTGGATGGGTAATTATGGGAGTAATTTTTGGGGGTTCAATTTTAGGAGTTTTCCGGGAAGATATCCTTCAAAAAGTAGACATTATCTCCGACCTTGCCTTAGGGATAATCGCTTTTAGCATTGGAGGAGAATTAACCGTATCTAATTTAAAACGCTTAGGGAAATCAATTGCAGTAATTGTTATCTGTGAGAGTACGGGAGCTTTTTTATTTGTTAGTATAATAACGTTTTTGATCTCTCGCCAACTTTACACAGCCTTAATTCTGGGAGCTGTTGCTTCAGCTACGGCACCAGCAGCTACAGTAATGGTTATAAATGAAGTAAAAGCAAAGGGGGATTTAACTACTACTATTATTTCTGTAGTAGCTATAGATGATGCAATGGCTTTGATTATTTATGCTTTTGCCTCATCTTTTGCTAAGATTTTTATCTCTTCTGGAGCTACTATTACTCTGGGAGCAGTTTTTATAAATCCTATCAAGGAAATACTGGGAGCTTTATTTATAGGTTTTATCATCGGCCTTTTAATTAGTCTTCTTGGTCGATGGATGCGTTCCCGAAGCGACTTTTTTACTCTTATGGTAGGAGCAATTTTGCTCTCTTTAGGTTTATCTTCTCATTTTCATCTCTCAGCACTATTAACTAATATGGCTCTGGGAATGACAGTTGCTAACTTTGCTCCTCGAAGTTCACGGAGTATATCCAATACCTGGCAAATTGTTACTCCCTTTCTTTATATAGCTTTCTTTTGCCTGGCAGGAGCTCATTTAAATATTAAACTCTTACCTCAAATAGGTCTTATCGGGCTTGCTTATACTGGTGCAAGAATGGCAGGAAAAATCTGTGGTGCTTCATTGGGAGCAAAATTATCTCGTGCTCCCCAGGTAGTACAAAAATACATAGGTTTTTCTCTTTTTTCTCAGGTTGGTGTAGCTTTAGCTTTAGCTATAGTAGTAGGTAGAGATTTTGGAGGTTATGGAGCAGCGGGTAAGTATTTAGCTGTTATGGTGATAAACATTTTACTTTTCACTACAGTTATTACAGAGATAGTGGGTCCCTACTTAACCAGATGGGCATTAATAAGATCGGGGGAAGCCAGGGAGAGAAAAATATAATCTGTTTATAAATTAGTGCATTCGGAGGTGTAGAGGATGGAGACAGAAATAATATCCATAGGAACAGAGCTTTTATTGGGAGATGTTATAGATACAAATGCTGCTTATATAGCTCGTAAGTTATCCTTTTTGGGAATAGATCTTTTTCGTAAAACAGTGGTAGGAGATAATAAAGAAAGAGTATCCAGAATATTAAGAGGAGCTCTGGATAGAGTAGATTTGGTTATTACCACGGGAGGATTGGGGCCCACTGAGGATGATCTTACTAAAGAAGCAATAAGTGAAGTAATGGAGGAAGAATTAATAGTGGATGAAGAGGTAGTTAAAAATATCCAGCGAAGATTTTCTTCTAAAAATTTACCAGAGAAAGCTATTATTAAACAAGCTCTTATTCCTTCTTCAGCAAAGATTATTATAAATGAAGCAGGCTCAGCTCCTGGAATTATTCTTGAGAAAAAAGGAAAAATAATCATCTCTCTCCCTGGTGTTCCTCGAGAAATGGAAAAAATGATGGAGAAAGTAATTTCTTATCTCTCCGTAAAAAAGATAGGAAAAGAATGTATTCAATCCCGAATCCTTAAAATATGGGGAATGGGAGAATCTCAAGTAGAAGAAAAAATTGCTGATATTTTAAAAAAGCAATCTAACCCCACCATAGCTCCATTAGTCGGGAAAGGAGAGGTTCATCTTAGAATTACGGCAAAATTTGAAAATAAAAAAGTTAGAGAAAAAAAGATTAAAGAGTTAGAAGATAAGATAAGAGAGCAACTTGGCGATTATATTTATGGGGTTGATGAAGAAACTCTGGAATCGTTAGTTGCCTCTTCATTAAAAAAAAGAGGCTTAAAGCTTGGAGTTGCCGAATCCTGCACAGGTGGCCTATT
The DNA here is from genome assembly GCA_021163155.1 of Candidatus Aerophobota bacterium. Classification (GTDB taxonomy): domain Bacteria; phylum Aerophobota; class Aerophobia; order Aerophobales; family JAGGXI01; genus JAGGXI01. The sequence goes on from JAGGXI010000077.1 coordinate 12,586, forward strand.
TTCTCATCGTCTTACTAATATTTCGGGGAGTTCTAATTACTATAATTGTGGAATAGTGAGTTATAGTAATCAAGCTAAATCCGAGCTTTTAAATGTTCCTCCCTCGCTCATCCAGGAAAAAGGGGCTGTAAGTCCTGAGGTAGCTGAAAAAATGGCTGAAGGAGCAAAGAAAGCTGCAAAGGCAGATATAGGCGTAGGAATTACAGGCATCGCCGGACCCACCGGAGCTACCCCTGAAAAACCTGTAGGATTGGTTTACATTGCTATTTCTGCACAGGATAAAAAGATATGCCGAAAGTTTATATTTTCTGGAAATAGAGAAAATGTTAAGTGGAAAGCATCCCAGGCAGCTCTATATTTGCTGAATAAGAGTATATAAGCAGTCGCCTTAATATAAAGAGTTCGGAGTCGGGGGTAGATAAAGAGAAGATGGTTTTTATACGAGGATTTAATGGATAAACCAGAACCCAATTTTCATTTCAAATTAATGTCTTTCACCTACAAATTTCGTGACTTATTCTCACCGCGTAAAAATATTTTAAAAGAAGTAGGAATAAAACCCGGTTTTCATGTACTTGATTATGGATGTGGGCCTGGGGGTTATATTACCGCTACAGCAGAATTGGTAGGAAAATCAGGAAAAATTTATGCCCTGGATATCCATCCGCTTGCAATTCAGATGGTTCAAAATATCGCTTCAAAAAAGCAACTGACGAATGTGAAAACCATTTGTTCCGATTGCAAAACAGGATTGCCTGATAATAGCATAGATGTAGTTCTATTATATGATATATTTCACGACTTGAATGACCCAAATGGAGTAATGAAAGAGTTACATAGAGTATTAAAACCAGATGGAATTCTATCCTTCAGTGACCACCATATGAAAGAAGATGAAATACTGTCTAAAATGACAAATAAAGGATTGTTTAGACTATTGAAAAAAGGCAGAAAAACATATAGTTTTTTGAAGGAGTAAAACAAGGAAGGTTGCTTTGTCTAAAAGTGTTAGCTTTCTCTATCAGCTGGAAAAATGGCCAAGAATAAAGTTATCGACAGGAAGCTTGTAAGAAAAGTTTGGAAGTTTCCTTTCTGGAAGGGGTAAAAATTAAAAAAAGAGTGGATAAAAAGTATTAGTTCAGGATTGATATGGTTATCGAGGGACTTTCCCTGAAGGAGCTTTATAGGAACTACCTTAGAAACAATCCAAAGCGGATATACAGCGACGAAGAGGAAAAATCCCGAGATTTTCTTGACAACCAACTTTTGCAGGAAACTCATCTTATTAGATTTTTATAATATCTTACAATCCGTAATATTTGCATTAATAACGATCTATGTAAGAAGAGAAAGATTAATTTCAAAATCACAAATATCAC
>JAGGXI010000021.1 GCA_021163155.1 Candidatus Aerophobota bacterium
CCTTTTCTGGAAATATAAATAGGCATTTTTTAAGTCTATAACATCATCATTTATTTTTGCCCCTATTTTAGTAGCATCTTTATATTTGAAAGTGATTAAATGCATTATATCTCCTCTAAATTATTTGTATTTGGGGTTAGGTCTTGCAATCATACAATTTTATCTTTCTGCTCGTTTTAGAGAGTCCTACTGATTGTAAAAATAGCGGACCCCTGATTATTACTGAGCTATTTGCTTCATGGTATAACCCGTATTGCCCTTCACAATTGATAAGTCTTTTTATTCCATTTTGGATTTTTGGTTTTAAAACATGTTATGCCAAATAAATGTTATATTGCAAAACCTGACCCCCTTCTTTCTAACTTAGTTTTTTTAGTTCCCTTTCAAGCTCTTTTCTATGGATAATCCTTAAAACGATGATTTTTTGTGTTTCAATGCGGTAAATAACCCGGTATTCTCCAACTCTAAGACGGTAAGTAGACTCTTTTATTTCTAATTTCCTAATTGTTTTACCCGTCGCGATGCCGGGAAAGGGATTATTAACTAATCTTTGTAAAGCTTTGCGTAAACGGTCGATTACTTTTACTTCTAGCCCTTTAAGATCCTTCTCGATTGGCTTAGCATATACTATCTTAAACTTTTTCAATTTTCTTCTTTGATTTTATTATTTCATCCAGGCTTGTTATCTCTCCCCTCTTATAAGCTTCCCAAGATTCTTCTATTGATTCCCTTATTTTCCTGCTATGGGAGATAATATAATCCTCAAAATCCTCTTCTCCTAACTTTTGAAGCAGAGCTTTAGGTTTCCCCCAACAAGTAATAATTATGTCCTCTTTTTTAGTATCCCTCAGGATTTCTGAGAGCTTAGCTTTGGCTTCTCTAACGGGAATAAATTTCATTTTTTCCTCCATTATGATTATATTTGTGGTTACATTTTACTTGTATAAATTTTTTTGTCAAACCCCTGAGTAAATAGGGGTCAGGTCTCCACATTTGACATAACGTTGCAGGACTATCATTTTAAGTTATTCCAAAAATAGAATCGTCCCCTTTTTTGCCTTTTTTATTAGTACAATCTGGATTCGTATTGAATTGGTTAATAGCAGCAAGAGCTTTCCGGTAATCACTGCTTTTGGATTTTGATATATTCATTTCCTTTTTCATTAAAGGATGGGAAGGGATCTTGCTAGTTTCGTCAATTTGAAGGGAATAGACTGTCATTTTACCAGTGTGGTGAGAAATTTCAAACTTACCAAAGCAATTAAGCCGATAAAGTGCGGTAGCAGCGGCTCTAATTCTCACAGAAAACCGATGGGCCCGAGTGCGAATCCTACACGAAACTGACAAAGCTATATTGATTGATAACGGTATAAAAATCTGGGCTTAATAAGGTTTGTTCTCAAACCAATTATGGCTGTGGGCTAAAGCGCAAGAGTCGTTCAGAGAATTTAAATTCTCCTATCCATAGATAACTGCCATCAAAGAATGGAATGGCAGGCCAAAAGAGCTTATCCACACCTATTTCAGGCCTTCTTTTTTCATCGGGGTTTGCTCTGAGCTTTTTAGTACCTAAGATTATACCTGCATCTTTACCCGCAAGTGCATCTTCAATTTTATTCCATATTAGTACCCGATTAAAGCCGGTATCGCCCACGAAGAGATGCCCGTGAGAAACAATGGCTCCCTGCGGAAGATTAAATTTACCCGGCCCTCCTATAATCATAGGCTGAGAATTTGAGGAAAGGCCTTTGAGCGGATAAATTTTGATTGAACCGCCGGGCCCACTTAAAGTAGCAGCAACCACCAAATATTTACCGTCGCTTGAAAGTCGGTAGGATCCATCGGTGGTCAGAGAAAATTTTGGATTGGAATTCTGAGTGGGTATCCCTTCCCAAACATAGATTTTATTTGCCTCACCGTCAGCGAGATAAAAGTACTTATCATCAAGGGCCACCCCCCGCAGGTCTTGGAAGTTTACATTGCCGATACGATTGTTAAAAGTGAGATCGGGCATCTCACCGGCAAGAGGTAATTTTTCCCAAACATAGACTGTCCTTTTTCCAGCCAAGACCAGGGTTTGACCAAAGAGAGCATTATCCCAGGGCGCTTCGGGAAGAGTATAAACAACATCAGGTTTGGTACCACTTTCGTCCGGTAGATTTCTCCAGATATAGAGTTTACGGTCAAAGTCTGAAGAAATGAAAAGGCTCTTACCGTCAGAAACAGGAACTGGATTGCTAATGATGAAATTTGTTTCTAAGGTATTGATGTTAATATCCGGACTCCCTACAGCAAAGTCCGGTAGCTCATCTGAACGAGCAGGTAAAGTGTTAAAACTAACAATTTTATTACCGTTGCTTAGGGAAAGATAGAGCTTGTCGCCAACAATAGCCAAACCAGAGCCATCTCCATCCTCGAAATGATATCCTTGCCCCTCCGGACCTCTTTCTCCTACGACTAAATCAGGAGCATCATTTTCATCCTCAGGAAAAGAATTCCAGATATAAAGTTGAGAGCCTGCTAAAACCAGAAATTTTCCATCAGGAGAGAAAGTTAGCCCCCAGAAAACCTCGCTGGGGGGAGGAACCACCAGCGGGAGAGAAATCGGAGCCGTATCTTCTTCAGATCCTTTCGAAAATGATACAGAAGTATGCGGACCTACGCCTCCTCCCGGAGGTGGTGGTGCAATAGGTATTGCTTCAGCTATAAAGAAATCGTAAGGCTCGTCATCACGAGTCGGAAATGATCTCCAAAAAAAGTTTCCTGATGAGTCACCAAACGCATTGTGATCTCCAATAACCAGGTGTTTTCCGTCACTGCCAACACTCCGAGGGGTACCAAATTTACCCTTAAGCCATAAAACAATATCCGGTTGCTGTTTATTTACAGTGGGAAACTTATTCCAGATTAAGACCTGACCTGCTCCGGTGCTGGTAACAACTACTTTTTCTCCGTTGGTCCAGATACCCCAGGGCCAGCCGATATTTCCTCTCTGTTCTACTATCTTAGCAGTGCTAGCTAAGACAAAATCCGCTGGCTGACCGTTTTTGGTAGGAAAGTTATTCCAAATCAAAATTCGATCATTGTAGGTATCTGCCACCAATACATGTTTACCATCAGTTGCTACTCCTACAGGCCAGTTAAGACGGTCAAGACCATCGCCAGGATCATTGCTAGTAAAGTTCTTCTGTCCTAAGACAAGATCAGGAGCAACATTTCCCTCAGGCAGTCTATTCCAGATAAGGATACGATTGTTGTTACGGTCAGCTAAAAGAAGATGCGTACCGTCGCTGGCAATATTACCAGGATGGTTAAAAAGTAAAGATCCGCCAGTGTTGTTAAAGTCAACTCCTGAGAGCATCAAGTCTGCTTTTTGACCTGTTTTGAAAAAACCAGAAGTTTTTCCACTTGCTACTGCATAGGAGGAATCAAGGAACTCCACAGTGATTTGGTCTAGAGGCTGTCCGATAAATATACCTTCGGGCGGCTGAATTTGTTTGCCTCCATAAGAAATTTCAACCTTTTCTTTGACCTCAGGCTGCATAAATGTTTTAATGAGGAAAGTTTGAGCCTCTTGGAGTTCCAGTAAGGCCTCGGTATACTTACCTTCAGAGCACAAACTTTCAGCTCTATCAAGGTAATACTCAAACTCATCAGTGTATCCTATAGAGCCAATTAATCCTACAGTTAAGCCAATCATTACTACTATTATGAGAGCTTTTCTTATCATTGAACTATCTCCTTTCTGAAACATTCAGTAAACCCCATTTAAGATTTCCTAAATTTCTCAGTCATCTAAATCCTATGTAACAGTTTAGCTTTCCTGAAAGACTACGTATAATTTATCACATCTTCTGAGGTTCGGAAAACTCGACATTTTCAAAATGTGATGCTGATTATATTTTGTGATTATTCCTCGAATTCCATGTCAAATGAGAGTTTCAGCCGAAATTTGTCGAGAGTTTTGCCTCCAATGTTGTTAATCTCAGTTAAGAATCTCTGAGCAAGCTGATTCATCCGATCAGTTCCCAGATCTTTTATCTTAACTAAAAGGGTATCATTATTTACCAGCTTAACCTCTGTAGTTCGCTCGGGGATCATTCTCATAACTTGATAACAGTCTTTTCTGGTATAATAAGAAGAGAAGGCTTTGGTCATCTCTTGCTCTATGTTGTGAGCAACTATCTTAATGAGATCAAAAAAGCGCTTTTTCTCAAAGTCACAGATAGAAAATCTTTTCTTGCTATATACCTCAAGAGCGGAGATGCGAGAAGGTAGTTTTTTCATCCGTTGATTTATTTGAGCTATTCTTTCTTTTAAGGTTTTCATCTCACTGATAAGTGCTGCCTGTTTTTGTTTATATTCACCAAGAGAGATAGCATTTCTCTTTTTAGTAGTGAATCTAGTAACAAGCGTCTTTCTCTTCTTAGCAAGCTCAACTTTGAGCTTCTTTTTAGCTCTCTTGGCTCCAAGAAGTTTAGGGTTCTTCACCAGGGGCTGATTTTCTAGCTCCTCAATATCATAGCCAGGGAAATAATCAAGAATCTGAGGTGGACCCATTTCCCTAGACAAAAAACTGCCATGTTTAAGCTACAATTCGAGTCCCTTTATCTTATTTGTTTTTGTCAAAATATACCTCAACAGCGTTCTGTAATTGAGAGATTGATGTGGCCTCTCATGGTCGTAAAAGTTCATGTAATCACCGATACCCTGTTTTGCCTCACGGACATTCTGATAATCTTTGAGATAGACCTCTTCATACTTTACAGATCTCCATAGTCTTTCATTGAAGATGTTATCCATGGCTCTGCCTCTGCCATCCATGCTGATCCGGATATCATTTTGTTTTAGTCGATTGGTGAAATCTAAACTGGTGAACTGAGAGCCCTGATCAGAGTTGAAGATCTCAGGAGTGCCAATAGTAAATGCTCTTTCTAAAACCATTATACAAAAATCAATATCCATGTCAATGGATAGCTCCCATGAATAACGGGGTCAGGTCTTGCAATCATGCAGTTTTATCTTTCGACTCATTTTATAGTCCTATTAACTGCAATAATAGACCCTAATTACCAGGCTATTTATTTCATAGTATACCCATATTACATATAAACCTCAAAAATTAATTCGTTCCTTTGCGTCTTATCCCTGGTTGTTTTTTTATCTAATGACTCTGCAAGAGATAGTCTTGTAGAATATCTTCCACGGAAGGTACTCTCAGATAATCTCTATTCATCTGAGAGTATAATTTATCTCACGGGATTAGTTAATTTTCCCAGTTTTTCAATTTCTATGGTTACCACGTCCCC
>JAGGXI010000052.1 GCA_021163155.1 Candidatus Aerophobota bacterium
CACTTACCGCAGATATATTTGGTCGGACATTCTTAGGCACGCTCTGGGGTATAATTACTATTTCAAATGGTATAGGAGGAGCAATAGGCCCACTGTTTGCAGGATGGGTCTATGATACATTTGCAAGTTACTGCCCGGCATTTATTACCGGCAGTATTGTAAGCATCATCGCATCTATTCTTTTTGCCCTTTTGGTTAAGCCAATGAAAAGTCCTATAAAAGCAGGATTAGAGGACAAAATACAGGATTAAAGGATTAAAGGATTAAAGGATTAAAGGGGAAACCTAAAACCTCGAAAAGCAAGAAAGGCAGGATTAAAGGGGCAAAAACCAAGAAAAGGTAGAATTAGAGAACAGAAGCTAATAAAAAAGGCGAAGTAGATGAAAAACCTAAAAAATCAGGAAGGCCATCGAAGAAGATTACGAGAGAAATTTATAAGATCCGGCATTTCAGGATTTCATGATTATGAGATAGTTGAATTGCTATTAACTCTTGGAACCCCTCGGAGGGATTGTAAACAGCAGGCAAAAGAGGCTATAAGAAAGTTTAAAACTCTTCGAGGTGTTCTTGAAGCATCAATGGAAGAACTTGAGGAAATTAAAGGAATTGGTCCCCACAATGCATTTGGAGTAAAACTTTTCCAACAAATATCAGAGCGATATTTAAAAGAGAAAATCCTTGGTACAATAATTTTGAAATCCTCAAAAGTGGTCTTTGATTATTTGTACCAATCAATGCAAAAAGACAAAAAAGAAATTTTTAAAGTGCTATTTTTAGATGGAAAAAATAAAATGATTGAGGCCGAAGATTTATTTGAGGGAAGTTTAACTTCCAGTGCTGTTTATCCTCGAGAAATAATGAAAAAAGCAATTAAATACAATGCAGTTAGTTTGATTTTTGTTCATAACCATCCTTCAGGAAATCCAGAGCCTTCAGATAGCGATAAGGATATAACAGAGGAATTGGTTTTTGCTGGCAATCTTATGCAGATTAAAGTATTAGACCATATTATCATAGGTGATAATAAATATTTTAGTTTTGCAGATGAGGGATTGATTGAAGAATATAATCTAAATTTTTTAAGTATAAAAAGGAACAAGAATGTTTAACCTATTTTTGATAATTTAAAGATTCCATTCTTTGAGGATGCTCTTCTTCTTCTTCTTCTTCTTCTCCCTAAAAACTACAAGGTTGTCTTCGTCAGATTAGATAAGGGCTACTTTGGAGAAGATACCTTTGAGTATTTGGAAGAAAAGGGGATAAGGTATGTAGCCGCTAGCAAGAATACTCATCCTTTAAGGAAGATAGCATCCTCTTTGCCTTAAGGAAGAGTGGGAAGAGGTAGAAAAAGATAGTCTTTATCTTACCGAGATACAATATGCCTATGGAACATGGAAAGATAAGCGAAGGATGGTCATTAAAAAATCACTTTTCCCTAATCCTAACTATGATGAGAAGGAGAAGGATATCTTTGGAAATCTGGTTGAGCCTGCCAGTCTAATTGAATACAGATTCTATGTGAGCAATATCTCTTAAGAAAGAGCTCGATAAACTGTCCTGTTATAGATTTTACAACAACCGAGCCACGGTAGAGAATAGAATCAAAGAGCAAAAGCTTGGCTTTGGTTTAGATAAGCTTCCTGTGCATAATAAAAAAGGAAATGAGGTCTATATCCTTTTGGTAGCCTTAGCCTATAATATTTTAAACTGGTTTAAAAGGTTTCTCCTGCCAGAGGAGTTTATCTCCAGGTGCATTAAGTGGATCCGAATGTACCTTTTAAATCTACCAGCATTAATTCAGAGAAAGAAAAGGCAGTACTTTATCAAGTTCTCTAAATTTCATCCCTATAAAGAGCTTGTAGACTATATTTTTAGAGAATTAGCCAGGGGAAAACCCTATTAGATAGAGAAACTTATCTAATGGGGTAAACCTTATCACGTAGTTTAGCCGTTTGGTTCATTAAAAAGATGGCAGAGTTCCCTTTTTTTAGTCTTAATAGGGAGAGTATGCCAAAAATTGCCTGAATTCAGGCAAAAGACAAATTTTTGAGAATCAGGAGTAAAAATTGTTGCCTTTAAAAGATCAAAAATAGCCAAATTGTTCTTTGTAAATTTGTTTTAAAAGCTATCAGCTCCTTTGGAATTTATTATAGCTTTGAGGCGCAGAAGAATTTGAGCAATATACCTAACATCAATTTCATCAGATTTATCACCGCCATAGAAGTCTTTCTAACGATTTGTCTTCAAGGGATTTATCTCTCTTGATTAAGAAGTGAGAACCTCTTTGATAGTTCTTCCATAGGCACCCGAGTCCTCAAGACCATAGATGACCTTTAAATTGTTCTTTTTGGCTATCTTCATCACTTTCTCATCAAAGGAGGAGATAGCCTCATAGCTATTTTCAAACCGACAATTGAGAAGTATTACCTCAGGATACGCTATAGCTACTGCCTGGTGAACTTGTTTAGCAGGATCTATTCCTACTGCCATGATATTTGTTGGTATCTTCATCCAACACCTCCTGAATATGATATTTTTCTCCTTCAAGCCGTTGCCGGGTATAAGCGTTCTCCGCATCGTTCTATTGTCATTACTTGAAGGAACTCCGGGATGAGAGGGCAGACGAAAAAAAGCCTTGTCTCTTACAGGATGGCACAGAAATCTAGCCTTCTCTCACCCCAAAGCTATTTTATCAAATTAATTAGAGATGTTAATGCAAAAATCTGAACGTTGCAATGGCTATGTTATAATATTCTACTATCTATATTATAAGATAGCCAGAGATCTCTTTGTAGGAAACTCATCTTATTAGATTTTTAGAATATCTTGAAATCCTTAATATTTGCATTAATAATGATCTATGTAAGAAGAGAAAGATTAATTTCAAAATCACAGATTCCACATTTATTGAGGTAGGGAACGGTCGCGACCGTTCCCTACTTTATAAAAGGATTTTCCTGCAAAAGCTAGCTGTCAAAGTAGGATAAAATGGCTTATTGTGCTAAATTTAATTTATTACAGGAATAAACATTAATAAAATAAAAATAATAAAAGGGATAACAAGACAAATCTTTATGGAGTTTTTGCATTGCTATGGAAGAATAAAGGGGGTAGAGATTGATAAGTTTTTTGATTTGGATTATAATACGATGAGTGTAAGAAGAAAAAGATTAAAGGAAAAAATAAAAAAGAATAAGAATTTAAAAGCCTTGTTTGATAAAATCAATAAAGATTTGATCCCTTTAATAGGAGAATAAAAGATGGAAGAGATAAACTCTAAAATTTTTCTGGATAATATGGAGAATGCCGTTATAGCTATTAATGTAAAAGGAGAGATTGTCTATTGCAATAAAATGGCAGAGTGCATTCTTCAAACTACTCTAGAAAACATTCTTCATAAAAATGTTACAGCTATTATGCCTGAAGTAGGAAAGAAGCTACAGGAAAGTTTAAAGAGTAGGAGAATTTCCTTGGATATTTTAAGAAAAGGTAAAGAGGACTTAATTTTTAAGGTATCTCCAATAAAGAATAATGGAGAAATTATTGGAGCTATGAGTCTTTTCCAAAAAGTTTCCGAAGTAGAAAAAATCATTGATGGAATAGATGCATACAAACGAATAGTTAGAATGTTGGATATTATTATTGAGTTTCCCTTTGATGGTCTATGGATAACTGATGGAAAGGGAAAAGTATTAAGAATTAACAAAGCCTCAGAAAAAATCAACGAAGTTAAAGCCTCAGATGTAATCGGTAAAAATGTAAAAGACCTTGAAAAGGAGGGTCTTTTTGATAAGTCTGTAACATTGGAAGTTTTAAGGAGAAAGGATTCTGCTACTATAGTCCAACACATAAAAGGAAAAAGTATTCTCTCTTCAGGGAATATAGTTTTCGATGATAAAGGAAATATAGAATTAGTCGTTTCAAACGAGAGAGACATTACTCATTTAAACAAAGTAAGAGAAGAGTTAAAGGAAACTCAGGCTTTGGCAAAAAGATATCAGTCCGAGCTTTCTAAGGCTCAGTTAAAAGATTTAGAGAAGGAAAATATAATCTTTGAAAGTAAAGCTATGGAAAAAGTAGTAGATGCTGCCCTAACAGTTTGCAAAGTAGATTCCTGTGTACTCCTTTTGGGTGAATCAGGTGTAGGCAAAAGCTTAATTGCAAAGCTTATCCATAAATATTCTTCAAGAAACGGTCAGTCTTTTATCTCTATTAACTGTGGAGCTATTCCTGAATCTTTAATAGAATCTGAATTATTTGGTTATGAAGAAGGAGCTTTTACAGGAGCAAGCAAAGGAGGAAAAGCAGGGATTTTTGAGATAGCAGACAAAGGGACTCTTTTTTTAGATGAAATTGACACCTTACCCCTTCATCTTCAGGTAAAATTACTCCGATTTTTGGAGGATACAGAGATTTTAAGAGTAGGTGGGGTAAAATACAAGAAAATAGATACTCGGATGATTGTAGCTACCAATCAAGACCTTGAAGATTTAGTTAAAAAAGGAAAGTTTAGAAAAGACCTCTTTTTCCGATTAAGTGTTGTTCCTATTTATATTCCTCCTCTTAGGAAAAGAATAGATGATATTTCTCCTTTAGTTAAATTTTTTTTGGATAAATATAATAAAAAGTATAAGAAAGAGAAGTTTATATCCCCCCTTGTTATTAATTCTCTATGTGAATATAGTTTCCCCGGGAATGTAAGGGAGTTGTCAAATATCATAGAAAGAATGGTAGTGATGACAAAAAGCAAAGAGATTAAATTGGAGAACCTACCTCAAGTAGCAACAAAAAC
>JAGGXI010000056.1 GCA_021163155.1 Candidatus Aerophobota bacterium
CCTTTTCTGGAAATATAAATAGGCATTTTTTAAGTCTATAACATCATCATTTATTTTTGCCCCTATTTTAGTAGCATCTTTATATTTGAAAGTGATTAAATGCATTATATCTCCTCTAAATTATTTGGGGTTAGGTCTTGCAATCATGCAATTTTATCTTTCTGCTCGTTTTATAAAGCCCTACTGATTGTAAAAATAGTGGACCCTTAATTATTGCTGAGTTATTTGCTTCATGGTATAACCCGCATTGTTCTTCACAATTAATAAGTCTTTTTATTCCATTTTGGATTTTTGGTTTTAAAACATGTTATGCCAAATAAATGTTATATTGCAAGACCTGACCCCATTTCTCACTTTCTCACCTTTCTCCAAAGCATCAAAGCAGATACGCTCGGTTAGGCGACGTGCTGCCTTTACTGAAATTCGAATAATGTCTTCTGCTCCGATCTCTCATTATAGTCTCTCAAGGATTTTACCACATTCCCAGAGTCATTAACAGCTATGGCGCCTCTAGCTATTAATTCGTTATTGGCACATTTCTCTTTAGGTGTTGCTTTCCGAACAAAAATTTTTCTTCCTTTTCTAAGACCGTCGATAGCTCCATTCCAGGTGCCACCCTTGTTGCCCGATTCCGCCACATATATCTCTCTCGCCAGACCGTAGATATAAGCATTCCTTCCCATTGCCAAACCGGCCGACCATCCAGCTTTAGGGGGATAAGCGCTGACCACAAGGACCCGACCATCAATGATATGCTGATGTAGATTTTTGAACCCACTTTTGAAGGTCAGGATACCTTGAGGGAGAACAACAATACCTTTGCCGTCATTCTCAATCGCCGTTTTCAGTGCAATTCTATCTACCCCTTTGGCATATCCGCTTACGATAACCCTACGCTCCAAAGTCCACTTTTTGACTACTCGCTTAGTAAATTCGACCCCTTCGTCACTTACATTTCTTGAGCCGACAATTGCTACTATATCTTCAAAAAACAATTGAGTGTTTCCCTTAACATAAAGCAGAGTTGGGGAGTATTTCATTCTTAGATTGTTTTTCAATGTTACTGGGTATCCAGGAGAATCAAATGGAATCAGTTCAAAGCCCTGCGAAAGGAGTTCTTCCACCAAAATTGAATTATCAGTTAAATTCTCTTTTGCTTGCACGATGGCTTTTGCCTCTTTCTCCGAAAGATGAAACTTTCCCTGGAAAATAGAGGTATCAGAAGAAAAGAATTCAGCAAGAGAAACCCCGAGGCGGTCAATAAGGCCAAAAATAAGGTGATTTACCCTCTCCACTCTCCAATTTGGGAGGTGGGCTAAGGTTATCCAATAAGAATAATCATTTATCTCCATATTTTTATTTCTCCAATCGGCTTATAACCTCAACAATTTCTTCACCAAACTTTTTAATCGTCTTTTCCCCTAATCCCTTTATGTCCAGAAGATCACAAAGAGAGGAAGGTTTTGCTCGGGTAATATTTTCTAAGGTTGCATTGGGCAAAACGCAGTAAGCGGGCAAACCACTTTCTTTGGCCTTTTGAAGACGCCATTTTTTTAATGCCTGGTAAATTTGTTCTTCATCTTCAAAGTAGGTATCTTTTTTCAGAGATCCTTGCGGCACATTCACCATTATTTCAGTGCCCATAAGTTTCCTCAACCGTGAACGAATACTTCCTTCTTTCCTTTGGAAGTAATTCGCTAATTCAGCAATACTTTCTCCTTGACGAAACCCTCTGACTAATAGCTCATCGTCCTCTTTTGTCCACTTTTCGTAAGCTTTTGGATATGATTTGCGGACTTCGGCAAAAGGTTTCCTCTTCGTTGTTTCCTCTGCTGCTTTTCTTGAATGTAGTTGAACATCTTTTCCAGAGATAATGTCCCCGCCGATTGTTTTGGCTATTACCAGCGGAGCAATTTTATTTACTCCCAGTTTGGTCATTAAACTTCCAATTTCCCTAATCGTCGCTTTGCTATCACATATATCATCAATCAGCAGGATATTTTTGCCAGCAATCTCGCCAGGATTAGTGTAACTAAATGCATCTTTCACATTATCCCTTTTCAATATGGAATTTTGAAACACCTTTTGAGGTTTAGTATTTCGTATCTTTATTAATCCGTGAGAAATGGGTATCTTTAAGGCTGCAGATGCTTTTTTAGCAAAATTCTTGACCAAATCGCCGGATTCCGTTGACGGCACATAGATGATTAAGTCAAACTTCTTACCCTTGAAGTAACTCTGATAAGCTTTCAAGGCCCCCTTCAAAAGGAAATCTGGGAAATCATCACCGCTTTCGTATTTGCATCGGTGAATGGTAGAGCCCACACTGGAGAAGCCATAATATGAGAATGCCACCCCGTTGACTAACTTACTCTTACGTTCCAGGAGAGATTTTCCCTGCTGCGACTCGGGAACCAATTCAATCTCTGGGAAATAATTGTTTCTAAAGTTGCTCACCCTTTGTTGCCAGTAAGCGGTGGTAGTATAGTTCAGTTTTTTCCCCCGGCAATTATCACATTTATGGCAATTATCTGCCTTTTTATCCTCCAGGTAATCACAAAGATAAAACATTCTGCATTTATCCATTTCAGCGTACTCAATCATTTTCTCCAGCTCTCTTAGTTTGAATTCCCTGAGTCTTTCAAAAACCCTGTTGTCAAAAGGAAAGGCGTTGAATTGATATTCGTACCTTTTAGAGCGGCCATCAAGGAATTTTTTCACCAAACCCTGGTCGATCAGATCCGCCACTATCACCTCTATTCTGGTTCGGGAGAGATTCGTCTTTCTCATCAAATCCCATTTACCTAAAGACTTGTTCTTTAACTCTCCAATAACTCGCTGGTAATGCTTGAGGGGAGGGCGACTATTCTCAATAAAGTGCTCTGGTAATTCTCTATCTTCAGGATTGTATAAAAGGATGATTGGGGTTCCCCTCCCATCTCTCCCACCTCTTCCAATCTCCTGATAGTAGTGGATTGGAGACTCAGGGATCTGGGTATGAATGATGAATCGAAGGTCTGGCTTATCAATACCCATACCCAAGGCATTCGTAGCGACAACACATTTCCAGCGGTTATTAAGCAAGCCTTCTTCGATGTATCTCCTCGTTTCCGGATTGAATCCAGCATTATAATTTATGGCATCAATGCCTTGACAACGCAGAAAGTTTGAATATACCTCGGTATTAACCCTTGTGCCTGTATAGATAATCCCTGTTCCCTCCATTTTAGGTATATATTGAGCCAGGAAGGCTAGCTTATCATCCTCTGAGGAAACCCGCACCACATTCAACCTAAAGTTTTCTCGCAATAGATTACCACGAAGGTATTTTACATTCCCTCCCATTTGCTGCATGATGTCCTGAGCTGCGCTTTCTGTAGCTGTCGCTGTTGTAGCTAAGACGGGAAAGTTGGGGGGCAATAATTTCACCAGGTCAATAATTTTTCTAAATGCTGGGCGGAAGTCGTGTCCCCAAACAGAAATACAATGTGCCTCATCAATCACTATCATCGAAAGTTTTATCTCCCTCACAGATTCCAGCCACTCCGGACTTTCCTGTCTTTCCGGAGCAATATACAAAATCTTAATCCTGTTTTGTTCTGCTTGCTTTAGAATTGCCTTGTTTTCTTCCTTTGTCTGTTCGCTATTGATGCACTCGGTCGAGATTCCCAGGGACTTTAACTGCTTAACTTGGTCACGCATTAGGGCAATGAGGGGAGAGAATATTACCGTCGTTCCATCAAATAGAGTTGCCGGAAATTGATAACAAAGCGACTTTCCAAAACCGGTTCTTTGTATCAGCAGAATTCTCTGTCCCTTAAGAAGACTCTCAATCGTTTCCCATTGTTCATCATAGAAATGATTTAACTTGAAGTAATGCCGTAATAAATCTTCAGCTTGATTTCGCTTTAAGACCATTAGATTCTCCCACCATTTCAGGCAGCATTTCGCCTAACGTTTCGAGCGTATCTGAAGTTCCCCGAAGGGGAATTTGGGCGAGCGGTAGCGAGCCACATATCCACCTGTTAAGTGACCCCGATAGGGGCAAGGTGCGAAGCACCGCAGAGTCGTGGGCGAGGTGTATTATATTCATTTTAAGCCTCCTCTACATATTCCCTTACTAATACCTTTTTTAATAATACAACCTTCTTCTTCACATTTAGCAATATAACCACAGCTTAATAAGGCTACGGGGCAATATTTATCTTTTGTTGGAATACAAATAGACTCAACGCCGTTTTTCCCGAAAAGACAGACATTGCATAATTTTTTATTGCACATTCTAGGCACAAAATCAAAAGTAATGTCAAATTGCTCTGGGTAAAAATCTTTAACGTCTTTATCACTTTTCAACTGATTATAAATTTCTCTAATGATTTTTGGCATGTTCCAAGTTTTTGGGATACTGTTAAGATCTAATACATCTGCAAATAAGTTATTTCTAAATAAAGGGCTGTTATTCCAGACATCACCGGGTAATTCTATTTGATTCATGGGTAACTCATCCCATATTTTGATTAGTTCTTTTGCATCGGGATTATTATTAGATACTATTTCTTTTATGGCATTGTTAAATATCTCATGATATAATCCTTTTTTATAATCTCTAACACAGCACCATAATCTCTTTTTTCCCGCCGTAGAGGTCTTTTTGAATTCTTTGAGATCTTTCTCAAATTCATTATTATTTTTTAGAATGTCTATGACTTTACTAGGATTTGCCTTCTTTCCATCAGGCTGATAGGTTAATAAGTGTAAAGCACATGCTACTCTTATAAGAAGGTCATCTTTTCCTTCGAACCTTTGAATAAAATGCAAAATGAAGGCGACGATGTTTCGTTTATATTTTTTCCCATTTATGGTTATTTCGTACTTATCCAAAATTTCTAAAGTTTGGAGTATGTTTTGATAATCATCGGTTACATATCTGGATGCAAAAGTAATATTGTTACTTTTAGATTTAAACCTAAATCGTTCTTTACTTTTCATATCTTCATATTTCTCATAATGTTCTTTAAGAATCTCTTCTGGAGATCTGTTGTTACTCCTTGAATACTCATATACTAGCTCAGAAAAGACATATCCCCCTTTGTCCCAAACAATTTCAAATGGCATTCGTCTATCTGTAATATAACAAATCCAATGTGTAAGGATCTTTTCATAATTCGTTAAATCATCTCTGAAGAAGTTTACAAAGTTATAGTTGTCTTCTGTATTCCATCTCCGTGCATCCAACCAAGAAATTGTCTTGAAAATTCTAATAAGCAAATCTTTGTTTTTTATTTTTACTTTACTCATCCTTTCACCCCGCCCACGATTTCACTTAATCATTTATATACGATATGGTGTCGTATATACCACCCTATGGATGATGTTTATCTTCCATTGAAGTCTTCTCTTTCCTGATAGCTTCGAGGGATACTTTCGCCTTAAAGACTGGTGGATATTTTTTTCGGATATTTCCCATAGTGAACCTCCTATTTTTATTTTACCTGTAACTTAATGCACTGTCCAGTTTTGGGGGGGCACTATACTTTCTCATAGATTTTAAGAAACTCGTCCCTCGGTACCCCAGCTTGTCTGCAAATAACCCTTAGGGTAGAACCTTTTATTTTCTCATGATTTGGTATAGTTAAAGGTATTTTACTGCCATCAGGATTTTCTCTAATCATTGAAATGTGATTCCCCATCCTTATAATTTTAAATTCCAGTTTTTCAAAAGTTTTATGACTTTACGTTTTGGTGCATCTCCTGGAAATTTCATCACACTGCTACTTCCGCAATAAAAGTCTCTATAATCTTCTCTGTTTCAAAAACCTCTTTTCCAAAGGTTTCTATGCGAAATTTGATAGCAGATTTTACATCTGTGAGCGCTTCCTCATAGGTATCACCTTCTCCAACCACTACGCCTTTTAATCCAAGAGGATATGCTATGTATCCCTCTGGATGTTTTTCAACTATTATTTTTATTTGCCTCATCTCTTTCCTCTTATTTTATTACTCTTCCTTCAATTCAATTCCCAGTTGTCGGAAGGTCTCCATTATTTTATCCTCGTAATCCTGCTCAGAGATAGCCCCATCCTTAGCAATAAGTTCTATCTCTAATGTTTCAAATTTACTTTGCAATAGGTTCATTGCTCCCATAATGCTGGCAACTTTTCCCTTTGGCACTTGAAATTTTAGTTGTATTTTATTTTTGGTTTTTACAGTTCTTATTTTTTCTTCACCCTTTTCTCCGCCTTTTTTCTCGCCAACTTTAGGTGAAACTCCTGGTTCTGGCCCTGGATATTTGGGTTCCTTTTCCTCTTTTTCCTTTTGTTCCTGAGATATTTTTTCACTAATAATAATCTCATTGCCAGAGAAGGCAACAGAGGGCTGTTCCTTAAAATAACGATAGATTGGTTCATTCTCTTTAATTTCACCCAATCCAAAAAGCCCTACATCAACACCTTCTATAATTGCCTGTTCTACAACTTCCCTATTTATTACTCTTGTCTCTCCAGGGGTTGTAAGGAAAGATTGATATAGCTGTTCTGTTGAAATATAATCTCTATTAACAAAATATCTTTCTTTAATAACTAAAGGAGCAATTTTTTCCAGTATTTCCCCATCAGAACGCAGTTTCTCGTAAATTTCCTTATCAAGTTCCTTTTCCTCACCATAGGTAGGTATTCCTAAATCAATAGATTTTAATCCATCTTTACTGGGGATAGCAAGCATTCTATATAATCTTCTTAAAAATTCTTTTAATTCTGATTCTACTTTTTTTAACTGCTTCTTAACCTCTTTTTTTTGCTCATCAGAAAGTCTGAGATTTATATCTTTTCCAATATACTCATAGGCAATTTTTTGTTTTAATATATTAGCAAAAGAAATTCTTTCAGATTCCAGTGGGTAGAGAAAAAATAAGGTATTTCTGCAAACTCGGGGTGTTTTCCCTTTAGTCTTTAAAATGTTATTCATTAGTCCTTTATTTTCTTTTTTTAAAATTATTAGTTTAAGATTCTTAGAATCAGGAATATTTCCTGGATTTTCCTCCCAGATAAAAACTTTTAATTTATCACCTTTAATGCTCTTTTTTAAAAGTTCCTGCTCCAGGCTAACAAGCTCATCTTCCTTAACATTTTCCATCTTGGTTAGCAGGATACGGTTTAAATTTGGCTGATTGCTAAAAAAGTATTTATCATCAATGTTTTGTAGATAAAATAATTTACTTCTTAATTGCTCAGCAGCTTCTGCCACAACTCCTGCAGGGTTTCCCATGGTAGTAGCAGAACGTTTAATTTCATTCATTGCTATTCCGCGTTCCTGGCCCCCAGAAAAAGAATAAAGGAATATAGTAATAGTAGCACGAGTGCCCAGATTTAGTCCTTGATAGGCTCTACCCAGTGATGCATCTACTTTTTTAGAATTAGCATTTACACCTGTAATATCAATATCTATAATACCATTATATTCTTGCCCAATATGCTTTATGAGCTCCTGCCTTATCTCTTGATTGGCAAGATTAAAATCTGCCAGACTAATATAGTCTTTATTGGTTCTTATTAAGGAATGTACAATCAGAGAGAGGAGCCTTAGAACTCCGCGGGTTCTCTGAAAAGTTGGGAAACTTCCCCACCGCTGATATAACACATCTATTACTTCAGGCATAAAAGGATAGGAATCAAAAAATCTATCTCTATATTTACTTGCGTCTAATTCCAGAGGAAGTATTCCCTCTTTTTCTGCATAATCCATAAATTTTTCAACAGTCTCTTTTGCATCATTCTCATTGAGACTGCTAAAAAGCCTTCTTTTAATAATTTTGCTAATCTCTCTTTCCTGAACCGGAGTATAAATTTTTTCTACTCTACCAGCTACTTTTTGTAACTGTTGATAGAGTCTTTCTGCGCTTTCATCATAATGTTCAGTAATGCTTGAAGGTAAAGTTACTACTACACAAACTTTTTTTAGTGTGCCTGCTACCTCCATAAGTTCCTTCATAAAAGCAATGGTTTGAGCAGCTAAATTGTTTTCCCCTACCTTAACACCTGCTGCTCTGGTTACATACTCTAAAACCTCATCCATTAAAATAAGAACAGGCTGATTTTCAAAAAGTAGTTTTCTAATAGATTCTCTGCCCGGTGCTACTTTTCCAGAGAGCCTTTCAATTTTTCCAGTTAATTGTTTTTCTAAAACTTCCCATAATGTATCTTCTTTATTTAGCACCGTGCCAACTAAAACTACTTTTTTAACCTTCCATTCTAAAGATTTGTGATACATAGCAATTAAGGCATGGGTTTTTCCTCCACCAAAAGGAGTTTGAAGTTGGATAACCGGGTCACCCCCCTCTCCCTTTAAACGTTTTCCCACAATAGAAAGCAGGTTCTTAAGTCCTTCTGTGAGATAGGTTTTTCTAAAAAAAGTATCTCTATCCTTATACTCATCAGGTCCTCTATTTTGATAGACCTCCCATAGATCAGCAGCAAAAATATCCATAGTGAGTCTACCTTCCAAAATATCCTTATGAGATATAGCAATTGTATGAAAAGCTTTCATTTAAATAACCTCCCCTGGATTGTTTCTTCCTTTATTTCCTCTCTAAGACGGACTCTTCCGGCTAAGAATCCATCAAGGAGTTTTTTCTCTTTACTTTCAATAGATAATGTTTCAGATATTGCCTGGGCAACCCGATAAAATGCCTCTTTTTTTCCATAACCTGATTCTTTAAGCAAATTTATCATTTCATCACGCTTGCTCTTTTCCCAGAGCAAGAGAGTTTTGTGTAAAACATCTATAAGCTCTGCTGAATTTTTTAAATCCTCAAGCTTTCTCTCCTGTGGTCCTAAAACTTTAATAAATTCTCTTTCTTTCTTAATAAATCCTTTTCTGTTCCACTCTTTTGCAATGTCAATGCTTAAACTTGCGGCAAGTTTGCGCGCCTCATCAAATTGCACCTTTGCCCCACCATAGTTCCAGCGATAAAGAACATAAAAACGGGTTAAATCAGAGATTTCACCAGAAAAACCATTATGTAGTATCTGGTGAACTGCATAATCTGTGGCAATTTTTCGCACATCTAAAAGTAACCTATTAGCACGAACAATATTTCCTTCATAGTCCATTACTTTTTCATATTTACCAAAAACTTCAATAGCAGAGCCAATTGCGGCAATGAAAAAGTCTGCTCCACCAATACCTTCCTCCCAGAGCCGGCGAAGTTTATCATTCATATGTTTTTTTAACTGTTCTTTTACCTCGTTATAAAAACCCGTAGGCTGACGCTTCATTTTACGGGCAACTATGTAGATGGAGGAGGCTAAGGATGCTGTTTCCTTAGCATTTAACCTTGCACCCATCTCAGTATTTAAAGGCCAGGCACCACTCATAATTAAGTTAGAATCAAGTAAAGAGTTAATCAGTGTTTCCCAACCCCCAGTTGATTTATGAGCATAAACAATTGTTACAATACCATTTGGCTTTAAAATGCGGTAAATTTCCCGAAATGATTTTTTAAGATTATCTTCAAAAAACTCTTTTGCATTTTCTTTTCCACCTTGTCTTATGGGGTTAGCAACAATTTCATTGGATTTAGGAACTAAAGGAGTAGAAAAAAGTTCTGGATACAAATTTCCAATAGTTCTTTTAAGCCAAACATAAAAAAAATCTGAAAGCTCAGCATAGTTAATATTATCATAATATGGTGGGTCAGTAAAAACAGCATCAAAGAAGTTGTCAGGATAGGAAAGAGAGGTAGCAGAAGATTGGGTGATGGTGGAGGGGAGATTGTAAGTTTGGGAAATGTGTTTAATAACTCTTAAGATCCATTCTGATGCCGAATTCCAATCTGCATTTCCGCCAAATGTGTTTACTTCAGCGTAATCCCAACTCATAGCTAATGCTTGCCTTCCCATCCCAGGATTTACAAGTTCTCTTGTGTTATGCCAATAACCAAGGGTTGTTAAATATATTGCTATCCTATCCATCCCCAGCCCCAAATAACTCACCACTGCCCTAGCATACTCCTTTTCATATCCTTGCTCTAACATCTTTTCATAAGCTTTTCTTACCTTTTCCACAAAGGTAATCAAGGCTAATTTTTGTCTGGAGTTAAACAAATCTCCCCATTTCGTAAAACCATATCCCCTACCTGCCACAGTAGTTGGATCTTTTGCATTCATTGCCTCATCCGGCACCGGATCCATACCCCATTCCAACATTAGCTTCTCTCTTTTTCCCTTTAAATATTCCTCTGCTTTCTTGAAAATATCCATATCCTTTTCTGTAGCAATTCTATAAAATTTTCCTCTTCTTTTTGAGTTATGTAAAACAACAGCTATCATTCTCTGTCCTGCTTTTCCTTCCTGAAAAAGTTTTCTCGTAGTTTTGGCATCTATAACTGAGCCACAGATTGGGCAGGTGATAATTGCCCTTGATATTGTGCCATTAGGAGGGTTAAAATTCTCTGGCATTTTCTCATAGCCATCACCTACTATTTTAAATTTTACTTCTTTATTTTCAATGTAAGGGAAAAGAGCAACTCTTTTCTTATCTTTTTTTGCAAGCCAGAACTGACGCATTAAAGGAATTTTTGCCCCACAGGAAGGGTTCTGGCAGGGAATTGTTCTTGCCCAGATATAACCAACAGGAATTGAACCATTTTCCTCAGGATAAAATTCCCCAATTTCTTTCTTTGCTTCCTTTAAAACCCAGTTGCCCCATTTTTTCACATCTTCAAGGAGTTTATTTTTGACTTTAACTTTTTCTTTATGTTCTTTACCAAATTCCTCAAATTCTTTCTCAACTTCACCGGGTTTTCCATATTTTTGTGGATATTCAAGGGTGCACTTTAAAATTAAAATGGCAACAGGATTATAATCATTAGCATAAACATCACATCCCAGCCTTAATGCTTCAAGTGGGATAGTACCACCTCCGGCAAAGGGGTCAAGCACTTTGGGAGGCTTTCCTCCATTTGCCTTTAAAATATCCTCTCTTGCCTGCTTTATCATTTGTTGATTTAATGAATTTTCCCATTTTGAGAAATTAATTATAAACTGTCTTTTTCTATTCCATTCATCTATATCTTTTGGTGGAGGAATGAGGGCAGCATAATTGGTAGCTCTTGATGAGGCAAGAGGGCGTCTTGCCCACCAGATATGAAGTGTAGAGATGTGTCCGTGACGAATATTCTTTTCCTTAGCAGATTCAATACTTACCTCTTTTACTGGAAATGTTTCTTCTATAAAGCGTTTGTTATTATTCATAATTTTATTTCTCCTTTTTCTTTTAGCTCCTCAAATGGGATAACATATCTCACCACTTCTACTTTTTCTTCTGGTTTTAACTCTTTTGCCGGGTTCTGAATTATATAAAGCCCGGGATTCTTAGTAGCATTCATTATAGCGTAAAGATAATACTCATCTTTAAATCTTGTAGCTTTAAACCATTCGTTTTTAGTTAATGCTACGGCCCCTTTTTCTTTTCTTGCCTTAACTTCAATATAGCGCATATTGCCATTTTTATCTTTTGAGCGAATATCAAATCCAAGATTTTCTGAAGATACATCCTCAGGTGCTCTTCCCTTTTTCCTCTCGTATTCCATCACAATTTGCATACCAATTTGCTCTATCTCTTTATCACTTTGCATTGCTTTATCTATGGTATCCTTTGGTTTTACTTTAATAATACCAATAAAATGAGGCATACTCATAGTAAGGCTTTTTTCCTTATTAATCTTTTCTTTTAACTCGTTTAATGCCTTTTCATACTCTTTTTTTCTCTCTTCTTTGTTTCTTATGGCAAGGTTAACATTTTCACCTTGTTCTTTACGGGCATATAGCGAGATTAAATCACCATCAAGTTTTAAAATAAGATGCTCCAGCGACTTTATGCCATACTTCTCTTTAATCTTTGCCTGTCTATGGCGCTCCTCCAAAGTTTCCCCTTTATACTTTTCAATCTCTTGGATAACAAATTTAACTGTTTTATTCTTAAGAGATTCTATATCAACAGTAGAATTATCTAAATGGTGCTCTTCTTCAAGGTCCCAAATAATGGCAGGGGGAATTGGTCTCACTTTCTCCTCATTTACATAAAAACTGAAAAGCCTTTTGCCAGCTACATTACCTGTTCCATCCTTAATCTCTCCCTCATAAAAAAGAATGTATCCATTCATTTTTCCATCAGGATCTGTGAAGGTAGCCCCGTTAATTAAAGAATCTGATAAGTTAGTCTTTATCCAGACCATTACAGCTTCAAAGAGAGGATGACCAAAAGAGATAAACTCTACATCAGGATTTTTAAAGGCAATTTCTTTATCAAAAGTTACTTTAGGATATCTTCTTATTAGCTGTCCATAGGATCTTTTAAATTTATCATCTTGAGCGATTTTTCTTAACTCATAAGGAACAGAATCTATAGCTAAAAATCCGTCTTTAAGATTATGAAATTTGCCACCTATTTTAATAAAAGCCTTCTTAAAAAAGTTTTCTGTATATTCAGGAATAAGACGATGCTCTCGTGCCTGTTGTGCCATCTCTTTTATACGGGTGTAATCAATATAGCGTGTAGCAAGACTTTCTCCTAAATTTTCTTTAATCCTGGCAATATAGCTCTCATCTACTTTAGGTTCTACATCTTTTAGTATCTCATCAATATTTCTGGCATTAGCAGCAGCTTCCAATAAAAGTTGTGAGAGATTTTTATCATAAAGCACCTCACCCAGACAATCAAATACTTTATCCGTTCCCAATGCTTTTTTAATTTCTTCCAGTTTGTCAAATAGTCTTTTTAAAACTTTTCCTTCCCTGGTGTCCTCTGCTACAAGATTAAAAATATAAACCTCTCTCTGTTGACCATAACGATGAATCCTTCCCATTCTTTGCTCAAGTCTATTAGGATTCCAGGGTATATCATAATTTATCATCAGATGGCAAAACTGAAGGTTTATACCCTCTCCTGCTGCCTCTGTAGCTACTAAGATTTGAGTTTCATTTTTAAATATTTTCTCTGCATTTATCCTATCCTCCAGTTTCATCCCGCCATGGATAACATTAACTGTATAGCCCTGCCCTTTAATTTTTCTCTTAAGATATTCCAGAGTATCTCGTGACTCAGTAAAAATAATAATCTTTTTATCTTTTTGCTCTGTATATTTTTGCTCTAATTCTTTCAGTGATTTTTTAAGTTCTCTTAATTTAATTTCTTCCTCTTTTTGAATTATATCTTTAGCACGATTAATAAGAATACCTATAATCTTAATTTCTTTTTCCAGTTCCTCTCTATTTTCAGCAACACTCAAGGTTTCCCACATCTCTTCTTCTTCCCATCTTTCCTTTTCACTTAAATCTTCAACAACATCAAAATCAAAAGTATATTCCCTGGATTTATCTTTTTCTTGCACCCCTTTTAATAAATTCTCCAGTTTATTTTTTCTTCTTTTTAATGATTCAAGCAAGGCATAAGTGCTTGATGCTAAACGGCGCTGCAAAATTACTAAAGCAAAGGCAACATTCCTCCTTTTATCTTTTGTTAAAGCTTTATTATACTGTGTATTAACATATCTGGATAATTCATTGTAAAGGTTCTTTTCATCAGGAGAATCTGCACCCAGATTAAAAGTTTTAGTTATTACATGTCGGGGTAAGAAAAGAAGTTTCCCCTCAAAATCTTTTAAATCTTCTTTAATGCGTCTTATAAATAAAGGATTATCTTTGTTTTTAATAGATTCTTGAACCATAGCGGTTGTAGCAAAAAAACCTGGTTCAAGAAGGTCCAAGAAAAGTCTAAAGTTTTCAGGGTCTCCCTTATGAGGTGTTGCCGTTAAAAACAATAAATGGTCTGTTTTTCTTGAAAGTATCTCTCCCAATCTGTAGCGAATTGTCTTTTCTACCTTGTTACCATAGCGATAAGCACTCATCTTATGTGCTTCATCAACAATGATAAGGTCAAAGTGAGCAGCAGAAATGGAGGGAAGAACATTATCTTTTTTAATAAAATCAATTGAGGTAATTATCTGGTTTTCTCTTAACCATATATTCTCTCCGTAAAGAGCATTTAAGAGTCCTCTATCAATCTGGAGGAATTTCTCTTCAAATTTTTCAGCTAATTCTCTTCTCCATTGATCTTTAAGATGTCCAGGAGTTACTATTAAAACTCTTTTTATAAGATTGCGAAGCTTTAACTCTTTAATGATAAGCCCAGCCATAATTGTTTTTCCTGCTCCTGGGTCATCAGCTATTAAAAAACGAATTCTTGGAAGTTTTAATACATACCCGTAAACAGCTTCAATTTGATGAGGCAGAGGGTCTATTTTTGATGTGTTCATTGCTAAAAGAGGGTCATATAAAGATGCAAAACGGTAACGAGTTGCCTCAAGAGCTAAAAAAACTTTTCCCGGGTCCTCTGAGCAAATAATTTCTGTTCCAATTACAGAAATCTTTGAAAACTCCTCTCGAGAGATAAGCTGGTCAATATGAGAATAGGAAATTGTAGTAACACCAACAATGTGAATATATCCTCCAGTTTCCTCAATAAGCTTAATTTCAACGGGTTCTGGCCAATTTAATCCTTTAATAATATTCCCTTGCTTAATATTTTTCATTTCATCTCGTTTCATATATAGGTTACCTCCTCAAGTATTACCTTCCCAATATTTGGCTTAAGAGCTCTTTTCATCACCAGGTCCACTTTTATTCCCAACAGTTCAGATAAATAGTTTTCACAATTGATGAATTTTATTAAGGTAGGTGTTTCTTTAAAATCAACCAGAATATCAATATCACTGGTTGGTTTTTGTTTATTTTCAACATAAGAGCCAAAAATGCCAATCTCTTTAATTTTATACCTTTTTTGCAATTCCGGTTTATGACTTGTTAAGATTTCCATGATTTCTTTAACTATTTTCATTTTTTTTACCTCCCGCTAAATATAATGATAATATAATCTCTCTTTTTCCAGAAAACTTCTGCGAATATTCAGCATAATGGCTTTATAAAAAACGTTGGGGAATATTATTTTGCACCACAGCAAGAACTTTTAATGGATTGGTCAAATCTAAATTTAACTGCTGTAATGCTCTCAGTATCTTCTTGGTTGTTTGCTTTGGGATACCATACCATATTTGCAATTTTTTCTTTAGCTTCAGTATGAGAAAACTCTAAAGCTTGTTGTTTCTTATCCAGGGTAGATTCTAACAAATCATAAGTTTCTCTGGTTGTCCCTATGCCAATAAGAATTCTTATCTTTTCAGTTTCTTTAAGCGATTTATAAATAGCATAAAAACCGCTTGTATAAAAATAGCCTACAAGGCAATCAAAAAATTGAGAATCCTTAATAAAACTTCAAATCGTTCTTTTAGATTATGACCCGGCTGGTTTGTTATAAATGTTAAATCGCTATCCATTTTTCCCTCAGGTAATCTTTTTTAAACCTTTGTGAAGGTTCTATTGCTTCTTCAATATCTTTTTTGAAGTTTAGAGAATGTACTCTTTTTATAGTATCTTGATTTCTTCACTCTTTATCCCCTCAACAAATTTTTTCCATTGATATAAAATTTGCGTTTGTTAGCCAGTTGTATTTATCTACATCGCAGGTAACAACAATTATCTGTAAATCGTTTGCTCTTTCCTCTAAAATTCGCAGTGCACGGTGCAATCTACTTATATCTTCCGAGATAAAAGGTTGACCTTGAACCATCCAGAGAACCTGGCCTAATCCCCAGAACTCATGTTTAGTATCTCCCCTGATGGATAGTTTACCTCCAACAAGTTCAATGACTTTTTTATCAGCATTATCGCCTTCAGCAATCCTCTCCCACTTATCATTAATTAGTTTTTCTAACAAGTTTTGCCCCATGCTCTTCGTTCCAACAATTACTACTTTCCCACTGTTTTTCTCACCAAATTTAGTTGTCTCGGGTGTGCCTGGATAAACTACTCGGAAACCGTTATCTTTTCCTTTGTATTTAAAGAGTGAATGCCATTCACCTAATGCCAGGTAATCTAATCCAGATTTTTCTGCACGCTCTGGATCTATGAGAAAGTTAGGGTCATTTACCCATCCTGGAATTTGAAGATTTCCGTGGGCAATACCAACTGATACGTTATTATTTGTTACTTTTATCCACTCAGTAGGGTCCCTTCTTGTCTGTTTTTGGGTAACCAGACATGGATATAAAGTAACCTTAATTCCTGAGATTTCTACTGGTTGGTTATTTTTCAATATAAAAGTGTTGCTAAGAGAGTCCCATTCCGGATTCAAATATGGGGAATCTTTTGTAAGCGGGTCATGATTACCCGGTAAAATATATACAGGCACTGGTGCAGCCTCACCCATAATCTCTATGGCGATATTTATCAATCTTCGATCAACATCATTGTTATCAAAAAAATCTCCCGCAATAATGATAAAATCTACATTATTATTAGCAATCTTCACAAGTTTTCTGGTAGTTTTAATTCTTACCTCTCTTGTTTTTTCTGCACTATGACCTAATTTCGTATATTTAATTCCCGGGTGCCAATCAGCTGTATGTAAAAACCTTATCACCATCCCCTCCTACTCTTAACTTCAATTTTTCGCCAGGTTCAATAATATCAAAGAAGGTTTTATTAACCTTTGCAGCTAATGATATAAGTTCACCTAAATCATGTGTTTTTTTAGATTCAATAATGATTTTATAATCTTATCCATTGCGATTTTCCACAATCTTTATTTCTTCCTCTATTTAGAGAATGCACTCTTTTCATAGTATCCTAATCATATAAGAGAATATTAGTTTGAGATTTGTATGGGTATTGAGGGACTTTCCCCGAAGGAGCATTATGGTGATGGTGGCAGCTTATCCGGGGTAAGAACCTTAAAGGACAGCTTTTTCTTAAAATGAACCGCATTCCAGGTCACAAAAAAATCTAAGCGCCTGCTGTATTTTTGTGCAATGTCTGCAATTAAGGCATCTCCAAAGCTTAACTTGAGTTTCATAATCTCCAGAATTTCTGCAGGGATAAAAAAAACTCTGCCATCTTTCTCTTTGGCCTTAGGGAAAAGAACTCTCACGTTAAACTGTGCTGCAAAACCAATAAAAAGTTCCTGCAATCTGTGAGGATTTAAGTTAAAGGAGAGAATACCACATATCTCCATAATGTTATATATGGTGGTCCAGCCTACAAGCTTCCCCTTTTTTATTTGTTCTAAGAAATGCCTATTCTTCGAATATTTAGAATCTCGAGTGTAACGAAGATCAATAAGAAAAACATCTGTATCAATCAAAACCCTTAACTTTTTATTCACACCTTGCGCCTTTCTCTGGAGTAAGCAATAGCTTCCTCAACAGTAGGAAAATAAGGCTGGGTTTGCTGAAGCTCTTTTTTAATTTTTGACCAATTGACCCTTTTTTCAGGCTTTTTCCCCTCTTGTAGGGCTAAAGTAGCTTCCTTGACAGAATTTGCAGAGCTAACTAATACCTCTCCAAGAATTTCCTTGATTAAGGCACTGCGAGTTACCCCTCTCAGTTTTGCTACCCCTTCAAGTTTGTCAACCAACTCCTTGTTCATACGTACAGTTATCACCTTTTGCAAGAAAATTCCCCCTTCTTGTATTACTTTTGTTAGTTTATTATAATACAAAACCAGGATAAGTCAAGGAAAATCTCTACAACAATGGGGTCAGATCTTGCAATCATGCAATTTTATCTTTCGACTCATTTTATAATCCTATTAACTGCAATAATAGGCCCTAATTGCCAGGCTATTTATTTCATAGTATATCCATATATCCATATTGCGTATAAACCTTGAAAATTAATTCGTTCCTCTGCATCCTATTCCTGGTTATTTTTTTATCTAATAACTCTGCAAGATATGGTTTTGTAACTTATCTCTAAATCTATTCATAAAATTTGCATATCAAATAAATGTTATATTGCAAGACCTGACCCCATTTTACATTTTACCTTGACCAGTATTTCACTTCATGATATACTTATACTTCCTGTCTTATTTTAAGGGATAAAACAATGAGGGAGTTTCAAGGAAAGTTTGCAATAACAAAAAAAAGGAGAATCGTAAATGAGTAAAAAGAAAAAATTTATCTTTTTTATGCTTATGGGAGTATTAATTCTTCTTTTGTTTACCACTTTTTCAACTACGGTATTTCCAGCCTCAACAGATAATTCTGGCTCAAATGTTAATGGTAGCAGTTTTGGTTATGATGATACCTTCAGCACTACCAATAGCGGTAGTTTTGGTCCTCAGGACAAATTAAATTTTTCTCCTGAGGGTAAAACCTTTACTCCTTCTACTTCGGAAGAAAGAAAAGGCAAAGAAAAATATTTTATTCACAAACAGCCACTTAAGTTGATTATGCTGTTAGCATTTATGATTGCAGGAGCAATAATGGTTATAACAACACAGTATAAATATCGTAAGGTACTACTGGTTGCCTCCGTGGCTCTATTAGGATTTTATATGGGCGGGTTTCTCTGCCCCCTTACCGCTCTTCAAAATGTCATTATCAAGCGGCAAATAGGATATTTTGTATTTTTTTTTCTGGTACTAATTATCCCTGCTTTGCTTTTAGGAAGAATTTTCTGCGGTTATGCCTGTCCTTTTGGGGCAATTCAGGAGCTTGTGCATGTCAAAAAAATCAGGAAAAAAATTCCTTTCTGGCTGGAGCATTATTTAGGTATGATAAAATATGGCTTACTTTTATACATAGTTGTTCATACTTTGATAAGTGGTACTCTTATATTTGATGGTTACACTCCCTTTAAAGCTCTTTTCACTTTGGGTGGAACACCCCTTGCTATCGGTATTACTGTGGTTGTAGCCATGCTTTCTGTAATAACCTACCGTCCTTTTTGTAATTATGTTTGTCCTCTGGGTGCTTTTTTAAGTATTCTTTCTCATTTGAGTTTATTTAAACTCAAGGTGGGTTCCACCTGCATTAGTTGTGGACGCTGCCAGAAGGTTTGTCCTACAGGGGCTATACAGGGCAATAATAACGCAGAATTAAAGGTAAACTCTGGGAAATGTATACTTTGTGGCGAATGTCAAAGAAAATGTCCCAAGGAATCTATTTCAGTAAAGATTCGTCGTTACTTCTTACCAAATCAATAAAAAAGAGGACAGATTTATTTTTCCGTTTTTCTTCTCTTACCAATGTCAAATGTTGAGACCTGACCCCTTTTCCTTATTAAAGTTTTTTATTGTATTACCGATAATATATAAAAATACCTTTGTGGTTATAACCACAAGAGTTAATCGAAATTGCTCTTTAGTGCTTCATATTATGAAAGGACCCAAACCTTTAAAGATAGGGAAAACACGTTTTTTCTAAGTAAAGTCGCTGTTAAGCCGAGAGAACTTTGCTCTGGTGATTATCTGAATACCCTGAGATTTAAGCTCTTTTATGTAGCTTGTGACAGTTCGTCGGTTCAAAAAGAGAATATTTGCTATATCCCCGTGAGTTAATACTCCATTCTGAGCAATTGCTTCCTGGGTAATGCGCTGGATTATGTGAAACATCAGTTTTTTGAGCCCATTACGTTTTCGATACTCCACATCTCCTGGAGCATAAATAGTGAGTTTAACTGGTATGAATTGACAGTTTTGTAAGGATTTTCCCATAGGTTCTGTTTTGGAAACTGTATAATAGATTACCCGACCTTCTTTTAGAAAATGGGAATTGTAAATTTGGATTAGGTATAGAGTATCCTGTACCAGTTTTGCGAGAGTAATAGGGGGAAATTTATAGCGATTCTTAAAAAAATTAGTTAAGGCACGGGAAATTTTTCTTTTGGTTTTCTCCTCAATGAAATTTTCCATCAATTTTTCCCTTCTTTTAATAATTGTTGATTGTGTGGCAAATAACAAATAAATCAAAAGAGAATTCTTTGAACTAATTTCAAGAAAAACCAGGAGACACCATAGATGGAAAAAAGAAGACTTTTGTGACTTTGGACAGAAAGAATTTAGTGACAAGAAAGGTTACAGGAGAATTGATTTATAAATATACTAAGGCAGAAAGATTATTTGCTCTTTCTACTGTGATGGGAGTGCAATTGTAGTGAGTCTTCCTTGTCTTATCCTAGTCAACTGACTCGCTCTTGTGCTCCTTTTAAAACCGGGTGTGCTGGTAAAGTTAAAAATGTCCCCGCTTGTAAGAGGCAACTACTTTAACTAGCACACCTGGTATAATTCTATCTATATTATATATTGATCGGAATTTGAGCAAAAAACTTTAGCTTTATTCATTTTTTACTCCACTCCGTTGATAATGTCCGGTAAAAAAATATCTCGGAGATCCTTAAATAAAAAGAGATTGTGAGGATATTTAAAGTGAGTGAACAACAAAAGAAAATCATACTGATCGTTGATGATGTTAGACTTTTTCAACTGATTATGCGACAATCTTTTATTTCTGAAAATTATGAATTAATATTTGAAAAGACAGGAAAGGCTGCTTTAGATGTTATAATGAAAAAGAAGATAGATCTTCTTATTCTGGACTTGCACCTGCCGGATATGAACGGTATGGAGGTCTTGAAAGATATCAGGAAGATTGACCGAAAGCTTGATGGAGTCTGTGATAAGGAAACTATAGCACAATTGAAAGATTTTCCTGTGATAATAGTAACTGCTTTTCCCACAGAACAAGCGAGAAGGGAAGCGGAAAGGTTAGGGGTGTCTGATTTCATAAACAAACCTATTAGGATAAGCCAAATTAAAGCCTTGGTTCAGAATATACTCGGAGAGGGCTACAAGCAATGCCGGAAAAAAAAGTTGATTCTCTGCATAGATAATGAAACGAGGGTACAGAAATTTTATCAAGGGGCACTTAGCAGCGAGAAGTATGATGTAATAACTGCTTCCAATGCAATTGAAGCTTTGGAGATAATAGAGTTCAGGAGCCCTGATTTAATCATTACCGAAATAAATCTACCCGAGATGGACGGAACAGAGTTTCTTCAAATCCTAAAAGAAGCGAATAAAGATATTTCGACTATAATAGCCAGTACTGTCAGCAAAGAGAAAGCCAAAGAGAGAACTAAAAATTTAGGAATAAAAAAATATCTATCAAAACCTCTTAATCTGGATAAATTAAAAGAAAGCGTAAGAGAGATTTTAGAATTAATCAATAACTTAAAAAATTCTTAAACCCAAATTCGGTAAACTAATTTATTTGATAGCTAACTTTTGCACGAAAAAATGGTAGCCGCAAGGCTCAGAGCCTGCGTAAAACAGCGCAACCTGAAGATTGCGGCTACCACCTGCGTAAAACAGCGCAACCTGAAGGTTGCGGCTACCGTACTTTACCGCGCAGGTTCTGATAAGATGAGCTTCCTACCGAATGATTTACTTTTCCGGTTGGAATTAAAATTAAATTACTTATCCTCCAAAATGTTTACTCGGTGATTCAACTCATCGTAAGAAGGTTTCACTTCGGAGAGAATTTCCTTTTATTACCCCTTTATTAAGATACGATTTCATAGGCAACAATTGACACTCTCCACGACCAGGAGTTGGGAGATTCTCAGTTCACCCCGTGAGATAGGTTTCTTCATCTAATGGGGGTTCACCGCAGCCTCATTAGAGGCTGCTCCCTGAAGGCTCTGCCCGAGCCTTAAAATATAGCTTTCATTTTCTTATTGTTATCTTTTGAATACAGGTTTATTTATATATATATATATTCTTTTCAAAAGTTGTCAAATACACAGGTTATAGATGAGTTGGACATTGTTACCACATCGGTTGAAATATCCTTTAAATCAGATATAATAATAAATCAGTGAATAGTGAAAGGCCTCTAATTACACAGATTTAACAAGGATGATCTGATTTGTGTAATCTGGACTTTTATCTGGGTAATCAAAGATTTCTGGCTTTTTCAGAAATCTCATTGAAATCTTAGAAGAGGATTTAATTTATGAAGCTTGTAAGTGCTTGTCTATTAGGAATAAGATGTAATTGGGATGAAAAAGATAGATATAAAAATAAGAAAGTGATAGAACTTTTAAAAAAGGAGGTTTTAATCCCTATCTGCCCTGAACAGTTAGGGGGACTTAAAACTCCACGAATTCCTCAGGAAATTCAAAAAGGCGATGGAAATGATGTTTTAGACGGCAAAAGTAGTGTTAAAAATAAGGCTGGTGAAGATGTTACTGCAGAATTTATAAGAGGAGCAGAGGAATCATTGAAGATTGCCAAGCAATATAACATTAAAGAGTTTATTGGAAAATCCAAAAGTCCCTCTTGCAGTTCTAATTTAATATACAATGGAAGTTTTTCAAAAAAATTGATTAAAGGAGATGGTGTAACTACAGCTTTATTCAAAAGAAACGGAATTAAAGTAATTAGTGAAAATGAGATATGATTGAGCTGAATAAAAAATTGACAGAGAGAGCTAAATAGGGTATTATAAATAAAAAATAGGAGCTTATTTAAAAATGATTGAGGTGAAAAAGCCAGGCGCAGATAGAAGAAAGTTTAGAGGAGTCATTTTTGATTTAGATGGAGTATTGGTAAAATCCCATCTTGATTTTAAACTTATGAGAAGGGAAATTTTTGGTTTTGATTTTAATGAACCCCTGCTTGAGAAAATAAAAAAGATAAGTAATCCTACTAAAAAAGATCGAGCCTGGAAAATTTTAGAGAGATATGAGAGAGAAGCTGCTTTAACATCTGAACTCAATGAAGGTATTCCTTTACTTTTGGAGGTATTAAATAAGAAAAATATTAAAAGTTCTGTTGTAACCAGAAATAGCAAAGAATCCGTAGATATCACTAATGATAGATTCAAGCTAAATTTTAATTTTATCGTTACCAGAGATGATGCTCCTCCTAAGCCAGCCAAAGAACCTGTGCTCTTATCCTGTAAGAAAATGGGACTGAAACCCAAAGATGTAATGTTTATCGGCGACTACGAGTTTGATATGGTATCAGGTAAAGGGGCAGGAACGACGACGGTTTTATTAAAAAATAGTAAACAGCCTTTTTCTCAAAATGCCGATATTATAGTGGATTCTCTTAAGGATGTTCTTAAAATAATCGATAAAAAAGAAGAAAAAAGTGAGAATTAGAAATATTCTGATGTTTCTTTTTACTCTTTTTATTATATCTGTTACCTTAAATTCTATTAGTATGTCCTCTCCTGGCGAACCTTTTATTAAGAGTTTATTAATTGTTTCTAACGTGGGAGATAGTATTCCTGACGATGAAAATAAGATAGTTAAATATAGAGATGAAGTGAATTTATTTGCTGTAATAAAGGATAAAAGAGGAAATTATTATTTGGGGGACGATAATTTTTTCCCTGATAAAGTACGTTTAATAAGGGGAAAATTCAAAGAACTCTTAATGATAGGAGAAGGGGTTTACTCTATAGATAAGGGGACCCTTAAAAGGTGGAATAAGAAAGAATGGGGAGAGTTATCTTTCAACTGGTACAAAGTGATGCCAAAGATGGTACCTTCTCATCCCATTTCAACCTATAAATGGTATTCAAATGTTTTCACCGAATACCCTGATGAAGGGGTATGGAGTGGATTTGATACTATAGAATACCAACAGGAGCTTTTGTCTGAGAAGGGTTGGCAAATACATCTACCAGGAGAACCAGGAACAGTTAGATTTAGAGTGGAGGTAAACTATAATGGGAGGACGGTCTCCTCACCCGGAAGGAACGACCCTTCACAACCAAGCCATATTGCTGCTCAAGATTATGACAGGGGTATTAAACCTACAGTGCATAAAATTAGCAGACTTTCTAATCATAAAAATAGATTAATAAGATATATTGAAGCTTTTAAAGGTGTTCCCTGGTGTTGGGGGGCAGAATATAAAAAAGATGAAGAGCCCACTTCACATCAATCCGAGCTCTCTAATCCTGTCTGTATAGAATGTTCAGATTTGGTAATTGCCGCTTTAAGAGCTATGGGAAATGAAAATCTTTGCTATACCACGGCGGATGAGATAGCAAGAGGAAAGTATACTAAACCCATAGATAAGAGAGTTTTTAGGTATCTTCTTCTTGATATTTTTCATAGCTGGATTCCCAAAGGAGTAATTTTCTATAATAATGATTTTTATTTTTGTGGCAAAGGGAAAATCCAGATACGTGACCGCAATTTCAGGTTAAAAAAAGAGATTAAGAAATCTTCTTTTAATTATATAGATATCGCTATTTCTAATGATGATAGAATATATCTTATAAATGAGGTAAAAGATACGGAAAGGGAGATACAGGTTCTCGATTTTCAAGGAAATGAGAAAATGCGTTTTAATTTAAAAGTTGAGCGGAGTATAAAGTTAGGCGACCAGACTTATACTAAAGAATTTTTAGCCAGACCGGAAGGAATCACTATTTCCAAAGAAAATAATGAGATATATTTATTATCTTCTGATGAGGTGTATATTCTTGATCTAAATGGAAGATTGAAGAAGAGTTTTAAATTAAAAAACCTTTATGGTTCATTTGTTCCTACGGGATATCTTGTTGTGAGGAAAGGTTTAATTTATATTCCTGTTTATGATAAAAAAATCTTAGTTTATAATATGGAAGGCGAGGTAGTAAATAAAATAGTAATGGAAGATGTTGTCTTTGGACTTGATGTTTATGATGATAGATTATGTGTAATAAATATAAGCCCTCTTCGAGTTATTCTGTATAAATTGAACGGGGAATTTTTAGAAGATTTCCGAAAAGCAATTGTTGACGAGAGTGGCGAAAGAATTACTATTCCTATTGGTGAGAAAAAAGATAATTTACATATAGGAGACCTTATTATGACTGGTGAGGAAGAGGCAGAAAACTTTAGTCATACAATGCTTCTTTATGAAGATTCTAATTTTAACGGTTTTCTGGATGGAGATGATAAAGTTATTTACGCTGGGCATAAAGGAGTTATGATTAGTCCCCTGGAAGAAAAGTTAAGAGGAAGAGATTTTACTCTTAGAAGATTTGATGGGTCTTTAATAAAATGAGGGTATTTAAGGTTGGTTTTATTGAAGTAGCAGGTGTAGGTGCATTTTTACATAATATTTACACCGGAATTGAGAATATCCTTAAACAGATATTAAGCTCTCAAGGTATCCAGATTCCAACCTCAGATGCATTGCTTGTTGGTTGACATTTATTTATTTTTTTTTTATAATATACATCAGGTCATCATATCTTTAGAGGAATTTTATGAAACCAATCACAAAAAGCAGTTTATCTACTGCTGTAGTTGAAAAAATTGTAGATGCAATTAAGAGGGGAAATTTTAAACCGGGGGATAAACTCCCTTCGATGTATAAACTTAGTGAAGAGTTAAAAGTAGGCCATAGTTCAATAAGGGAAGGTTTAAAACAACTACAGAGTACAGGTCTTATAGAAATTAAACAAGGAAAGGGTACTTTTATAAGTGAGAGAATAAATATTAATTCTCTATCGAGAAATATTGGCCATTTATTAATTTTGCAAAAACCAGATATTTTTTATCTTATAGAAACCAGGATGATAATTGAGCGGGGGACTGTGAGGCTTGCTACAAAAAGAGCCTCTAAAGATGATATTAAGAAATTATCTCGAATAATTCAAAATATGGAGGCTAATCTAAATAATTTAGAAAATTTTGTTGAAGAAGATATGTCTTTTCATCTCAAAATAGCTGAGTTTTCAGAAAATCCTATACTCCCTATATTTTTTAACTCTATCCGTGGCTTATTTTTAAAAGAAGTAGAAGCAGTGGTAAGATTATCTGGAGGGCGAGAAAGAGCAATTAATTACCATAAGAAAATCTATATGGCCATAAAAGACCGTCATAGTGATAGGGCAATAAAAGCAATGATTGACCATCTAACAGATATCGAAAAAGCAATTTCTAAATATCTTAATAAAAATCTTAAAGATAATCCCTGATTCGGTAATTTGAATAATAACCATTAAGTTTATCCTGGAATGTTGTTCTGAGTCTAATCTCCATGAAAATTAAATTTTTTAAAATTTTTTAGGAGCAAAAAATATTTTTCTTTTTTGGGTAGGGGCGACTTCAGTCGCCCTTTGCAAAACAAGAGTTAGAGGTAATTGGGAGACTAAAGCCTCCCCTACTCAGCCCAATCACTCTAACAGTTTGCCGAATCTGAGGTAATGTAAATAAATAAAGAATTTTTAAGAGAACTGTAATATCAAATATTACGCAATCATAAAGGTGAATAGGTAGATTGTATAATGTCTACCGCCCTACTTTGTTTAATAAAAATTAGTGGGGTACCAGAATCTATTATACACCAGGAGGTGATATATTAAACTAACCATAGGTAGTTAAAATTAAAGAATTTAAAATTATTAAAAGGAGAATCCAATGCATAAAAGTACAAAAGTAATAACTTTAATAACTTTTATTTTGTTTAGTGTAGCAAGTGTAAGTAGCATTGTTTTTACGGCAGAAACAAAACCTATAGTATTCAAATTGGGTCATTTTGAACCTCCGGATGTATACACTACCATTGAGCATCCTATGGCAGTAGTTTTTAAATCCATTGTAGAGGCGAGAACCAATGGTCAAATTAAAGTTGAAATTTACCCCTCTTGCACACTTGGCAAGGAAAGAGAAATGATGGAGAGTACACAACTTGGGGTTATTCAAGGATGCATCATTGCTGAAGGGACAGTCCCTATTTTCTTCCCATTAATTCAAGTTTTTAGTATACCTTATCTTTTTCCCACTGAGAGTATTGGATGGAAGGTAACAGATGGTTCTTTTGGAAAGGAGCTATTTGAAGAGATGCGACGAACCACAGGTTTACGAGTAATAGCTACTGGTCGAGGAGCATTTCGAAATTTCACTAATAGTAAACATCCTATCCATTCTCCAAAGGATATGAAAGGTTTAAAATTGAGAACAATGCAAATCCCGGCTCATATGGCTATGGTAAAAGCTTTAGGAGGAGCAGCTACGCCTATATCTTGGGCTGAAATTTATTCTGCTCTTCAAACTGGTGTTGTAGATGGACAGGAAAATCCTGTGGGAATAATTGTTTCTGGGAGGTTATACGAGGTACAGAAATATCTTACACTTGATGGTCATGTTTATAGTACCAGTTTCTTTATGATTAACGATGAATGGTTTAAATCTTTACCAAAATCTTATCAGAAAATTATTCTGGATGCTGGAAGGGCAGCTACTGTAACTGGTAGAGGTGTTTCTCGGTTGCAAGATGCATTAGGTTTGAAGAAGTTAAAAGATGAAGGAATGGAGGTTTACTCACCTACATCTGAGGAAATGGCTGAGTTTAGAAAACGTTCTCAGGGAACAGTTATTCAATGGTTGAGAGAGAATGTTAAGGGTTCAGATAAATGGATTGATAAACTTCTTAAGGAAACAGAAGATACAGAGAAAAAGTTAGGGTGGTAAAAAATCGGTTAGATTACGAAATAGAACTGGCGGAAAGCTTTCCGCCAGTTCTATATAACTTTATAATATATAGAGCTTATTAAAGTTCTCCACCTGGGTAGGGGAGGCTTTAGCCTCCCAATAGACTCTAACTCTTGTTTTGCAAAGGGCGACTGAAGTCGCCCTACCCACAAGTGGGTTGTCTAAAATTTTGGTAGGTTGAAGTAGGTTAAAAATAGAGGGAAAGAAGTTCTTAAATCGCCTCATATATAATAAAAGCAAAGGCAGAAAATGTGGATAGAATAGTCAAGTTTGTTTTAGTGATAAGTGATATTATTGATAGGATAGCAGGGTCTATATGCATATTTTTAGGTATAGGTATGACAGTTATTGTGGTAGTAAGTGTTTTTTTTCGATATGTTCTCCTCTCTCCTTTGGTTTGGGCGGAAGAAATATCAACATTTTTAATGGT
The DNA here is from genome assembly GCA_021163155.1 of Candidatus Aerophobota bacterium. Taxonomy (GTDB): domain Bacteria; phylum Aerophobota; class Aerophobia; order Aerophobales; family JAGGXI01; genus JAGGXI01. The sequence goes on from JAGGXI010000056.1 coordinate 27,831, forward strand.
ATGGTTAGCTATGATGGGGGCAAGTATGGGATTAAAGAAGAATAAACACGTAGGAGTAAATTATATAGTAGAAAAACTTGTTTCTTCTAAGAGAGTGAAAAAAATAATAAGTATAATAGTTAATGTACTAATTGTAATTTTCTTAATAGTAATGCTAAAGGAAGGATATTCTCTTTCTCTATTTGCAAAAAATCAAGTATCTCCTGCTATAGGAATATCTATGTTTTGGCCTTATTTTGGGCTTTTGGTAGGAGGATTTATAATGATTGTACAGGTGGTATGTCGAATAATAGAAGATTTTAATATGGTTGTACAGAGAAAAACTATTTGAGAGTATGAAAACAATTTAATTAACCAATAATAATTGTAATTACTTAAAAAGGAAAAAAATGGCATTAGTTGTTATGACAATAGTTTTTGGTTTATCTTTAATATTAGGTATGCCAATTGCTTTTTGCTTAGGATTGTCTTCATTGGCTACTTTTATATATATAGGAAATCCCCTGTTTTTAAAGATAATTCCCCAGATGATATTTCAAGGAATAAGTATGTTTTCACTTATGGCGATTCCTTTCTTTATATTAGCAGGGGAGATAATGAATAAATCGCAAATTACAGATACTATAATAAATTTCGCAAATGTTTTAGTAGGGCATATAAAGGGAGGATTAGCTCATGTAAATATAATCTCCAGTATATTTTTTGCTGGTATCACAGGAGCAGCCGTAGCGGATACAGCTGCTTTGGGTACGATATTAATACCTGCAATGGTTCATGAGGGATATGATGAGGATTTTAGTGCGGCTGTTACTGTGTCTTCTTCTGTAATAGGACCAATTATTCCACCCAGTATTGTTATGGTGATTTATGGGGTAACTATGAAAGTCTCTATCGCTGCTTTGTTTGCTTCAGGATTTGTGCCAGGTCTTCTAATCGGAATTGCATTAATGATTGTAGCTTACTTTATTTCTAAAAAAAAGGGTTACGGTTATAGAAAGAGAGCATCGTTTCGAGAAATACTATCCAAATCCAGAAAAGCATTTTGGGGTTTACTGATGCCTATTATAATTTTAGGAGGCATTCTTAGCGGTGTATTTACTCCAACAGAGGCAGCTGCTGTAGCTGTAGTTTATGGGTGTTTTGCTGGTTTCTTTATTTTCCGAACCTTAAAATTATCTGATTTCCCAGGTATGTTAAAGCGTACCGCAATTACAAGCTCTGTGGTTCTTTTGATAATAGGGAATGCTAAGATTATGGGTTGGATTTTAGCTTATGAACATATGCCTGAGATTATGGCTAATCTGTTTTTATCAATTACTAATAATCCTTATCTTATGCTTTTATTAATAAATTTACTTTTATTAATTGTAGGAATGTTTATGGAAATTTCAGCCGCTATTGTACTTTTGGCTCCTATATTAGCGCCTTTAGTTACATCTTTTGGGATTCATCCTCTTCATTTTGCTATCGTAATGTTAGTTAATTTAAATATTGGTCTTATAACTCCCCCTCTTGGACAATGTTTATTTACAGTTTGTGGTATAACTAATTTATCTATGGAGCAAGTAGTGAAGGCTACCTTGCCTTTTATTTTAGCAGAAATTGCCGTTCTCATACTAATAACGTATATTCCTGCTTTAACAGCATTTATTCCTCAACTGTTAGGTTATTATAAATAATAAAAGTAACTATTCCGTCTGTTCAATTATGGTAATATAAATAAACCTGGGGCTAATTGGCTGTTTAGTGTGTAGGGGTAAGGCTAATCGCCCTTTGCAAAACAAGAGTTAGAGGTAATTGGGAGGCTAAAGCCTCCCCTACCCCGCAGAGAGCTTTAATAGATTGTCGAATCCTGGGCTAAAGTTAGTACAGGGTGCCTGAATAGTTACTAAAAAATATATAGAGGTGTTAAAAATATGTTTAAAAAAAATTTTTCTCCGAAACGTCGATTTTTATCAGGTCTCTTTGGAGGGCGTAAAGGACTGCGTATTTCGGTAGGTAATCCCACTTCAATTGTATGTATAGAACTTATGCAAAAAACGGGCATCCATTTTCCCGAGGCTCATCTGGATGCTAAGTTAATGGCGGAACTTGCTGCTGCTGGACATGAAATTTTAGATTATGATACTGTAATGCCAGAATTTAGTGTTCAACAGGAAGCTGCAGCACTTGGTTGTGAAGTTAACTGGGGGAATGATAATATGATGCCGGAAGCCAAAACGCATCCCGTTAAGGAACTTAAGGATATAATTATTCCTGATAATATTTTAGAAAAACCATCAATTAAAGTTGTTTTGGATGCTATTTCTATTCTTAGAAAAGAATATGGAGATCATATAGCTATTTTGGGTAAAGTAATGGGACCGTGGACCATTTCTTATCACCTCGTTGGCACTCAGGAATTTTTGACCTGGGTTATTTTAGCACAGGATAAAATTAGACGTTTTTTAGATGTTTTAAAAGAAGTTACCATTATTTTCGGAAAAGCTCAGATGCAGGCTGGAGCAGATGCTATTACTTTAGCTGACCATGCTACAGGAGACCTTGTAAGGCCAGAGACATATCGTGATTTTTTGATACCTATTCACCAGGAGATTATTCGAAGAATAGGAGCTCCAATTATTTTGCACATTTGTGGAAATTGCATTGACCGTTTACGTTATTTTGTGGAAGCTGGTTTTGATGCTTATCATTTTGAATGGCAAGTTGATGCACAAAAAGCCGTTAAAATTGTAAATGGAGAAATGTCCCTTATAGGGAATATTAATAATGCAAAGACTTTGTATAATGGTAAACCTGAAGATGTTTATGCTCAGGCTAAGTATAGCATAAAAGCAGGTGTAAACATTCTTGCCCCCGAGTGTTGCATTCCTCTGCAGACACCTTTGCGCAATCTAAAGGCCATTGTGGAAGCAGCAAAAGATGGATATCGAGAAACGGATAGATGAGATTTTATCATTTCTCTAATTTTGACATCTTGCCGTAATGTGTTAAAATCAAAAAATATGTTTTTAGATTTTCACCTATTTTAAACCCGGATTCGGCAATTTGAATAATGACTATTAAGTTTATCCTGGAATATTGTTCTGAGTCTAATCTTAATGAAGATTAAATTTTTTAGGAGCAAAAAATATTTTTCTTTTTTGGGTAGGGGTGACTTCAGTCGCCCTTTGCATAGGGAACGGTCGCGACCGTTACCTACCCAGGCCAAGCACTCTCACAGTTTGCCGAATCTATGTTAAACCTTTTTTGGAATGGAGGATTAAGGGATGAATTCAAAAAGGAAAGATAAATACTTATTAGGACTTGATTTAGGTTCTATAAGTGTGAACGCTATAATTATAGATAAAGAAGGGAAAATTGCTTATGAGGAGGGTTATACCCGACATAATGGTAAGCCCCTGGAGACAGCCTACCAAATTGTAAAAAAAATAGCTAAAATGTATTATTTTGAACATATAGGAGTTACTGGTTCCAATGGAGAGCATCTTAGTAAAGAATGGGATATTCCTTATTTAGAGGAAGTAATAGCTCAGGCTAAGGGTATTTACCATCTCCATCCTGAAGTAAAGACAGTTATAGATATAGGGGGAGGCGACGCCAAATTTATTACCCTTAATGAGAGAGGAGAAGTAAAGGATTTCGGGATGAATAGTAGTTGTGCTTCTGGAACAGGCTCTTTTTTAGACCAGCAGGCAAAAAGGTTAGGGCTGAATATAGAAAATGAATTTGCAGAAGAGGCTTTAAAATCTACCAATCCTGCTCGTATTGCTGGAAGATGTGCTGTATTTGCTAAGACAGATATGATTCATCTCCAACAAAAAGCTACTCCTAATAGGGATATAACTATGGGGTTATGTGAAGCTTTAGCCAGAAGCTATAAGAGTAGTATTGCTCGAGGGAAAAGCTTTATCTCTCCTATATCATTTCAGGGAGGGGTAGCTGCCAATAAGGCAATGGTTGTTGCTTTTAGAAAAGTTTTAAAAGGTAAAGAGATAATCGTTTCTGAACATCATTACTCTATAGGAGCTTTAGGGGCAGCACTTTTTTTAAGGGAAAATAACGAGAAGAAAAAATTTGATTTATCAAATTTAAAAAAAGAGTTTTCCTTAAGCAGAGAGAGCGAAGCTTTGCCAAAACTCTCCTTAAATTATCAAGAAGAAAAATCTTACTTAAAAGAAAAGTTTTATGATTTTGACGGAAATGGAGAGTTGATAGATGCTTATATAGGTATAGATATAGGCTCTGTAAGCACCAATGTAGCAGTAATCGATAAAAAGAAGCGCCTTTTAGCTAAAAGTTATCTTCCCACTGCAGGAAAACCTATTGATGCTATGCAAAAGGGGTTAAAAGAGGTTAGAGATATTGTGGAAGGAAAAGTAAGAATCAAGGGAGTGGGAACTACAGGCTCGGGTAGATATATGATCGGAGCTTTTGTAGGAGCAGATGTAATTAAAAATGAGATTACATCTCAAGCTAAGGGAGCATTAAATGTTAACTCAAATGTAGATACAATATTTGAAATTGGAGGTCAGGATTCAAAATATATCAGTTTAAAGAATGGAGTAATAGTTGATTTCACCATGAATAAAGCCTGTGCTGCAGGCACAGGTTCCTTTCTTGAAGAACAGGCTGAAGGATTAAAGATAAATATTAAAAGAGAATTTGAAAAGATAGCTTTTTCCAGTGATAGTCCAGCCAATTTAGGCGATAGATGCACTGTATTTATGGAGTCCTCTTTATTTGAGCATCTTCAAAGGGGAGTTCCTGTCCCCAATTTAGTAGCAGGTTTAGCTTATTCCATAGCTTATAACTATTTAAATAAGGTAGTAGAAAATAGGAGAATAGGAGAGAATATCTTTTTTCAAGGAGGAACAGCCTGTAATAAATCTGTAGTAGCTGCTTTTGAGAATATTTTAAAAAGAAAAATAACTGTTCCTCCACATAATGAGGTTTTAGGAGCAATTGGAGTAGCTATTGTGGCTATGGAAGAGAAGATTAAGAAAAGCAAATTTAAAGGGTTCAGTTTAAGTGATGTAAGTTATAGAATGGAGTCTTTCGAGTGCCAGGATTGTCCCAACCATTGCAAAGTTAACCAGGTTTGGATTAAAGGGAAGGAGAAACCCTTAACTTATGGCGATAGATGTGGTAAATATAGTGAAAAAGAGGGAAGAGCAAAAACGAAAAGTGTGCCAAATTTATTTAAAGAAAGAGATAAATTATTATTTTATAGAAGAAAGAAAAAAGGACAAAAAGGGAAAATTGGTATACCTCGCGCTCTTTATAATTTTGAACTCTTTCCTTTGTGGGAAAATTTCTTTACAGAATTAGGCTATGAAGTTGTTCTCTCAGACAAAACTAACGATATAATTATAGATAGGGGAGTAGAAATAGTGGTTGGTGAACCCTGTTTTCCTATCAAAGTTGCTCATGGTCATATATTAAATCTTTTGGAGAAGAGGATAGATTATATATTTTTGCCAAGTTTGATTGACTTAAAAAAAACTGATGAAAATCTAAAAAGAAGCTATAATTGTCCCTGGTCTCAATCTCTTCCTTATTCCGTTAATTCAGTTATTAATAGAAAAGAGTACCCAGTTAAATTTCTTGAGCCTGAGATATCTTTAAGGGTAGGGGTAGAAAAAGCCTTAAATAAGATAGGAAAAGAGCTTGGAGAAAAACCATCTAATATTAAAAAGGCTATTGAGGTGGCTGAGGAAGCTCAATCTCAATTTTACAGGGATTTAAAAAAGAAAGGGAAAGAGGTATTAAAAAATTTAAAAGGAAAGAAAGCCTTTATTTTAGTTTCTCGACCTTATAATGGATGCGATCCGGGGTTAAATTTGGATATAGTTGAGAAGATGAGAGATTTAGGAATGCTGGCTATTCCTATGGATTTTTTAAATTTATCTTTTTTCCCTATTTATGAAGATTATCCTAATATGTATTGGGGATATGGGCAAAGGATTATTGCTGCAGCCAAAGCAATTAAGAGTACTAATAATCTTTATTCTATATATATTACCAATTTTGGTTGTGGGCCAGATTCTTTTATTACCAAATACTTTGATGAAGAGATGGATAGACCCTGGTTAGAACTCCAAATAGATGAGCATAGCGCAGAGGCTGGTATCATTACTCGGTTAGAAGCTTTTCTGGATAGTATTAAAAACAAGAAAATCGGAAAAAAGAAAAAATTTAAAAGCCCCGAAAAATTAACTTTAAAGGACGAGCAAAGGACAATCTATATCCCTTATATGGATGACCATTCTTATGCTCTGGAAGCTGCTCTGAAGGCACTGGGCAAAAAAGCAAAAGTTATGGAGGTTAGTGACTCAGATTCTCTGCAAAGAGGACAGAGATATACCAGTGGCAAAGAATGCTATCCTTGCGTTTTAACTACAGGGGATATGCTTAAAGTGATAAGTAAGAATGGACATCACCCTGAAAATATTGCTTTTTTTATGGGAACAGCACAAGGTCCTTGTAGGTTTGGACAATATTATGATTTTCAAAGATATCTTTTAAAAAGGCTTGGTTATTCAGATATTCCTATAATTTCTCTTGATTCAGAAAATAGCTATGGAGGCTATGGAGTAAAATTTACTAAATTAGCCTGGGAGGGCATCGCAGCTATAGATATATTAAGAAAGGTTCAAAGAATTATAAGGGCAGATGAAATAAACAGAGGAGAAACAAATAAAGTATATTTAAAGTATAGAGATAAAGTTCGCCAGATAATTAGCGAAGGAAAAAGTGTAACAAATATAATGAAAGAGGCAGCCAAAGCTTTTGGGAAAATAGATAGAGAGAATAAAGATAAACCTGTAGTGACAATAGTAGGAGAAATATATATAAGGCATAATCCTTATGCTAATGAGTTTCTCATAGATGAATTAGAGAAATTAGGGCTAAAGGTTGAATTAGCCTCTATGAGAGAGTGGTTTATGTATACCAATGAGGTGCATAAAATAGTTGCCTTAACTGAAGAAGGTTGGTGGGAGTTAATTAAAAATAGAGTAAGAAATCTATTTCAAAGAAAAATTGAAGAAAGACTTGATGCTCCTTTTAAATCTTTAACGAAGGGATATGAGGAACCAGATGTAAGTGAAGTCCTTACTTTAGGAGAAAAGTATGTAGATAGATCTTTAAGGGGAGAAGCTATCTTAACCATAGGAAAAACTATACACTCCATAAAAAGGGGTAGGGATGGGGTAGTGAATGTGATGCCTTTTACCTGCATGCCGGGGAATATATCTTCCGCTGTAATTCCTCAGATAGAGAAAGATTATCCTGATTTTCCTATTCTTAGCTTATCTTACGATGGTTCTCGTCAAGCTAATTATTTAAACAAGGTAAGGACATTTGCTTTTCAGGTGTATAGCCATCATAGAAAATCAGTAAATAGTAAGAAGAGGCTAAACCCAGGATTTCAATTACGAGAATGAAAAATCTTACTTCAGATTCAGGTAAGATTGAACTATATCCTTAGACCATCTTCTATAATCTTTAAGATGCCAATCCTTTTTTGACCCTTCTTTTCCCATAGCTAAATCTTTAATGCCGCACCTTGCATCTGTGCAATAAAGGCAATTTCCTTTGCATTTACAGGCAGGATAAAATTTTCCTCTCTCTCTTTTGTATACAGGTATATCTATTCCTTCACAATTGTACGAGCTCATAAATTCCTTATTTAATCCTTTAATTTCCCCATTTTTAATCTCGTATTCCATACATAGGGCAAAAGTTAAATTTCTTCTCTCACAAATATTGCGTAAAGAGTCAAATATTCTTTTTCGATAGTCTATGTTAGCATGGAGAGAAGTACCTATATTTTCTTTATAGAGTCTTTGGTGGTTCCACTTCATTCCTGTCCCAAAGTATTTTTCTAAATTAGAAAAGATACTATTCTTAATCTTAAGAGGGATGTCTAAAACACTGGCAATAATATGGGTAACTCCCTTTGACTTAGCTCTTTCTATTATTTCCGTTAAATCCTTTATCTTATCAGTAATATAAGGTAAGATTGGGTCGATACGGCAAACAGCGAAAATTCCTTTTTTAGCTAATCTTTCAAAATTCTTAAATAAAATTTCTGTTGAAGCACCATTGGGAGAAAGGATTTTTCTTAAATTCTCATGAGGCGTAAGGATGGAGACCTGCCCAAAAGAATGTTTTTGCTCCTTCATCAGTTCTAACACTTCTTGAGGGATTTTAGCTTTGGTAATAAACTCAATGGGGATATTTTTTTCTATGAATACTTTTATTATATTTTCTGAAAGATGATATTTTTCATTTAACTTTTGAAAAGGGTCTGTCACCGGGCTTAAGTAGCCACAGGAAGCAACATTAATAGAATCGAGCTGTTTAGCAATACTTTTGTCAAAATCCTTTGCTACAGTGATAACGCCTTTTTCTCTAAATATCTGGAAGTATCCAGGGAAAGCAAGACTGTAGCAGAAAAAGCATCCTATTCCACATCCATTATATGGATTAATAAGCATCCTCTCAGAAGTGCATTCTCTTTTCCCTGGCCACCATCCATGAAGTTCCTTTTTTGTAGAAATGAGAATGTGCCTTTGCGGCTTATCTATAATCTTATAATCCTTTTTATTTATTCTGATTTTCATTATTGAGAAAGCTATATTTTTTATTCTTTAAAATAGATGTAATCATAAATTGTGCCTCTTGCTTCTTGAAGCTTTAAGGAATCCACAATTCCTTTATATTTGCCGCCCAACAGTCCATTTCCTATAATGCAAGAACCTTCAGCGGCCTCCTTAGCCATTTTTCCTCTTTTTCTTACTTTTCTGATAGAGCCAAATGGAGAAAGCTCCCTTTTAAGCTCTCTCGTTATCTCTGGTATTTGAGCAAGCCTGCCCGAGAGTAATATTTCTTTAGAATTTTTAGCTGAGGTATCCATTATAGCTACACTTTTTGCTACACTTTCAATTAGCATATTCCATGCCGTTAAATATTTCTTATAGTTTTTGGCTAATTTTTGGGGAGTAATCTCTTCTTCCCCAGATACGTATTTAGCCCCACCTGTAAAAATTGATGAATGAGTAAATTTACCCAATCGTGTAGCAAGGTCTGAATCAAGAGCACCCAGACTTAAGAATCCCGGTCCTCCCGAGCTTCCCCCAATCCCATCTACAATTTTCCCTTTCTTTACTCCTATAACAGCGGTAAAAGCATATCCCATCTCTACTAAAATAAAAGATGTATCCTTATAATCTATTTTTTTTAATTCTGCCTCATCTTTCATAGCCAATGCTACAGAGCATACTTTATCGGCTGTTCCCATATCCATCTTATTTATCTTTCTGTGTAAGGGGACGGTGGGAAGATGAATAACTCCGGGAGTAAAATAGACAGGAAGCTCTTTTTGCTTCATTAAATTGAGGAGCTCTATAATGCCCTTATTTACAGATACTCTCTTCTCTTCCGGAGGTAAGATGAGGGATATCTCTTTTTGAGTGAGGTTTTGGATAGGGGTCAGGGGAAGACCATACCCTGAAGGTCCCACGATTATATCTATTGGCTTGAGGGGTTCAATAATATTTATTAAACTCTCTGGATTTTCAGCGACCTCCATTGAGGGAATGGATAAATCCAGAATTACCTTTTCATCTTCTATTCCCATAATATCAAAGCTTTTGGTCCCAGGGTCTATACCTATAACTTTCATTTTTTC
>JAGGXI010000036.1 GCA_021163155.1 Candidatus Aerophobota bacterium
ACAGGCCTAGCAGAGGTTAGAATCTGGTATAAAGATATACTTTGTGATGTCTACCCGGTTAAAAATTCTAACCTTAACATAGTCCACTTTTAAATTTTAATAGTCCACTTTTAAATTTTAGCTAACAGAATTTCTTAAACGTAGCTACAATGATAATGATACTGAACACTTTTCGAAAAAAGAACATAACAGAAGTTACTACTTTAAGAAAGTAAAAGATATCTGGATAGTCAGCAGGAAAGTTAAAAATTAAAGGATAAAATCCTCCGGTTTTATATGCTCCAGTTTCTTTCGAAATTCTTCAATTTCTTCATCACTGATAAGCCCATCAGCTATAGATAATTTCACTTCATCTATATAAATAGGTATTCTTAGTGCTAAAGCTAAAGCTATAGCATCACTGGGACGAGCATCAATTTCTATAATCTCGTTATTTTTTTCTGTTAATACTTTAGCATGATAGATATTGCCTTCAAGATCATTTATTATTACCTTTTTTACTTTTCCTTTGATAAATTTTTTAACTAAAGACTCAATTAAATCGTAAAGCAGGGATGAATTTTTACTTTTCCAGATTGAAGCAATTTTTTTTGCCTCACGTAAATTCATCCATATGGGAAGCTTTTTATTTCTTTCTTTTCCTTCTAAGATAACCACGGGTGTATTTAATTCTACATCCATACCTACATTGATTATATTTACTTCTAACATCTTTTACCCTCCTTTCATTTTTACCTATATTCAATAAAAAAAACCGACCTCGATATTGAGAAAATATTTATATACAATATTTCGGTCGGTTGCGTCACTGGGATCCCCTTATCCTGAGACGCCCATCTTATTTATTGATAGGATAAGGTTCCTTTCCCCCCAAGAAGTAAACTCCTATAAAGATTGGCTAATATTTTTGAGAAACATACAAAGCCACTAATAAAAAGAAGCATTAATTCTTTATCAAAGACTCTATTAATAGTTGTAACTATTCAGGCACCCTGTACTAACTTTAGCCCATGATTCGACAATCTATTAAAGCTCTTTACAGGGTAGGGGAGGCTTTAGCCTCCCAATTACCTCTAACTCTTATTTTGCAAAGGGCGACTAAAGTCATCCCTACACACTAAACAGTTAATTAGTCCCAGGTTTATTTGTATTGCTATAATTGGACAGGCTGAATAGTTACTAATAGTTTAACATAATTAAGATTAATTGTCAAATATAGCTATAAAGTTGGAGGTTCTTCCTATTGTCTCTACTTTTTTAATCTTTTGCTAAATCTAAATTCGGCGATTTGAATAATCATTATTTAAGAATCCAGAATTCAGAAGAGATAATGAAAGATAGAAAATTAAAAAGAGGAATTAATGCATGCCTTCTTCTCATCCACTCTTTTCTACAACTAAATCATAGTAGTTCTTCACTTGCAAAATTTTTCCAGAGAAAGACTCACCTGGTAGATGCTTTTCTTTTAAAAATGTTTTTCCATCTATTTCGGGAGCTTGAAACTCTGTATGTCCCTCATTTTCCTTATCTACTAAAATAGAATAAACTTTGTCTACCTTTTCTTGGTTAAAGTTTAAAGTGATAGGCTGTTGTAGCTGCATAAGTTGTGCATATCTTCGTTTCTTAATCTTCAGAGGTATCTTTGGAGCAAGAGAATAAGCCAATGTTCCCTTTTCGGGAGAGTAGGTAAATGCTCCTAACCACTCAAACTTTATTCTTTCAATATCCTTTAAGAGCTTGTTAACATGTTTGTCTTTTTCTCCGGGAAACCCTACTATAAAAGTAGTGCGTAAGGTAACCCCGGGAATTTCCTCTCTCAATTTAGCAATCAGTCTTTCTGCTACCTCAAATTTAGGGCGCTTCATTTTAACTAAAATTTCATTATGAGTATGCTGTAGGGGAATGTCAATATACCGACAGATTTTATCTGAGGTGGCTATTGTCTTTATAAGCGAAGAGGTAAAGTGTAGTGGATGAGCATAAAGGAGACGAATCCAATTTAGTTTATCTATTTTCTCAAGTTCATTCAATAGCTGTATAAGAGCCGATTTCTCACCCTTATCCCATCCATAAAAGGTGATGTCCTGAGCTACAAGAATGAGTTCCTTTATATCTAAATTAACCAGGGCTTTTGCTTCCTTAACAACATCTTCCACAGGTCTACTTCGGTATCTCCCTCGTAGATAAGGAATAAGACAATAGGAGCAATGATTTGAACAACCTTCAGCAATCTTAAGATAGGCATAGGAGGGAGGAGTGCTTAAAAGTCGAGGGAAACTGGAATCATAAAGAAATCGAGGCTCATTTACTGAAAAAAGGCGTTTTTCTCCCTCGAGAAGCTGCTCAATTATCTTATCAATTTTATAAAAATCAGCACTTCCTATTAAAGCATCTATTTGAGGATATCTTAAAAAGAGTTTTCGTTTTTTTAACTGAGGAAGACAACCGCAAACAATGAGTTTTTGAGAAGGGCTCTTTTGACAAGCAATACGAGAAATAATCTTATAGCTTTCACTTCTTGCCTTATTAATAAAGGAGCAGGTATTGATAATGATTATATCTGCATCCTTATATAGAGAAGTAAAGGCATATCCTGCCTCTCCTAATCTTCCAAGAATAACCTCACTATCCACAAGATTCTTTGGACATCCCAAAGATATTAAATTTACTTTTAGTTTCAAATTATCATCTTCCTTGAGACAATTATAAAATGAGAGATGAGGAATGTCAAACTATGCATTTGACACAGCCAATAAAGAGAATATATTTAAAAAATAAAGGACTTAATAAAAATGAAAATCGCTTATGTATCAACCTATCTTCCCAAGCAATGTGGAATAGCTACCTATGTAGATTATCTGATTCGTGGTATTAGAAGAGTGGACCCACTATCAGATATCAAGGTTATTGCTGAAAAGGGAGCGTCTCCTATTAAGCAGGAGAAATTTGAGGTAAATCCTTGCTGGGATAGAAATGAGGATTACGTAAAACCTATCATTTCATATACAAAAGATGCGGATGTAGTTCATATTCAACATGAATACAGTATATACAAATTCGATGATAGATTACCCTTGGTGCTTCAAGGATTAAATGCAAAAATTAAAAAGGTAATAACTATCCATTGCCTAAGGCCAGCTCAGTTTTCTGAAAGAAAAGCAGTAGATGAGAATTTTGCTAAAAGAATTGCTGAGCTTGCTGATGAAGTTATTGTGCACCTTAAATCACAGAAAGCAATCCTAACACGTCTTAAAATACCATCAGAAAAGATTCATATTATACCTCATGGAACAAAGATCAGCGATGAAGGCAAAAGGATTTCACGGCTGAGGCTTAGACTCCCTATAGATGGAAAAATAATTCTTATGTTTGGTTTTGTCAAAAAACATAAATGTATTCATATAGCTCTTGATGCACTTGCTGAGATACTGAAAAAATTTAAAGATGTATATTTATTTGTAGCTGGAGGTCTTACTTCAACAGCTTCGCAGGAAGATAGAGAGTATGCAAAATTTTTAAGCAAAAGGATATCGGAACTTGAACTTCAAAATAATGTCATCTACCCAAACAGTTTTTTCCCAAATGAAGATATACTCTATTTATTTGGAGCATCAGACGTTGTCCTTTTCCCATACTATGAGGAGGACCGCTCTGCATCCGGCTCTTTTCATTTGGCTATAGGTGCAAAAAAACCTGTCATTGCCTCAAGGATACCAAAATTTGAGGAGTTGAGAAACATCTGTGATGAGCTTCTCGTTCTTCCATATAATTCCTCTGGAATTGCGAAGATAACCATTCGTCTTTTTGAAGACACAGAATTTTGGCAGTATGTGATTAATCGCACCGAAGAGTATAGAAAACTTACCTCATGGCAAGCCGTAGCAGCTCAACATTTACAGATATATAAAAAGAGGTAAGATAAAATTAGCAGTATTGTCAAGAATATCTCGGGACTTTTCCCCTCCGTCGCTGTTTAAGAGTAAATGGGTAAATGGGATGATGAGTTGATGGGATAAAACTTTTTAGTACTATTTTTTATAACTCCTTCATCTTTTCTCTTACTCCCCATTTCCTTATTTTCCTCATTTACCCCTCTACCCAGAGTTAATTCACATTTCAAGGTCTGACTATAATTATAAACTATTTAGGAGATATTAACATGGAGTTTTTTCTGGATAGAACCATTAAGAAATTAGGAGATGGGCAAGTTATTAAAACTCATACAGGAGAGGCTATCTTTAAACTGAATTCATATGAAAATAATCCTATTGTAAGAGCTCAGGATATCGGGCTTGTCTGGTGTGAAAATAGTAGGCTAAAGACAGGAGCGGTCTTCAATGGTGGAGCTGAGATATTCCAGGATAAGGTTATCCTGACGCCAAGATGCCATCAAAGATATAGAAAGAGTAGCTTTTTTGACGAAAAACTCGGTATTAATCGAGACTATTTTGAAAACTATATCTCTGAGATTTGGTTTTTAGTAAGTGAGGATGGTATACATTTTACAAGATTCCACAATATGGTAATTCGAGGTGATGGCACTGAACATCAAGACTTTACCTATGGAATTGAGGATATACGGATCATCAAGCACAACCAGAAATACCTGCTGCTCGGGTGTGGCAAAATTAAACCTCCATTTAAAAGTAAAAACGCAGACCGAATTGCTATATACTCAACCAATGATTTTATAAATATCACTTATCATGGTATAGTTAAATATTTTGACTCCCGTAATGCTATCTCCTTTCCTGAGCCAGTCAATAACCGAGACTACATACTGTTGCGTTTTCATCCTAACATTCACTTATCTCATCTTGAAGTCGGAATAGATCAATTACTGAATCCTTCTAAGTATATAGAACTATGGGAGAGAATCTATAAGTTACGGAATCAAAGTCTGCTTTTAAAGGCTGGCTGCTATTTACATGAAAAGGAAAAAATTGGCCCCGGAACTCAATTAATCAAGACCAATAAAGGCTGGCTGTTTATCTATCATGCTGTTGGTGAAATAGATAATGATATTTGTAAAGTTTATGGATTAAAGAGAAAAATTCAAAGAGGGTATTCTATATGTGCTGCTCTTTTGGATTTAAATGACCCAAGAAAAATACTCTGCAGAACAAAGTATCCAATCTACATTCCTTCAGAGCCTTACGAATTATATGGTAATGACCGGTATCCAGTGGATGTGCCTGCCGTTGTTTTTCCTGTAGGCGCTTTGATTAGAAAAGATAAACTGCTTCTCTATGCTGGAGCTGGGGATAAATACATAATCCTTCTAAGCTGCAGTCTTGATAATTTAGTTAGTTATTTATGGAAGTATTGTAAAAACTTATATGAGAGGTGATTAAAATGGCACAGTTTAATTGGGAATTTCCTTATGCCTCTAAACGTATGCCCGTTATGGCTCGTAATATTGTTGCTACATCCCAACCTTTAGCGGCCCAAGCTGGTTTAAATATACTCCAAAAAGGTGGTAATGCTGTGGATGCCGCTATTGCTACTGCTATAGCTTTAACGGTAGTAGAGCCTACCAGCAATGGTATAGGCAGTGATGCTTTCGCTATTATTTGGAATAGAAATGAATTATATGGACTCAATGCCTCAGGTATGTCTCCTGTCGCTTGGAATTTTAAACACTTTTCTCAATATAAATCTATGCCTCAATTGGGATGGGATTCAGTAACTATTCCTGGTGCCATATCATCCTGGGTAGAACTATCTAATTGATTCGGGCATTTACCTTTTGAAGACCTATTTAAACCAGCAATAGAATATGCTTATAACGGCTTTTTGGTCTTCCCGATAACTGCTGAAAGATGGAGCTCCGCTCCTCAAATATATAAAGATTTTCCTGAATTCGCCACTGCATTTTTGCCTAACGGTAGAGCACCTAAGGCAGGAGAAAAATTTGAATTTAAAGCTCAAGCAAAGACATTAGAACAGATTGCGAAGACAAAAGGTAAAGCTTTTTATTATGAAGATTTAGTAGATAAGATAGTTGCTTATGCCAGAGCTACCGGTGGTTTGATTACAAAAGAAGACTTAGTCACTCATAAAGCTGATTGGGTTGAAACTATATCCATTGATTATCATGGATTTACTTTACATGAAATTCCTCCGAATGGACAGGGTATAGCAGCATTAATTATGTTGGGCATCCTTGAGCATTGGGATATTCAAGATTATCCTGTAGACTCTGCGGATAGCTTGCACCTTCAAATTGAAGCTATGAAATTAGCATTTGCAGATACATATCGATATGTTTCTGACCCTTCCAGTATGGACATAGATTATAAGAATCTACT
>JAGGXI010000002.1 GCA_021163155.1 Candidatus Aerophobota bacterium
ACAGGCCTAGCAGAGGTTAGAATCTGGTATAAAGATATACTTTGTGATGTCTACCCGGTTAAAAATTCTAACCTTAACATAGTCCACTTTTAAATTTTAATAGTCCACTTTTAAATTTTAGCTAACACCGACTTTTGTAGGATGTGTCAATGCAAAGTAAATATGTCATACTTTTTGCAAAATAAAAATGTCATATCCTTGCCATGGCTAAAACATTATCTTCAGAAGGAACATCCCTGTCTACGTGCGGACACGCACAGGCAGATTTTTTTTCTTGTATGGGAATAAGTTTGTGGTTAAGTTCTTCTCCCTGGTAAAAGATGTGTAGGGAACGGTCGCGACCGTTACCTACTTTATAAAAGGATTTTCCTGCAAAAGCTAGCTGACATCTCTCAATGCTGAATTTGACTTTTAATATAAGTATATTAGGATGTCGCTTGGATACTGAAGGAGTTCTGGTTTTGAATCCTTTCATTTGAAAAAAGAGGATAAAAAAAGAAGACCGTGTAAGAATTGCATTGAGGCCTTGATTTTACTTAAGCAAGGAAATATCCAGGGAACTGGCGTTTTGCGAACGCCTGATTTTTATCTGGATTCGATAAAATGGAGTACTATCAAGAATGAAAATTAGCTATGGCGAAGGTTTATATAGAAGGTTGGAAGGTGGAAGAGAAACTACATATATGGGTAAAGTAATGCTTGATGATGTTAAAATTTACATAGATGAAAAAGCTGATTCTTTTATATCGCTGGACAGAATAGAAGAGATAAGGAAAAGAAAAAAGGGTATAGAGATAAAGATTGTTCCTTCTTGTTCCTTCGCATATACTGTTTTGATGCAGGGGCAAGGAATTGGAAGACTACTCGATGACCTTATAATTTTAAAAGGATTCAAGAAGATATGGATAAGTAAATGGAAGGCAAAAGATTTCTGGAAAAGATTTAGGTAAATTTCATCAAGAAGTGGGAAAAGTTTGAATTTCCGCCAAAAAAGGGAAGAAGAGACCTCCGAAAAACCTACACGGTCTCTTGATTACGCAGATTCTTAAAGATGATTACACTGATTTACAGAGATTTCTAAATTTTTCAGAAATCTCTAATAAGCAGATTATATAGATGTATTAGGAAAGTGTTTCAGATAGTGGGAAGGCATCCTTACTTTTGTCCTCGCTATCAGAAAATTTAATATTTTGAAACTTTTTCATCCCAAAATATTCCTACCAAAACATTTTATCTATTAACCATAAAAACAAATGTAAAGGAATGCCTGATTTTAATCTATGGAACTATGATGAATAAAGAGTTTTTTATTTTATAATTATTAAACCTGGATGATAAAAGCGAGGGTTTTTTCTAAAGTCTGGGTTATTATAAGTAGAAGAAATAAATTCTGATATTTGTTTAATGCTTGAATTTAAAAATGGAAGAGAGATAAAAGAGAAAAGTTTTAATTGTTAAAAAAAACGAATAATTGAATAGGAGGTGAAAATGAAGAAAACAAATAAAGTACTTTTGGGGGCATTAGCAGTTCTGCTGCTCCTGGGAAGCATTGAGATAGCATTTGCCTGGGGGGCCGAGGGAACTCTACTCCATCAGGGGTGGAAAGCAGCTTATCCTAAGATGGGGAAAGCAGCTTCTCCTCACTCAGGTGCGGTAGATCTCAACCTCTCAAGAGAGCAGATAAAAAAAATGCAGAATCTAAAGCTGAGATTCCAGAAAGAAGTGTTGAAATTGAAAAATACTCTTCAGGTTAAACAACTGGAACTTCGGACTTTATGGTTATCTGAAGAACCGAATCAGGTTAATCTCGACTCTAAAGTGGAAGAGATAGGCAAACTGCGTATAGAAATACAGAAAAAAGTTTTTGTTTACCTGATCCAGGCAAAAAAGGTTCTTACTCCGGAGCAATGGGATAAGCTCTGTTCCTATCGTTACCTTAACGGTAGGAAATGGGGAGATAGCCGCAGATTATTACCCTAACCAATTCCCATTATTAATAAGTTTTTATCGGGGAGGCAAGAAGGCGACACGCCTACCTCCCCGGCTTATTTTTAAAAGAAGTTTGCCTCTTTTACCCATTTTCCCATTTACTTGACAAATGAAAATATTGTATTATAATATATTTGACAAATGAAAATATTGTATTATAAATTAAAAGGGGTAATAGATGCAAAAAGATGAGATAGAAGAATGTATCGAAAGATTAATCTTTCTTCTACCAGATATCTCTAAAGCTTTTCAAATCCAGCATCCTCAAGAGGTTTTTAAGGTTGATATTAGTATTTCTGAAATAAGTGTTTTACGTCATTTATTTTTTAACAAAGAACCCAGTATGATGTCGGAAATAGGGAAAAAGCTCTCTATGGATCTAAGTACTCTTACCCGCGTTGTCGATAAATTGGTGAAGAAAGATTTAGTAATTAGAAAACCGAGCCAAAAGGATAGAAGAGTAATAAGAATAGCTATGTCTCCAAGAGGAAGGGGAATAGGAGAAAAATTTAAGGAAAAGTGTAAAGAGAGAATCAGATTCGCCTTAAAGCAGATGACTTCCCAGGAAATAAGTATCCTTTTAAATTTATTAGAAACTATTCATATAAGAATTTATGGAGAGAAGGGAGCTTTATAAATGAAAAAACATAAAAGTGTTATCTTAAGTATATTTCTATCTTCCTTATTAATATTCATTTTGGGAGCCTGTTTTAGTTGGGCTCAAGAGGAGAGTGTAAAAAAGACTTTATTTACTTTAAACTCTTTCTCTACCTCGCTTTCTTCTCTTAAAAACTCTGACTCTGACGATGAGAAGATTTATCTTACCCTTCAGAAAGCTATAGAAATAGCTTTGAGCGAAAACAAAGGAATTTTAGTTGCTAAAGAAAAGGTTGATGAGGCAGAACAAATAATAAAAATTGCAAGGTCAAGTTATTTTCCTTCCCTTGACCTAAGCGGTACCTATACCCGCTTAAGGGAAGCTCCTTCTATGAGTATTCCTTTTTTAGGAACATTTGAAATGGGAAAGAAAGACAATTACTCTGCTATTCTTTCTTTTACACAGCCAATTTATACCAGTGGCAGAATTAATCTCGGATATAAACAGGCTAAATTTGGTCATCAGAAAGAAAAAGAAAACCTGAACTATAAAGAGAATGAACTTATTTTTGAAGTAAAGAAGGCTTTTTATTCGGTACTTTTAGCTCAGGAGAATGTGAAATTATTTAAAGATGCCTTAAAACAAGCGCAGAGGCACTTAAGTATAGTGGAAGGTTTTTACCAGACGGGAAGAATTTCAAAATTTGATCTCTTGAGAGCAAAAGTAGAGGTAGCCAATCTTAAACCTAATTTAATTCGAGCTGAAAATAATTTGAGGTTAGCTAAAGAGGGGTTGGCTATTTTACTTTCTCTCCCTGCTCATTCTATAAGATTATCAGGTGAATTCAAATTTGAACCGATAAGGATAAACTTAGAAGAAGCTCTAAAAAAGGCTTTAAGCTCCCGCAATGACCTTAAAAGCTTAAACCTCCAAAGAGATATAATAGAAGTTTACTCTCGGTTAGCTAAGCTTGCTCATGCACCTTCTTTATATCTAAGGGGCAACTATCAGTATAATAAACCCTCAGGTGGAGAAGATGAATGGGGAGAAGATTGGAATATAAACCTTGTCTTATCTTTATCTTTATTTGATGGGGGAAAATCTCAGACTATTATAAAACAGAGAAAATCTCAATTAAAAGAAGTAGAGCTTTCTCTTGGGCAGTTAAAAGATAGAATTATGTTAGAGGTAAAAAGTGCTTTTTGGGGTATGGAGGTGGCAGAAGAATCTATTTCTGCTCAAAAAGAGAATATTGGACAAGCTGAGGAGGCTCTTTCTATTGCTGAGCTTAGATACAAAAGCGGAATGATTACCAACCTTGAGGTTCTGGATGCCCAGTTGGCTTTAACTCAAGCTAAAATGGGATATCTTAAGAGTTTATATGATTACAATATAGCTAAAGCCAAGTTAAAAAAGGCAATGAATAACAGTATTTAAGACAGGCAAAAGCAGAACTAAAAAAGCAGGATTAAAGGATTAGAGGGAAAGAGATACCGGTAGCCGCAACCTTCAGGTTGCGTAAAAGCAGGATTAGAGGGAAAAGAGCAGGATTAAAGGATTAAAGGATTAGAGAGAAAAGGCAGGATTAGAGGATTAGAGGATTAGAGGGAAAGAGATACCGGTAGCCGCAACCTTCAGGTTGCGTAAAAGCAGGATTAAAGGATTAAAGGATTAAAGGATTAAAGGATTAGAGAGAAAAAGCAGGATTAGAGGATTAGAGGATTAGAGGATTAGAGGGAAACCAAAAAACCGAAGAAAAAACCTAGAAAAACAGAATTAAAAATAAAAACAGGATTAGAGGGAAAAGAGCAGGATTAGAGGATTAGAGGATTAAAGGATTAGAGGGAAAACAAGAAAGATAAAAGCCAAAAACAAAAAACAAAAAACAAAAAAGAAAAAAGGATTAAAAATACTGCCGAATTTATTCGGTGGTAGCTTATGTGTGCCAGCGAAGCGGTGGTTTTAATCGCCGTACTGATAAATAAAAGGGAGGATGTAATGTTAAGGAAAGGAACCACTTTTTTAGGGACAGCAAGTATAATTCTTTTATTATGTAGCCAAGCTTTTTCTCAAACAACAGGAGAAAAAATTTCTGTAAAGGTAGCTCCAGCAAAAAAGGGGAGAATAACTCAAGAGTTATCTCTTACAGCAAATATTTCTCCTGATAAGCAAGTAACGGTAATTCCCAAGATAGGGGGAACATTAAAAGAGATAAATGTAGAATTAGGAGATGCAGTAAAAAAAGAAGAAGTTATAGCTAAAATAGATGATGAAGAGATATCCTTAGGGGTAAAACAGGCAGAGGTATCTTTAATTTCAGCTAAAGCTAATTATGAAAAAGCAAAATCTATAGCTGAAATAAAAGCAGAGGGAGACTTGCGAAGAGCTGAGGCTGCTTTTAACTCTGCTCAGGCAGGATTGGATTTAGCAAAATCTACTGCTGAGGTAGAATTTTTTACTAACTTAGAGAGAGCTCAGGCAGGTTTAAAGACTGCTCAGGCTCAATTTGATAAAATTAAAAAGGGTGCAAGAAAAGAAGATTTAGAACGAGCTGAGGCTGGTTACCAGCAAGCTTTAGCCAATTTTCAAAATTCTAAAAGAGATTTAGAACGAGCTGAAGAAGATTATTCGAGGGGAGCTATTCCAGAGCAACAATTCGATAAAGTGAAATTAGGATTTAAAGTTGCCCAGGCACAGCTCACCTCAGCTGAGGCCTCTTTAAAGCTTATAAAGAAAGGAGCTCAGGAAGAAGATATTAGAATGACTGAAGCTCAATTGCAGCAGGCAAAATCTCAAGTAGAGTACCTTGAGAAATTAAAAGAAGCAAAAAGCTGGGAGAGCAAAATAAAAGCTACTGAGGCTCAATGGGAAAATGCGCGGGTAAATTTAGATTTAGCCAAAAAATCGTGGGAAAGTAAAAATTGGGAAAAAGATCTGGAATTAGTTCAAGCTCAGATTCAGCAGGCTGAGACTGCCTTAAAGTTAGCTAAGATTCGCTTAGGAGATTGCACTATAAAAGCTCCTATTTCTGGAGTTATTAGCAAACGTTTCGCTGATGAAGGAGCTTTAGTGGGACCTACTCAACCTTTAGTATCAATTGTAAGTATAGATACAGTAAAGGTTGTGCTTCATATTTTAGATAAAGAACTGGACAAAGTGAAATTAACTAAAAAGGTAATTTTAAGTATGGATAATTATTTAAGAGAAGTTGTTGTCCCTCAAGAGATTAACGTAAGCCCAACAGTTGATCCTCGCAGTAGAAAAATAGAAGTGCAGATTAAAGTTCCCAATCCGAAAAGACGTATTAAACCGGGGATGTTTCCTAATGTTAAGTTAATCTTAGAGCAAGCAGAAAATGTAATTCTTATCCCCAAAGAAGCTCTAATAAGAAAAGAGGATGGAGATTATATTTTTGTTGTCCGAGAAGGGAAAGCCCATCTTTGCAAAGTTGATAAGGGTTTAGAAAATGGTAAAATGGTAGAAATAATTAAAGGAATTAAAGAAAAGGATTTAGTGATTATTACCGAACAAAGGAAATTAAAAGAAGGAGATTTAGTAACTATAAAATAAGAGGAGCATAATGAGTCTTTCTAGTATATCTATTAAACGACCTATAACTACATTTATGATCTTTATTGCTGTCCTCATAATAGGAGGAGTTTCTTTGACCCGTTTAGCTATCGACCTTTTGCCAGACATCACTTATCCTATTGTTGCTGTGATGACTAATTATAGTGGGGCAGGTCCTGCTGATGTAGAAAAGATGGTTACCGAAACTATAGAAAGAGGGATAGCTACGGTAAATAATATAAAAGAGATTAATTCAACCTCTTATAATGGAGGGTCTCTGGTTCTCGCTGAATTTGAGTGGGGAACTAATATGGATGAGGCATCCAGTGATGTGCGGGAGAGGATTTCTTTAGTTAAAAGAGCTTTGCCTGATGATGCTGAAGAGCCTTTAATCGTTAAGTTTGACCCTTCCTTAATGCCTATTATGGTGTTAAATCTGTCGGGAGAGGATTTAGTAAAGCTTCGCCATTTAGCCGAGGAAGAGATAAAATATAAATTAGAACAGGTGAAAGGAGTAGCTTCGGTAAATATTACTGGAGGGAAGAAGAGAGAAATTCAGGTAAAGGTAGATCGTAATCAATTGGCTGCTGTGAATTTATCTTTAAGTCAAGTAGTTAATGCTATAAGAGCGGAAAATCTCAATCTTCCTGCTGGTTATCAAGAAAGTGGTTCTCAAGAGTTTCTTGTAAGAACTGTAGGTGAGTTTAAAAAGGTGAGCCAGATAGGAGATATAGTAGTAGCTTATAGAAATGGGACACCGGTTTATTTAAGAGATGTAGCTGAGATTGAGGATTCTTTTGAGGAAAAGAGGAATGAGATATTGATTAATGGAAAGCCGGGGATTGTCTTAATTGTTCAAAAACAATCGGGAACTAATACTGTTCAGGTAGCTAATCGAATTCATAAACAGATATCACATATAAAAGAGGAACTGCCCTCAGATGTAGAAATAGGAACAATTATGGATACCTCTAAATTCATTAAGGATTCTATTTCTCAACTTGAGCAAACAGCTATTCAGGGAGCTATAATAGCTGCCTTGATTGTTTTCCTGTTTCTTTTTAATATTCCAAGCACCTTAATTATCATTTCTGCTATCCCTATTTCCATTGTTATTACTTTTATTCTTCTTAATTTCGCTAAACTTACCTTAAATATAATGACCTTAGGTGGCTTAGCTTTAGGGATAGGAATGATGATAGATAACGCTATCGTAGTATTAGAAAATATCTTTCGTCATCGTGAAAAAGGTGAAACTGTAGGAAAAGCTGCAGTTACAGGAACAGATGAAGTGGGAATGGCTATTACTGCTTCCACTTTAACTACTTTAGTGGTTTTTTTCTCTTTACTTTTCACTACTGGTATTGCCGGGATTCTCTTCAAGCATATTGCTTATACAGTAGTCTTTTCTCTTCTTGCCTCACTTATAGTAGCTTTAACTTTGATACCGGTATTGTCCTCTAAATACTTGATTAGGATGAGTGTTGAGGAAGAAAAGAAAAAGGAACATATTGCCAGAAGATTAAACAGATATATGGAAAATCGCTACCGACCTATTTTAAATTGGGCTCTTATTCATAGGAAGACAGTTATTATTGGCTCACTTTCACTTTTAGGGATTTCTTTTTTACTGTTTTTTCCTCATATAGGCAGAGAGTTTATACCCCAGGCAGACGAAGGACAATTTACTGTAAGTGTAGAGATGCCTATAGGTAGCCAATTGAATATAACCAGTAAGGTGACTAAACAGGTAGAAAAGATAATAAGGAAAGATGTTCCTGAGTTAAATAACATTTTTACCCAGGTAGGTATAAGTAGTGAATCAGGGATGGCTATTATGGGAGGAAATGAAGGCTCATTTGGGGCTCAAACTATGGTTAGATTAGTTGATTTAGATAAAAGAAGTCGCTCAAGCCAGGAAGTTGTTAATGCTCTTCGCCCTCAATTATCTAAGCTGGCTCAATCATCGGGAGCAAAGATAAGAATAAAAATGGGAGAAGAGATGACAGAATTTTTAGGGACGCCTATTGCCATTGAGGTTAAAGGGTATGATTTAATTAAAGGGGAGAGATTAGCCCAAGAGATATCACATTTGATGAAAAAGGTAGATGGAGTAATAGATACTAATATTAGCTACAGAAAAGGTCAACCAGAGCTTCAAATAGAAATAGATAGAGACAGGGCTTCATCCTTGGGATTAAATCTTTTCCAGATAGCCAATGCTGTCCAGACTGCAAATAAAGGAACTGTTGCTTCTCTCTTTCATGAAGGTGGCGATGAGTACAATATTTTAGTAAGATTGCAGGAGGAGGACCGTCAAACTCCTTCCGACCTTGAGAAGATATTTATCACTTCCCCTTCTGGCCAGCAGATTTCTCTGGATACCATCGCTAAGGTTCATGAAAGACTCGGTCCGGTGAAAATTGAAAGAAAAGACCAGCAGAGGATAATTACAGTTTCTGCCCAGAGCAGTGGTAGAGACTTAGGAAGTATAGATAAAGATATCAGAGAGGGAGTAGAAAAATTAGAGATACCTGAAGATTTTTCTATAGAATTTGCCGGTCAACAGAAAGAGATGGTAGAGTCTTTTCATAATCTTTATTTATGTCTTATTTTGGCTATTATACTTGTTTATATGGTTATGGCTTCCCAGTTTGAATCTTTACGTCATCCCTTTGTTATTATGTTCTCTATTCCTTTTGCGGCTATAGGCGTTATCTTAATGTTATTCTTTACGCACACTACCCTCAGTATAGTAGCCTATATGGGATTAATTATGTTAGCTGGAATTGTAGTAAACAATGGCATTGTTATGATTAGTTATATCAACATTTTAAGGAACAAAGGTATGCCTTTAATGGAAGCAGCGAGAGTGGGAGCAGAAAGAAGACTGCGTCCCATCTTAATGACTACTTTTACCACTATTTTTGCTTTACTACCTATGGCTTTGGGCTTTGGGGCTGGAGCAGAATTATGGTCTCCTATGGCCAGAACAGTAATAGGGGGATTAGCTGTTTCTATGCTCTTTACTCTTATTTTTATTCCTACTCTTTACACCTTATTAGCTGGAAAGAAGAGATAATAAAGAATTTATTGAGGTAGGGAACGGTCGCGAACGTTCCCTACGACTTGAGGTAAGACAGATGGAAAAAGCGATAGAGGTAAGAAATTTAACTAAAATTTATAAAGGAGGAAGCGTAGCAGTAAACGATGTCTCCTTTTGTGTAAGTAAGGGAGAAATTTTTGGATTTTTAGGTCCTAATGGAGCAGGAAAATCAACCACCATCAAGGTATTAATTGGCTTGCTCAGGCCAACTCGAGGAAGACTTTTTCTCAATGGAGTTAATATAGTAAAACACCCAGAGCAAATAAAACACAACACAGGTTATGCTGCTCAGGAAACGGCTATTGATGACCGTCTTACCTGTCTTGAAAATATTTACCTTCAAGGTCATTTCTATCATCTTCCAAGAAAAGAGATTAAAAAACGCAGTGAAGACGTTTTGAAGATGTTCGACCTGTTCGATAAAAGAAACAACCTATCTAACACTTTTTCTGGGGGAATGTTAAAGCGATTGGATATAGCTGAGGCACTGATTCATCGTCCGAAGATACTTTTTTTGGATGAACCAACATTGGGATTGGATGTTCAGACAAGACAGGCCATCTGGGAGTACATCAGAAACTTACGTTATCAGAACGAGATGACCATCTTTCTTACTACGCATTATATGGAAGAGGCGGATGCTCTTTGTGATAGGATTGCCATTATTGATCAGGGGAGGATAAAGACCATTGATACACCAGAAAATCTTAAACAACAAATAGGTGGTGACATTATTACAGTAAGTTTTTCTGAAATTAGCAATGGAAAAGTTCAAAAAACATTGGAAAAAGTTAAACAAATTTCTCAGGTAAAAGAAATTAGTCTTGACAAGAATAAAATCTATCGAATTGTAGTTAACCAAAGGGGAGATAAGATTATTCCAGAGATTTTTTCTATCTCTCAAAAAAATGAAACAAATATTAACTCAATTCGTTTACAAAGACCTTCACTGGAGGATGTGTATCTTCACTTTACCGGCAGGACAATTCAAGAAGAAGAGGAAAACAGAGAAAATTTGATAAAAACTCGCATTATGAAAAGAAGGCTTCGTCGATGAAAGAGCTAATTTTAGACAGTTGGTGGGTAGCCTATAGGGAACTAATAAAATTTTTCCGCCAGAGGACAAGATTGTTGATGATTGTCGCTCAACCGCTGATTTGGCTAGGACTAATGGGTAATATGATGAGAGGAATGACTAATAGCCCCATGGCAGCTAAAGCATTAGGAGTAAATAATTACCTTGATTTTATGACTCCGGGTATAATTCTTATGACTGTTCTCTTTGGGGGGATATTTGGAGGCCTCTCTATAATTTGGGATAGACGGATTGGATACCTTGAAAAATTGTTAGCTTCGCCCATTAAGCGTGGAGCAATTCCCCTTGGAAAAAGTATTTCCAGTATGATTCAGGGAGCAATGCAGGTAGCGATAATCATTGTTATTGCCTCTTTGTTTGGTGTTTGTTTTCATACCGGAATCCCTGGTATGTTATTGATTATGGTTATTGCTATGTTGTTTTGTCTAATTTTGTCTGGATTTTCTTTAGTCTTATCCTCAATAATTAAAACTCATGAGACTCTGATGGCTATAGTTAATTTTTTTACGATGCCTTTAATGTTTACCAGCAACGCCTTATTCCCTATGTCAGTAATGCCTGCATGGCTTGCTGCCATTGCTAAGGTGAATCCTGTTTCTCTCGCTGTAACCGCTATAAGAGAGCTAACCATTCACGGATGGGTTTGGGGGAAAATACTTCCTTCTCTGGGTATAATTTTAATTCTTGATATCATCTTCATATTGATTTCTCAGTTTGCTTTTCAGCGTGAGACAGTAGAATAAGTATTAATAATCTCCTTTGCAAAAATGAGGAGCTTTGAATTACAATTATTTTTTAACTTTATCCTTTCCCTCTTCGGGAAATTCCTCCCCATCCTCTACCAGCAGTCCTTGGTTGTGAAATACGATAACTTCCTCTTTTTTTAAATACCCTCTTTTTATTGAGTTTTCTTAGAGGAAAGCGAGTTTTATAACCTTTATAAGCCATTTAACCCTCCCTTCCTTAGTAATAGTAATGTTAGCTAGCTTTTGTAGGAAACTCATCTTATCAGATTTTTAGAATACCTTAAAATCCGTAATATTTGCATTAATAACGATCTATGTAAGAAGAGAAAGATTACTTTCAAAATCACAGATTCTGCATTTATTGAGGTAGGGAACGGTCGCGACCGTTCCCTACTTTATAAAAGAATTTTCCTGCAAAAGATAGCTGTCAAAATGTTTTGTCTCTTTTTGTAATTGGTAACCGCGAGGCTCAGAGCCTGCGTTATTGTGTAATGGTCTTTCTTTGCGCAGCGCAATCTAAAGATTGCGGCTACCGTTTTTTAAAGTCAACAAAAATAAATTGTCGATGAATAATTTCCTCCTCCTGTATGGAGACTCTTCTTTTTTATTCATAAGGTTTTTTGCAATTTCTATCAAGTAGACATCTAAACATCCTCTATTAGGTATGCTTTGTATTCCCTGTTTCTCTCAAATCGTCCTCAAGTTCATTCAGTGGACGAGATATCCCTCGTATCCTTTCTGTTTCTTTAACCCTATTGCGAAACAATTAAACCCGGATTCGGCAATTTGAATAATGGCCATTAAGTTTATCCTGGAATATTGCTCTGAGTCTAATCTTCATAAAAATTAAATTTTTCAGGAGTAAAAAATATTTTTCTTTTTTGGGTAGGGGCGAGTTCAGTCGTCCTTTGCAAAACAAGAGCTAAAGTCTATTAGAAGGCTAAAGCCTCCCCTACCCAGGCCAGGCACTCTAACAGTTTGCCGAATCTGGGTTAAAATGGAACCCTTTCTGAAGAAAAAAGCAACTCTTGATTTTTTCATTGAGTTTGATAGAATACAGCAGTAAAAGGGAGATATAGTTCCTTTTAGCTTATAGCATCTAAATATCAATACTGTTACACACTATTTTGTTAAAATAAGGGGATGTAGCTCAGCGGGTAGAGCGTTTGCTTCGCATGCAAAAGGCCGGGGGTTCGAATCCCCCCATCTCCACCAGATAAGAGCAGGACTAAAAAAGCAGGATTAGAGGATTAGAGGATTAAAGGGAAAACCGAGAGACAAAGAAAAAAGCAGGACTAAAAAAGCAGGATTAGAGGATTAAAGGATTAAAGGGAAAACCGAGAGACAAAGAAAAAAGCAGGACTAAAGTTTGTATAGAAAAGTAGTGGGATTTGAAGCCGAGTCGAGCGCATCCTGTGGATGAAAAATGAGCGAAGCGAATGTCAGCGAGACCGGCCGGTTTCTCTGTTATTTGCTACCTTTCTCTTTTTCTCCGTTATGATGTCCGTTGTTATCCTTGTCATTGTCTTTGTGTCCCTGCTTATGATCACTGCCACTTTTCCCTTTGCTCCCGGAGTTACCTTTTCCACCGTCTTTCTTGCCTTTATTATGGTTTTTGTCAGTTTCTTCTTCTCCGTTTTCATCTTCATCACCGCTGTCTATCTGAGTGTTACCTCTATCTCTGTCTCTAGCTCTATCTCTGTATCTGTATCTGTCTCTGTCCCTGTTCCTATCTCTGTGAGCAGTTGTGGAAGTACTCGCGATGGTAGTAGCATTGTCACTATCACCGTTTTCCTTTTCCTGTTCATTTATACTCTCTTTTTTACTATTTTTGTTAGCTTTATCTGACTTCATCACTGAACTTATAATTTTACCAAGCTTCAAATCGTTCTCCTGCGCGATTTCTCCCCATCCTTCATTTGCAGTAAGCTGATATAAAATCTCATTTATCACTCCATTAATACCATCAGCTTGAGATTGCTCATCAGTACCATTTTTTGTTCCTTCCTCATCAGCAGTCTCTATTTGTTCTTCTCCTTCTAAAATTGCATCCGCAAGAATGTAAAGTTTAAGAATATTACCGTATCCAAGGTTGTTATCAACACGATATCCCTGAATTTTCTCTTCGGTAACTTCGTACTTCTCGCCGTATTCTTCCAGAATAATTTGCACAATTTTATTATCTGTCATTGCTGGTAATTCTTCTCCATTCCCATCTTCGTTTTGTTCAACCTCGAGTTCCTCTTCTTCGGCATCTTGAGTCTCTTCGCTTGCAAAACTATCCGTACTTTGCGCTAACCCAGCTGATCCGGTTCCTAATAATATTAACCCCACACACAAAATCATCACTAATCCCCAGCTTATAATCTTACGCATTTTGCCTCTCCTTATTTTTTAACTTTATCTATTCAAATACACTATCTACTTATAATTTATAGACTTTTTTCAACAATTGTCAATCTTTTGTCCTATTTGATATGAGACCTCTGAAAAACCTGGACGGTCTCTTGATTACGCAGATTTTTAAAGATGATTACACTGATTTTTAGAAATTTCTGACTTTTTCAGAAATCTCGTCGATATAAAAATTTGACATTTTCCAAAAATATATATAATGAGAAGCAATTTTGCTCATTTTTGGTTATATCGGCCAAATGAGTTTAACCCGGGTTCGGCAAACTATTAAATTTCTCTACCTAATTAGTCGCACTGAAGATGTTGGGGGTGCTTGTGATGAGAAATTTACTTACTCGCTCAAAATAAAAAAACAAGGGGAAACAATGTCCGAAATAAAAAAAGTATTAATAATTGGTTCAGGTCCAATTATTATTGGTCAGGCAGCAGAATTTGATTATAGTGGTTCGCAAGCCTGTAAAGCCCTCAAAGAAGAAGGTATTTTTACAATTTTACTTAATTCTAATCCAGCTACCATTCAAACTGATCCTGCTATGGCTGATGAAGTTTATATTGAACCCTTAAACATTAAGACTTTAATTAAAATTATTAAAAAAGAAAGACCGAATGAATTATTAGCTACAATGGGAGGGCAGACAGGTTTGAATTTAGCCGTTGAATTAGCAAAAACGGGTATTTTAAAAAAATTTAATGTTAAAGTTTTAGGAACTAACGAGGAAGCAATAGAGGCAGGTGAAAATCGAGAAATATTCAGAAGATTAATGAAAGAAATTGGTCAACCTCTTCCGAAGAGTAAAATTGCTCAAAACATAGAGGAAGCAATTACCACTGCCAATGAAATTGGTTATCCAGTCATAATAAGACCTGCTTATTGCCTGGGAGGAACGGGGTCGGGAATAGCCTATTCGGTAAAAGAACTTAAAAGAATAGTTCAAAAAGGATTAAACTTGAGTTTAATTCATCAAGTATTAATTGAAGAATGTGTTTCAGGATGGGCAGAAATTGAATATGAACTTGTTAGAGATGTTAAAAATAATGTAATAATTGTTTGTCCAATGGAGAATGTTGATCCAATGGGAATCCATACAGGAGATAGTATAGTAGTTGCTCCCTTAATAACTCTGAACGAGGAGGAAGACCAAATGTTGCGAGAAGCTTCTCGGAAAATAATCAGAGTTTTAAATATAAAGGGAAGCTGTAACATTCAATTTGCTTTAAATCGTAATACTAAACAGTATAGAATAATAGAAGTTAACCCAAGATTAAGTAGAAGTTCGGCTTTAGCTTCAAAGGCTACTGCTTACCCTATCGCCAGAGTAGCAGCAAAAATTGCCTTAGGAAAAAGATTAGATGAAATTGAGATTGGGAAAGGAAGAAATGCCTTTTTTGAACCCAGTCCTGAATATGTAGTAGTAAAGATTCCTCGATGGCCATTTGATAAAATTCCGGAAACCGATGAAACCATTGGAACTCAAATGAAAAGCACCGGAGAAGTAATGGCTATTGGGAAAAATTTTGAAGAGGCACTTCTTAAAGCGATAAGATCTTTAGAAATTAAAAATATTGATTTATTTGATGAAGAGATTGAAAAATTATCCAATATTGAATTAAGAGATCTTTTAAAAAAACCAACTGATCAAAGAATCTTTGTTATCGCTGCTGCTCTTCGAAGAGGCTTTGATGTAGTAGAAATTTCCGATCTTACAAAAATCAATGAAATTTTCATAAAAAAAATAAAAAAAATATTAGACTTTGAGGAAGCTCTTATTGGGGATAGATCCTTATTAAAGAAAGGATTAAAAATCGGCTTATCACTTAAGAGAGTAAGTTATTTAAGTGGCCAAAGCATAGAAGAGATTAAGAAAATAGTAAAGCCGATTTATAAACGAGTAGCTTCTTATGCACCTTATTTTTATTCAACCTATAATTATAATCAAGAGGAGTTGCCGCCATTAATAAGACCTGCCCCGGCGAAAAGAAAAATAATAGTGATAGGCTCCGGCCCTATAAGAATTGGGCAGGGAATTGAATTTGATTATTGCTGTTGTCATGCGATTCAGGTTTTAAAAGAAGAGGGAATAGAAGCAATAATGATAAATAATAATCCTGAAACCGTCAGCACCGATTACGATACTAGTGATCGACTTTATTTTGAACCTTTAAATTTAGAAGATATAGAAAATATCATTGAATATGAAAATCCTGAAGGAGTAATTTTGCAATTTGGCGGACAAACTCCAATTGATTTAGCTTCAAACTTAAAAAGCAAAGTTAAAATTCTCGGAACCAATGAAGAAAATGTGGCTATTACTGAAGATAGAGATAAATTTAGTGGATTTTTAAATGAATTAGGAGTTAAACAGGCAAAGTATGGTATTGCCAAAACTAAGAAAGAGGCTGAAAAGATTGCTGATAAAGTTGGTTATCCAGTCTTAGTAAGACCAAGCTATGTTTTGGGCGGTAGAGCAATGAGAATTATAGAAAATAAAGAGGAGTTAAATTATTACATAGAAGAAGCGATTAAAGCATCTCAAAAACACCCACTTTTAATAGATCATTTCATAGAAAATGCTTTAGAATGTGAAATCGATGCTCTTTGTGACGGAAAAGAAGTTTATGTTCCTGCTATAATGGAGCATATTGAAAAAGCAGGAATTCACTCTGGCGACAGTTGTTGTGTAACACCACCAATAACTTTAAAAGAAGAGACCATTAATAAAATAAAAGAGATTACCAGAAAAATTGCTCTTTCTTTAAATATTATAGGTTTAATTAATATTCAATTTGCTGTTCAAAAAGAAGAAGTTTACGTTTTGGAGGCAAATCCAAGAGCAAGTAGAACTGTTCCTTTTTTAAGTAAGGCTACAGGTATTCCTTTAGCTAAAGTGGCTACTCGTCTTATTTTAGGCTATTCTCTGAGGGATTTAAATTTACCCCAGAATCCCTTAAGAAATTTCGCTGTAAAAAGCGTTGTTTTTCCTTTTATAAAGTTACCGAATGCTGACTTTGCCTTATCTCCTGAAATGCGTAGTACAGGAGAAGTAATGGGAAATGCCCCCAGTTTTCCCTCAGCTTATTTTAAAGCACTCCAGGCAGCTGGATTTCCTGAAATAAGCAATATTTTTATTTCTTTAAAGAATAAAGATAAACCGGAATTAGATAAAATTTATCAAGAATTAAAAGAATTATGCCAGGTTTATGGAATAAAACTGTTTGCCACCATTGGTACAGCAAAATATTTAGAAAAACTTGGGATTTCTTCAATTTTAGTGAAAAAATTAAAGGAAGAGGGTTCAGATGCTATTGACTTATTAAGAAATAAAAAAATTGATTTAGTAATAAATACCTTTACCGTCAAAAAAGAATATAAAGATTCTTTTAAGATTAGAAGAGCAGCGATAGATTCAAATGTATATTGCGTGACTACTATTGAAACTACTTTAGCTCTGATTAAAGCTTTACTTTATCATTATGAAAACCAGATTCAGGTTTATTCTTTGGAAGAGTTAAGAAAGTGACCTTTTTATTCTTTGGAAGAGTTAAGAAGTGACCTTATAGATGAGTGAATAAGTAGATGCTAACACCCATTAACTCATTTACCCATCATCCCATTCACTCCTTCCCTTGATCATACAGAAAGTATTAATTTAAGATTTGTATGACTATCGAGCTTTAATCCTCTAATCCTTTAATCCTTTAATCCTCTAATCCTGCTTTTTCCCCTCACATCTTACCTCTTCGCAGGCTAAAGCCTGCGGCTACCAGTTTACGTCTCACTGTTTTTTCTTTTCCCTCTAATCCTTTAATCCTTTAATCCTGCTTTTTCTTTGTTTGTTTGTTTTTGTTTTTCTTTGGTTTTCCCTCTAATCCTTTAATCCTCTAATCCTCTAATCCTGCTTTTTCCCTCACATCTTACCTCTTCGCAGGCTAAAGCCTGCGGCTACCAGTTTACGTCTCACTGTTTTTTCTTTTCCCTTTAATCCTTTAATCCTGTTTTTCTTGGTTTTCCCTTTAATCCTCTAATCCTTTAATCCTCTAATCCTGCTTTTTCCCTCTAATCCTGCTTTTTCCCCTCACATCTTACCTCTTCGCAGGCTAAAGCCTGCGGCTACCAGTTTACGTCTCACTGTTTTTTCTTTTCCCTTTAATCCTTTAATCCTGTTTTTCTTGGTTTTCC
>JAGGXI010000107.1 GCA_021163155.1 Candidatus Aerophobota bacterium
CAAATAATTTAGAGGAGATATAATGCATTTAATCACTTTCAAATATAAAGATGCTACTAAAATAGGGGCAAAAATAAATGATGATGTTATAGACTTAAAAAATGCCTATTTATATTTCCAGAAAAGGAGTTCAAAAGAAGTAAAGTTATTTAATGATATGCGTTTATTTTTAGAATCAGGAGAAGAAGGGTTAGATTTAGCTAAGAGAATAATAGAAAAAGTAAATTTTGTTCTTAAAGAAAGTCCAGATGCTCTAAGCGAAAAAATAAACAAAAGAATTCTCTTGAAGTTAAGAGAAATTCAAGTAAAAGCACCAATTTGCAATCCTCAAAAAATAATAGCAATTGGGCTAAATTACCGCGATCATTGTAAAGAAAATAGTATTGAACCTCCAAAAAACCCGGTAATTTTTGCAAAATTCCCTTCAGCTATAATTGGACCCACCGATTCTATTATTTGGTCTTCTCAAGTTACCAGTCAGGTTGACTATGAAGCTGAATTAGCGGTGATTATTGGGAGAAAAGCAAAAGGGGTAAAGGTAATAAGAGCTCTTGATTATATTGCTGGATATACCATAGCTAATGATGTTTCTGCGCGGGATATTCAAGTGAGAGATGGTCAATGGGTCCGTGCTAAGTCTCTGGATACATTTTGCCCTCTGGGACCATGTTTAGTCACTAAAGATGAAATTGATAATCCCCATAATTTAAATATAAAGTCTACAGTTAATGGTAAGGTAATGCAACAATCAAATACCAAATACTTAATTTTTAAGATTCCTTATTTAGCCTCATTTTTATCTCAGGCTTTTACCTTATGTCCAGGAGATATAATTTGCACAGGAACACCCGCAGGAGTTGGTGTTTATCGTAATCCTCAGGTTTTTCTTAAACCAGGGGACGTGGTAACCATAGAAATTGAAAAACTGGGAAAATTAACTAATCCCGTGAGATAAATTATACTCTCAGATGAATAGAGATTATCTGAGAGTACCTTCCGTGGAAGATATTCTCATTGCCGAGAATAAAGAGAAATACCCAACTTCCAGAATTTGCAAACAGACTTGAGCGTATTGGTAATATACGTTCCGATGGCCGTCCTATACTTGGTGAAATGTTTCAGACCTTATGGGGCTAAAAAAGAAATTAATTTGTCACAACTTTGACTTGAGATTTCCTCAAAAATAAGTATAATAAAAGGAGAAAGGTGCAAAAAGGAATTTATCTTGATTAAAAATCCTGATATGTTAGAGCAATTTGAAAGAGAGATAATAAAAAAAGAGCGACTATCCTTTGAACAAGCATCAGCTCTTTTTGAAGCTATGTGGCAAGAGGGGGTAGATCTTGGTGTTTTGCCGCCCAGGGACCCTTTGGAGGGGATAGATGTAGATATAAGAATTGCAAGGATTCTCAATTGTTTAAAGAAATCTTAGCTAATCTTGGTCTGGCCCTTGATGAAGGGAATATACCCTATATGATTATTGGTGGACAAGCAGTGCTCCTTTATGGAGAGCCAAGGCTTACCCGAGATATTGATGTAACTCTGGGAGTTGATGCTAATCATCTCGCTGAAATTATAGAAATTTCCCAAAAATTAAATCTAAAACCCCTTCCATTGCGAACTCTTGAATTTGTTAAACAAACGATGGTATTACCCACCAAAGATGAGACAACAGGAATTAGAGTGGATTTTATATTCTCATTTACTCCTTATGAGAGAGAAGCTATTAACCGAGCAAAAGATATATCCATTAAGAATAAAATTGTCAAGTTTGCCTCTCCTGAGGACCTCATAATCCATAAAGTCTTTGCCGGAAGGCCAAGAGATTTAGACGATGTTCGGTCGATCCTGCTCAAAATCCCCTCAGTGGACCTTCCATACATTGAAAAATGGCTTGCTGAGTTTGATAAGAGCTTATCCAATGCAGGACTTTTAAAAAAGTTTAAGGAGATTTTAAACTCCATTCTAAAAAATAAGCAATCTTTTAGATAAAGATGATGCCATTTTGGCTATAGAAGATGCCAGAAGAATAACTAAAGTGACAAAAGATACGATGGAAACTAAAAAATTAACAGGAATAAAAAATGCGGAAGGTAAAAGCTAATTTAAGTGAACTGATGGACGCCTTTAGCAATCAGGAAATGGGGTCAGGTCTTGCAATATAACATTTATTTGATATACAAATTTTGTGAATAGATTTGGAGATACTCTACAAGACTATCTCTTGCAGAGTCATTAGATAAAAAAACAACCAGGGATAAGACGCAAAGGAACGAATTAATTTTTGAGGTTTATATGCAATAGGGTATACTATGAAATAAATAGCCTGGCAATTAGGGTCTATTATTGCAGTTAATAGGACTATAAAATGAGTCGAAAGATAAAACTGCATGATTGCAAGACCTGACCCCGTTATTCTTGAAAATTGACCCCTTATCGCCATTGAATTTTGACCCACCTGGGTAAGATGATATTTTCCTGCTTGCCATTTTGTGATACTCCTTTTTTTATTTATCATAAGGAAATAAAAATGAATGGTTTGGATGAAAACCGCCACTCATTCTGGAATTTCCCAAAAAGTGGTAAACCTTTTTGCGGAATGGGTAGCAGGTTTAATCCAGAATATATCAGTAAGTACCTCTTTGGTTACATTTTAAGCGATTTGATGCGTTCACTTGACGTAAGTTACCAAATAAAGTATCATTTTAAAGTAATTGTTAGGTAATAACTATGGAGCCAATTAAAATCGTATTGAAGGAAGAGTTAAATAATTCCCTCAGGTTAAAAAAGTTAGAGGAGTTGATTTATGTCTAAAGGAGAATGGGTAATGTTTGATACGCATGCTCATCTTGCAGATTCTCGCTTTGATATAGATAGGGCCAAAGTTATTGATAATGCTGTACAAGAGGGAATTCTGGGAGTTGTTTGTATTTGTTCGGATTTTGAGAAACTTGATGTATTTTATCAATTATTAGATGAATATGATTTTATTTATGGAGCTGTGGGGATACATCCTCATAATGCTTCTCTTCAAAATAAATTAAAAGAAAAACTTCATCAAGCATTAGAAAAGAATAAAATTGTTGCCCTGGGAGAAATAGGATTGGATTATTACTATGAAAACTCACCTCGCGATATTCAAAAAGAAGTTTTCCAGAACCAACTTGCCCTGGCAAAGCAAAGGAATCTTCCGGTAATCATTCACTCTCGTGAAGCAATGAAAGATACTTTAGATATTCTTCAAAATGAGGAGATTCATCACGGGGTAATACATTGTTTTTCAGGAACAGAAGATGATATGAGAATTTGTCTTGATATGGGTTTATATATTTCTTTAGCAGGGCCTGTAACTTTCCCTAAAGCTTCAAATTTGCAAAATATAGCCCACTTGGTTCCTCCTGGTAAATTATTAGTAGAAACTGATTCTCCTTATTTAGCTCCGCAGTCGGTAAGGGGAAAAAGAAATGAGCCTTCTTTTTTAAAGTATACTATTCAAAAAGTATCTTCCCTCAGGGGGGTCTCACCGAAAGAGATTGGTCAGATTACTTTCCAGAATGCCAGAAAGCTATTTTGTCTATTTTAGAAATTATTACTCTCTAAGGTGCCCAGAAAGCAAAGACGCTATCTACCGTAAAATTTGATGCTCCTTCTTATGTTTGCTACATTCAAGTTGTTAATAATAATGGAATGCTTTATTAGGTAATTATTGGAGAACATTATGAATGATCGATATTTCAAGACAATCGCAGATAAAATATTTATCTCAGCGAAACAGGTTGAGAATACCATAAGATTATTGGAAAGGGAAGATACCATCCCTTTTATCGCCCGATATAGAAAGAAAATAACTGATAGCTTTAATGAAGTCCAGGTCACGGAAGTTAAAGAACAGTTGATGAAATTAAGAGAAGTTGATAAACATAGAGAAAGCATTATAAATTTCATCAATAGACAAGGGAAGTTGACGGATAAGTTAAAAGATACAGCAGTTTAAATTTGCGAAGGGAATACATAAAATTGAAGACCTGAGAGTTGGGATGATTTTACCAGGAATGGTAACAAACATCGCTAATTTCGGAGTCTTCATTGATATTGGAGTTAAACAAGATGGTCTGGTGCACCTTTCACAGTTGGCAGATGAATTTATTAACAGCCCAGCAGATGTCGTCCATCTACACCAATATGTAAAAATAAAAGTGATAAATATAGATCCAGATAGAGAGAGGAGATAGGTTATGTCAAATGTGAAGACCTGACCCCCATCGTTACATCGTTAGGAAGATAAATGTCTTTAATAGAGCTAAATAAGGTAAAAAAATCTTATCAGCAAGGTAAAATAGAGGTTCCTGCTTTGCGAGGGATTGACTTAACTATAGAACAGGGGGAATTTGTTACTATTTTTGGTCCTTCTGGTTCTGGAAAAACTACTTTTTTAAATATGATTGGTTGTTTGGATACACCAACAGAAGGGGAAATTTGCCTTAATGGGCGTAAGATAAGTGGCCTTTCTAAAAAAAAATTTAGCTATAAAAACCAAAGGGGTCAGGTCTTGCAATATAACATTTATTTGATATACAAATTTTGTGGATAGATTTAGAGGATTAATAATAAAAAACTCATTAAAGTTCTCTATCCGGGGAAAAGGTGCAAGAAGCGGTCGCGGCCGTTCCCTCCCCACAAGTGGGTTGTCTAAAATTTTGGTGGGTTGAAGTAGGTTAAAAATACAAGAAGAGAAGTTCTTAAATCATCTCATAAAAGGAGAGGGACAAATTAATTCTTGAGGTTTATACGCAATATGGGCATACTATGAAATAAATAGCCTGGCAATTAAGGGTCTATTATTGCAGTTAACAGGACTGTAAAATGAGTCAAAAGTTAAAATTGCATGATTGCAAGACCTGACCCCACTACTTGACATTCTTTTTTTTTAGATATATAATGGAGTCAAGTGGTTAAAAGTGGCATAAAGTGGGAAAAGGGAGAGAGAAAATGTTGATAGGAGAATATCATCATTCTGTAGATAAAAAGAATAGATTAATCATTCCTTCCTCTTTACGCCAACAGGTAGACAAAAAAAATGGTTTTATAATTACAAGAGGACTGGATAAAAGTCTCTTTCTTTATTCCTTCCTGGAATGGCAAAATTTAGGAAATCGACTAAAAAATTTATCCACTACCCAATCTAATACCCGTGCTTTTTTAAGACTCCTCTCCTCAGGAGCCCACGCAGTCAAACCAGACACTCAGGGAAGAATTATCTTACCCCAAACTCTAAAGGGTTTTGCTCAAATTAAAGAAAAAGTAGCAATTATTGGTGCTTTCAATAAAATAGAGATTTGGAGTGAGGAGAGATGGAATATTTATTATTGTGAAAAAAGAATTATTTTTGAAGAATTGTCCGAAAAGATTATGGACTTAGGGATATGAAATATTCATCCCACATTCCTGTAATGGTTAAAGAGGTATTAGACATCCTTGACCCTCAAGAAAAAGGCATCTATTTAGATTGTACGATAGGAGCAGGTGGCCACAGTAAAGCCATTATGGAAAAGATGAGAGGCAAAGTAAAAATTGTAGGGATAGATTTGGACGAAGAAGCTCTTAAAATAGCAAAAGAAGAGCTAAAAGAGTATAAAAATCAGCTCGTTCTAAAAAAAGAAAACTTTAAAGACCTTTTCCAACTCTTAAAGGAAGAAAAAATAAGTTGTGTAAACGGGATACTATATGACTTAGGAGTATCTTCTATGCAGCTTAATACTCCGGAGAGAGGATTCAGTTTCCGCTATTCTGCTCTTTTAGATATGAGAATGGACAGGAAACAGGAATTAACAGCAGGTTTTATAGTAAATAGAGCTAAGGAAGAGGAATTAAAAAATATATTTTTAAAACTGGGAGAAGAGAGATGGGCCGGAAGAATAGCAAAATTTATAATTAAAGAGAGAGAAAAGCATCCTCTTCAAACAACAAAAGATTTGGTAGAAGTGGCAAGAAAAGCTATCCCCTCAGGGGCAAGAAAAAGAAGAATACACTTCGCTACCAAAATATTCCAAGCTCTACGAATTAAGGTTAATGAGGAGCTAAAAAACTTAAACGCAGCTTTAGAAAAGTGTCCAGAGATACTATGCACAAAAGGAAAAATTTGTGTAATCAGTTACCACTCTTTAGAAGATAGAATAGTCAAGGAAGTATTTAAAAAAAAAGAAGGGGAAGGAAAATTACATATTTTAACCAAAAAAGTAATCAAACCTTCTTTAAAAGAAGTAAAGAGAAACCCAAGAGCTCGCTCAGCTAAATTAAGAGCAGCAAAAAAAATATAAAATAAGATGAAGTATCTTATATCAATTATTATCTTTATATTTTGCCTTATAGGAATCCAGATTTATAAGAGCACAGAACTAATGAGAATTGGCTATACTGTACAAAAACTTCAAAGTCAAATTGAAAATTTAAATAAAGAAAACGGAGCTTTAAGAAGAAATACCTCTTCTTCTTTATCTTTGCGAAAATTTGAAGAATACGCCCGAAATAATTTAAGTTTAGGTGAACCTCGTGAAGTAAGATTTATAAAAAAGAAACCTCTCGTTGAAAAAAAGAAGACTCTTTTCCCTTTTTTTAAAAAGGGGAGCTGGATTAGAAGAGTAGTTGATGAGATAATGGGTAAATGAGTTGATGGGTAGGGAACGGTCGCGACTGTTCCCTCTGATTTCCCAGATAAAAGTTTAAATTACACAAATTAAAACTAAAGAAAGAGAAAGGAAATTTTCTTGAGAGAAAAAAAAGAAAGGAAAATACGAATATATTTACCATTTGTTCTTATCTTTCTCTTTTTAGGTATTATTGAGTTTCGTTTGTATTATATACAAATAATTAACCATCAAAGGTTTGCTGAGCAAGCACATAGAGCTCAAATAAGAAGAATTAGAATCTCTCCTCCACGAGGCATAATTTACGACAGGAATTTAGAAAAATTGTCTATCAACATTCCTTCATATTCTCTTTATGCCAATCCTAAGAAGATCTATCATCCTAAAGAAGTAGCTCGAAAACTATCTCCTTTACTAAAAATCTCCACTTCCGAACTTTTGAAAAAACTAAATAAAAAAAAGGACTTTGTTTGGCTTAAAAGAAAGCTTCCTCTTGCCTCTAAAAAAAGAATAGATGAGCTCTGTATTAAAGGTATAAATTTTGTAGAGGAAAGTAAAAGGTTTTATCCTCAAGGAAAACTTGCTTCGTCTGTTTTAGGTTTTGTAGGAGTAGATAATCAAGGTCTGGCAGGCATAGAATTCTCTTGCGATAAACAACTCCAGGGAGAAAAAGGTGATCTTCTGGTAATGAAGGACGCTTTAGGTTATCAGATTCCCTTAACCAAAGAGTTTCTTAAAAACCCTGTTCCCGGGAAGAATGTAGTTTTAACTATAGATAGCATTATCCAATCTATAGTGGAAGAAGAATTGTCTCGTGCTCTTAAAGAAAAAAAAGCTAAATCTGCAGAAGCTCTCTTTATGAATCCTCAAAATGGAGAAATTATTGCTTTAGCTAATAAACCTGATTATAATCCCAATCATTATTTTGATTACACTCTTTTTGAGCGAAAAAATAGACTAATTCAATCAATTTATGAGCCTGGCTCAACATTTAAAACAATTACTGCTGCCGCCCTTCTTGAAGAAAAATTAGTAAACTTACAAGAAAATATCTATTGTGGGACTTTTACTATAGCAAACCATACATTTTATGATTGGAAAAAATTTGACAAGAATTTAACTTTTTCTCAAATTATTCAAAATTCCTCTGATGTAGGCACAATTAAATTAGCCCAAAGAATGAAAAAAGAATTATTTTATAGATACATCTGTTTAGCCGGTTTTGGAAAAAAGACAGGAATAGAGCTTCCAGGAGAAGAGAAAGGAATCGTAAGACCTCCTTCTTCCTGGAGTTCTATCGACCTTCCCTGCATTTCTATTGGTCAAGGCATAGCAGTTACTCCTATTCAAATGGTTACTGCCTTATCCAGTCTTATAAATGGGGGAAAATTGCTAAAACCTTATATAGTTAAATATATATCTGCCCCTGATGGTAAAATAATTACAAAAAATAATCCTTATACTTTAAGAAAAATAATCTCTCCTTCTACTTCTCAGGAAATAAGAATATTGCTAAGTAAAGTGGTAGAGGGGGGGACAGGGATAAGAGCAGGAATAGAAGGATACACCATGGGAGGAAAAACAGGAACAGCACAGGTTCCTTTATCAGATAAAAAAGGTTACGCTCAAAATAGATATATTGCCTCCTTTATGGGATTTGCCCCCGTAGACTCCCCAGAAATTGCCGGAATAGTGATAATTAAAGAGCCTACGGGGGGTCACTGGGGAGGAGAAGTAGCAGCTCCTGTATTTGCGAGAATAATGAAAAGAAGTCTCCCTTATTTAAACATTCTACCTAAAAAAAAGAGATGGGCCAAGCAAATACAGGATTAGAGGAAAAAGGCAGGATTAAAGGATTAAAGGATTAAAGGGAAAAGCAAGAAAAAACAGAAACAAAAAAGAAGGATTAAAGGATTAGAGGATTAAAGGATTAGAGGAAAAGAGGGAAAAGCAAGAAAAAACAGAAACAAAAAAGAAGGATTAAAGGATTAGAGGATTAGAGGGAAAAGCAAGAAAAAACAGAAACAAAAAAGAAGGATTAAAGGATTAGAGGATTAGAG
>JAGGXI010000117.1 GCA_021163155.1 Candidatus Aerophobota bacterium
CTCTAATCCTCTAATCCTCTAATCCTCTTTTTTGCTTTTTACGTCTCACCTTTTACGTTTTACGTCTCACTGTTTTTTCCCTCTAATCCTCTAATCCTCTAATCCTCTAATCCTTCTTTTTGCTTTTTACGTCTCACCTTTTACGTTTTACGTCTCACTGTTTTTTCCCTCTAATCCTCTAATCCTCTAATCCTTTAATCCTGCTTTTACGCAGGCTA
Organism: Candidatus Aerophobota bacterium; assembly: GCA_021163155.1. Taxonomy (GTDB): domain Bacteria; phylum Aerophobota; class Aerophobia; order Aerophobales; family JAGGXI01; genus JAGGXI01. Next base: position 219 of record JAGGXI010000117.1, read on the forward strand.
AAGCCTGCGGCTACCGGTATCTTTTTCCCTCTAATCCTCTAATCCCTTGCTTAATTCAAACTCAAATTCTTTATGGATGGTTCTTATTGCTCTCTTCCCATCTTCTCTCTTTACAATACAAGAAATTCTTATCTCTGACGTATTTATCATCTTAATATTTATTTTTTCTCTACCCAGACAGGCAAACATACGGCCTGCTACTCCAGGGTGGGACCGCATTCCTGCTCCTACTAAAGATACTTTAGCTACATTAGAGTCATAGTCCACATTTCCACTCTTTAATTCTTGTTTTATTTTTCCCATAATCTTTTTTGTCTCTTTTAAATCTTCTTCTCCAATAGTAAAGGAGATATCATTTTTTTTCTCTTCTGCACTACTTTGGATAATCATATCTACATTAATATTAGCTTTACCCAGAGTAGTGAAAATAAGTCCTGCTACTCCCGGCTTATCGGGAACATTTTTTATAGTTACTCTTGATTGATCTTCGTCAAGAGCAGTTCCTGATAGAACAAGAGATTCCATAGGTTCCTCTTTAAGCAATTATTGTTCCCTCCTTTTCAGTAAAACTCGAGCGAATATGCAAGGTTATCTTATACTTTTTAGCTAATTCTATTGCTCGCAGATGAATAACTTTAGCTCCTAAACTGGCTAATTCTAAAGTATCTTCATAAGAGATATGTTTAAGTTTTCTTGCTTCGGGAACTATGCGAGGGTCAGCAGTATATATTCCCTCTACATCAGTATAGATTTCACATAAATCTGCTTTGAGAGCAGCAGCTAAAGCAACTGCTGTAGTATCAGAGCCACCTCTTCCTAATGTAGTGATATTATTATGAAGTGTAATCCCCTGGAAACCAGCGACTACCACAATCATCCCCCTTTTTAACTCTTTTAATATATTTTTAATCTCTATTTTCTGAATACGAGCTTTGGTATAGACTTCACTTGTAATTATTCCTCCTTGTGCTCCATTAAAGGCGATCGCCTCCTCTCCTATAGAGTGAAGAGCTATACTTAACAAAGAAGAGGAGATGGTTTCTCCACTGGATAGAAGCATGTCTCTCTCTCTTTTTGGGGGGTCGGGATTTAGTTTGAAAGCAAGTTCCAACAATTTGTCAGTAGTATCACCCATTGCAGAAACTACTATCACAAGGTCATTACCTTCATTTTTAATTTTAGATATTCTTTTAGCTATGTGTTCAATTTTTTCAACTGAACTGACAGAGCTTCCCCCATATTTCTGAACAATTAAAGACACTGATTACCTCCTCTCTCTTTTCCCCCATTTCCCTATTTGACCTATTTAACTATTTTCACTCATTCACTCATTCACTAATTGTTCAAGGACATACTTCCTGATATTTTGTGGTGAGGGGAGTTCCATTATTATTTTTCCTTCTTTAATTAAAGGTTTTAATAAAGGAGAGAATTTTCCTCCACAAGAGCACTCTTTTGGACTCTCTTTTGCTGGAAGTACTTGAGTGGAAAAACAGGAAGGACATCGCCATACCCACTTTTTCCCTGAGTATTTTCCCTTTTTAGCGAAAGGTTTTTTCTCTACTTCTACTATATCCAGAGAAAAATCTATTACCGGTGAATTACTTATCCAGGTTCCTACCCCAAAAGCATCAGCCAGAGGAGATAGAAAACGAATTTCTTCTTCGTTCATTCCACCGGAAACAAAAATTTTTACTTCTTTAAATCCCCGTAAGTCTAATTCCCACCTGACTTCTTTTAAAATCTCTAAGAAATTTCCTCTTCTTGAGCGGGGAGTATCTAATCTGATAGCAGAAAGATTTTTCCCCATGCTTTCAGCCACTTTAATGGCTACAACCTTTTCATCTCCAAGAGTATCTATCAAAGCTACTCTTTTTACTTTAGGCTCAATAACTTCATCAAAGAGTTGAGTTGCTTTTAAGGTGTCTCCTACAAGTAAAATAAGGGCATGCGGAATAGTCCCCACAGGTTCTTCGCCCAGTTCCTCTGCGGTTTTACTTACAGCTATTCCATCACATCCTCCTATAAAGGAAGCTCTGCCTATCATAGGAGCTATTCCTGGATGCATCCTTCTTGCTCCAAAATGGTATATAGGTTTCCCCGAGGCGGCTTTTTTACAGCGAGCCGAACGTGTTGCTATTCCCGAAGCCTGGCAAAGCAATCCTAAGAGAGGGGTCTCGTATTTAGCAAACTCACTATAACTACCTTCTATAACCATAACCGGCTCAAAAGGGTGAAATATAGTACCTTCAGGCATACTCCAGGCTTTGATATTTAAATCTTCAAGAAGATACGTCGCTTCATCCACACCTGCTAAAACTGCCCAGTCATAATTAAAGGGAAATTTTTTTGCTATTATTTCTACAACTACCTCTTTGTCTATATTTTTTTCTTTAATTATCTTTACCGTTCTCTCAAAATAGACATCTGTAATTTTTCCCTCTTTAATATCTCCTGGGTTAGAAAGATGAAACATATAATTTTCCTTTCTCTAAAAATGTTTAGTATATATAATACATACATTCTATTTTTGTCAACCAAGTTTTGCAGGAAATAATGGTAGCCGCAGGCTTCAGCCTGCGTTATTGTTCTCATGTAATAATCTTTCTTTACGCAACCTAAACCCCATTAGATGTTACTACTATTTAGCAGGGTAAAGGTTGCGGCTACCGTCCCTCCCCAGGCCAAGTACTCTAACAGTTTGCCGAATCTGGGTTTAATATTATATAATACATACATTCTATTTTTGTCAACTAAACTAAGGGAACGGTCGCGATCTCTCCCTACCTAAGAAGATGGCAAGCAACAAAATGTCCTTTTTTTGCTTCTACTAATTTAGGTTCAACCTCAGAACATATCTTCATAACCTTAAAACACCTTGGGTGGAATCTACACCCTTTAGGCGGATTTGCTGGACTTGGCACATCGCCCTGTAAGAGGATACGCTCCTTCTTATAATCAGGATTTGGAACAGGCACAGCAGATATCAATGCCTGTGTGTAAGGATGTAAAGGATTACTAAAAAGCTCGTTTTTATCCGCAATTTCTACTATCTTTCCAAGATACATAACTGCAACCCTGTCGCTTATATACTTTATAACACTAAGGTCGTGAGCAATAAAAAGATAGGTTAAATTAAGCTCATTTTGTATGTCTTTTAAAAGATTTATGATTTGAGACCGTATAGATACATCCAGGGCAGAGACTGCTTCATCACACATTATTATCTTGGGCTCCAATGCAAGTGCCCTTGCTATACCTATCCTTTGTCTCTGTCCGCCGCTGAATTCATGAGGAAATCTATCCATATACTCATAAGAAACACCAACTCTTTCTAAAAGTTCTCCTACCCTTTTATATCTTCCTTGCTTATTTAACATATTATGACTCAACATACCTTCAGCTATTATATCTTTTATCTTCATCCTTGGGTCGAGGGAACTGTATGGGTCCTGGAATATGATTTGCATATTTTTTCTTTCTCTTCTAATGCCACGCTTACTTATTTTTGTTATTTTTTTATTATCAAATATCACCTCTCCTTTAGTAGGCTCTTCCAGTCTCAATATAGCAAGAGCGATTGTTGTCTTACCACAACCCGATTCTCCAACCAAGCCTAACGTTTCTCCTTCATACACATCAAACGATACATCATCTACTGCCTTTACCCAACCAACAACTCGCCTAAAAACACCCTTTTTTATCGGAAAATACTTAAATAGATGTCTTACTTGTAATAGTGGATTAGTAGTCATTTCACACTCCTACAAGAAACCCTTTCCTCATCTCTTTTTTTACCTTGTCTATATGCCAGCATCTTACCATATGTCCTTCTTCTATTTTAATTAAAAGAGGCTCTTTTTTTCTGCATTTATCAGTTGCGAATTTGCATCTTGGATTAAATTTACAACCCTCTGGAAATTTTAAAGGATCGGGAACGGTTCCTGATATAGCATTAAGCTTTTTCATCTCTACATCGAGTCTGGGAATAGAGGTTAACAGACCAAAGGTATATGGATGCAAAGGAGTATGAAAGATTGTTTTTTTATCCGTATATTCAACAATCTTACCCGCATACATAACGGCTACTTTATCTGCTATTTCTGCAATAACACTCAAATCATGGGTTATCATTATCAAAGAAGCATTGAATTCTTGCAGAAGTGATTTCATCAAATCCAATATCTGCGCCTGAATCGTAACGTCCAAAGATGTCGTAGGTTCATCAGCGATGAGTAATGCAGGGTCACAAGCCATTGCCATTGATATCATCGCTCTTTGCCTCATTCCACCGCTTAACTGATGGGGATATTCATTTACTCTTTGTTCTGGTATAGGCATACTCACCTTTTTCAACAGTTTTACGGATCTTCTCATCGCTTCTTCTTTACTGATATCAAAATGCATCATCAGAGCTTCTGATATCTGATATCCAATCGTGAGAACAGGGTTTAAAGCAGTCATAGGCTCCTGGAATATCATCGCTATCTCTTTTCCCCTTATTTTTCTCATTTCTTCATTATTTTTTTTCAGCAGATTTTCATCTTTGAAAAGTATTTTTCCTCCAATTGTTTTCCCTGGATAATCAAGCAATCTCATTATGGAGAATGCTGTAACGCTCTTACCACAACCAGATTCTCCAACCAAACCTAATGTTTCTCTCTTATAAACCTCGAAATCTACTCCATCAACTGCTTTTACCACTCCGTTTTCTGTAAAAAAATATGTCTTCAGGCCCTCAATTTTCAACAAAGGTTTCTTATCGTTCACCATTATAATTCACCTCTTAACCTTGGGTCAAGTATATCTCTAAGGGCATCACCTATAAGGTTCCAGGCCAGAACGAAGAGAATAATAAATATCCCGGGGTAAAATACCGAATACCAATACTGCCCAGCATGACCAGGGGCACCAACAATCCAGTTCCTCGCAAAACTAACCATCTGTCCCCAATCAGCGTATCCCAGAGGGGCGCCTACCCCTAAAAAGCTTAACGTAGCCGCAGTTACAACCATAGTGCCAATATTCATAGATGCCTGTATCAACACAGGGAATATTGTATTGGGCAATAGATGTCTCCATATTATTTTGCCATCTCTAACACCAAGAGCCTTAGCCGCCATCACGTAGGTTTCCTCTTTTGCAGAGAGTATACTTCCCCTTATCACTCTTGCATATCCCATCCATCCAAAGGCTATCAAGGCTATCATTACTTTATTCAGACCTCTTCCAAGTATAGTGGTAAGAACCATTGCAGCAACTAAAAAAGGAAATGATAAGAATATATCCGTTATCCTCATCAATACTTCATCCACCCATCTACCAAAATATGCTGCAATAGAACCTATAAAGAGTCCTATAAGCATAGCAGAAAAAACCGTTGTTATACCTATTTTAAATGCAGTTCGTGTACCCCATATCAAGCCGTAAAATATATCATATCCACCCTGGGCAGTTCCGCAAATTGCCTTATCGTATTTTACCTCTTTACCTATATATTTATACATATCTTTTATATTATCTGACATGGGGAAGCCAGGAGGTTGAGGATTTACATCCCACGACATCCTTGGTATTTGATATGGATCATCCGAAAGAGGAGGGGCAAGTACTGGAGCAAATATAGCTATAATGATGAAGAAAACTAAGAGAATTATTCCAAGGAGTGAGGTGGCATTGCTGAATAATTTTCTTAAGGTTCTATTCATTTATTTCATCACTCCAATCTTACACGTGGGTCTATGAAGGCATAGGATACATCTACCACCAGATTACCCACCACCATAATTAAAGCAAATAATAGGGCAAACCCGATAACTGACCCATAGTCCAACTGTTGTGCTGCTGTAGCAGCCCAGAAGCCTAACCCTGGATAAGTAAATACCGTTTCTGCTACCACTACTCCTCCAAGCATTCCTATAATTAACATACCTGCAATCGTTACAACAGGTATTAGTGCATTTCTCTCTGCATGTTTATGTATCACGGTATGTTCATCCACTCCTTTAGCTCTTGCCGTTCTTATATAGTCCTTTCTCAAAGTATCCAACATACTTGAACGTGCTATACGAAGTAAAAACGCCCAGTAAACATAGGATAAAGTTATTATGGGGGCGCACAGATGCCTTAAGGCATCCACAAATATAGGAATATTGCCATTTAATAAGGCATCTATGGTCACAAGATGGGTATAACTATGAAAGTTAGTACCGGTGTAAACTATATCCTGTGCCCAGGTGCTTAATCTACCAGGTGGCAGCCACCCTAATATTCCATAAAACACAAACAAAACTAATAAACCAAATATAAATGTAGGTAGAGACCATCCTACTATTGCAGTTACTCTAATAGATTGGTCTATAATATCATTGTGATGAACAGCAGAGATCACTCCTAACCATATTCCCACTAATATTACAGGAACAATTGAGTATATCACAAGTTCAAGTGTAGCCGGAAATCTCTGGCAGATTGCATCCCAAACAGGCTGGTTAGCTGCTTGTGACCATCCAAGGTCAAACTTAGCTATCCTTTTGACCCATTGGATATATCCTAAAGGAAATGGGTCATTCAAATGATATTTTTCTATTATTCTTTCAGCTGCCTGAGGATTCTTAAGGGTAGAAGGGTCGTTGACATAGGTTGCCAACCTTTCCATTGGACTTAAGAGGGAGAACATACAAAAGATAAGAAAAGTTACCCCAATAAGTATTATAGGAAGCAACAGAAGGCGTCTTATTATATAGGCTATCACTTATTTTTCCTTAAAATAGACCAGGGCGGGGCTTATAATCCCCCACCCCAGTATTTCTTATCCAGTTATCCTATTTACTCACTCTTTGAGAGCGAATAAAAATCTGCTCCTGCAGGCTCTCCTGGCATTATAGCGTTGTAATACCAACCTTTAACCCAATCTCTCTCAACATGATGCCCTATTGGCTGATACAAATACAGAGATATAGCCTGATCGTGTGCTATCTTCACCAGTTCTTTGTAGAGTTTTGCTCTCTCTTCTGGATCTGTTGACTTAATTGCCTTATCTATTAAGGGGTCTATATTTTTCTTAGCAAATTCTCCATACGCTTTACCAAAGTAAGCACTGTACGTACCAGAGCTTCCAATGTAAGTTGGAATCCAGTTGTGTGGATCTGGATAGTCTGCAAGCCAACCGATGGTGTAGAAAGGTAGTTTCTCTGAAAGGAACTGTTTTAGGTAAGATGACCATTGTACACCAACCGGTGTTAACTTGAATTTCAGATTTATCAATCTTGCATACGCTGCTATCATATCGCATGCCGCTTTACGTACATCATTCCCCGCGTTGTAGAAGATGTTAAATTTGCAGCCTTTCTCCCATAATTTTCCATCCCATGCCTTTTTGAACTCCTCTGTGGCTTTGGATAAGTTGAAATTATAAAATAGTGAAGGATCATCTGAGTATCCTAATAGACCTTTCACTAATGGACCTGGATTTCTTATAGCTCTTCCTTTTTGTATCTTGTCTATGAATAGTTCGTAAGGGAAAAGATAGGAGAATCCTTTTCTTACATGAATATCGGAGAAAAAATCAGATGGTATACCTTCCCCATCCAATTTTCCACTACCTATGTTAGGATTTCCTTCTGCGTTTATGATCCATGGAAACATACTGACAGCATTTTGTAACGTTGGAAGGTCTTCTACAACCCTTACACCTTCCATTCCTGTAACCTCATCCATATATTGATTTGGAACGTATACTATATCTGCATCACCGGTCTGGAGCATCAACTTTCTGGTAGTCCATTCGTTAACATACTTTATTACAACATTTTTGATCTTTGCTGGACCCTGCCAGTAATCATTGAATCTCTCAAGCATTATGACTTCTTCTGGTATCCATTTCTTTAGCATGAAAGCACCAGTACCATTTGCAGTAGCATAGAGAGGGTCTTCTTCGCATTTAGGGTCATGATACTTCCACCAGGTATCTGCCTTACCATCCCAGGCACCCTGGGCTATAGACCATTTTTTGTCTATTATTGAACCCCAGGAACCGCCATGGGAAATGATGTTCAGAAAAGGAGCGTAAGGTTGCGCTAAGTGGAAGATTACCTTATCACCATCAACTTCTACTGTCTTATCTACATAATCAGTGTAGACCTTTGTCATTGCATCTTTATACTCTGGCTTAAGTTCGTCCCCATCAAACATATCTCCGTAATTTTCAACCCCAGTAACCTTAGTAGCTACTTCTTCTATACTGCCTACACCACATAGTGGTTCGAGGAGCATCCATACTGGCCCACCAGAGCGGTCAAATATCATACCTCTTTCAAAGCTATATTCAACATCTTCTGGCGTAAGGATATCTCCATTTTGAAACTTGACTCCTTTCCTTATAGGGAAAATATAAGTCAAACCGTTGTCCTTAATGAGGCCATTCTTTGCTGAGGGCACCTCAGTTGCCAACATCGGAACAAATTCCGAAAGGCTTTCACCCTTATAGGCTATTAAACAATCATAGGTATGATAGATAACCTCTCCACTGGCAGTATCGTAACTCCAGTGTGGGTCCATCGTCTCAGGTCCACCTATGGTTGCCTCAACGATGGTATCAGGGTTTTTAACAGCCCCAAAGGCAAAGGATGTGCTCACCAGGAGAGCTAACAACATTATACCAAAAATCTTAAATTTCATCTAACTCCTCCTTCACTATTAAATTTTATCTCATTAGATAAGCTTCTCTTTCTAACAAGATTTTCTTTTTTTCTGTTTTTCACCCCCTGGTGTATAATAGATTTTGGTACCCCACTAAATCTTTATTAAACAAAGTAGGGCGGCAGACATTATACAATCTGCCTATTCACCTTTATCATTGCATAATATTTGATATTATAGATAAAAATTATCCCTTGCCGAAAAGGCAAAATATTAACTTAGGAGTTTACGATGAAGACAAAAAACTCTCCCACTTTAGTAATAGGCATAGATGTCCATAAGAAAAGACATTATGCCCGGGTAAAAATTTTAGGGACCCGGGAGGTCATTTCTCCTGTTTTAAAGATCTATAACTCTAAGAAGGGTTTAGACTTCCTCTTAGAAAAAGTTAAATATCTTATGAAAGAGCATGAAGCTAAAGATACTATCTTTGCCTTGGAACCTACAGGCGTTTACTGGAAGCCTTTAGGCTATGCTCTGTATGATAAAGGTCATAATGTCCATTTAGTTAATCCGGTTCAGGTTCATTACAAAAGAAAAGAAGAGGATCCCGCTGCTAACAAGAACGATAAAATAGATCCGGGACTTATCTGTGATCTTGTTTGTGATGGTAAATCCAATCCCGCCAGGTTTATGTTGGGGATTTTCCGTGTGCTCCGAAAGACGGTTCGCAATCGAAGAGATCTTGTCTTAGAGCTTTCCTCCAAAAAGATAAAGCTAAAAACCATCGTTTACGAGCTGTGTCCAGAATTAGTGGATGCTTTTACTGATATAACAGGTAGACTCTCTATGGCCATCTTAAGATTTTTCCCCAGTTTAGATCTTCTTGAATCTACCTCTTTAGAGAAACTTTCCTCTGTATTTAGAATCTATGGAACTAATAATACTAAGATCACTCCTAAGAAGTTGCTCTCTCAAATTCAACTTTCCTTAGGTATTAAGAATGATAATCAAGCTCACGTTAAGCAAATTCAAATGATCTTAGAGCAAATTGAGCTTTTAAAAAGACAGATCTCTATCTTAGAGAAGGACATTAATAATTATCTCAAAGAGCTAGGTCAGACTCTCACTACTATTAAAGGTATCGGACCTATATTAGCATCTGAGGTAATAGCTGAAGTAGGCGATGTCAATACATTTTCTAATGGACGTCAATTGGTTAAATTAGCAGGTTTGGATACAGTGGAAAATAGTTCAGGACAAACTCGCAAGAAACGCTACATCAGTAAAAAGGGTATTAGCTCTTTAAGAACAACCTCTATTTTATCTGCCTTTAGCTTGATAAGAAGCTGCCCACCCTTTACTGATTATTTTCTTTACGAGACTAAAGTATTAGGTAAAAAACCTATGCAAGCAGTAATAGCTGTAGCGGATAAATTCCTAAGAATCTGTTTTTATATGTTAAAGAACAAAACCTCCTTTGACCCTAAAAAGGTAGGCACCGGTAATCTTAAAACCAAGGCCAAAGCCCTGAATCAGCCCCTCAAGGTATCTCTCGACTCTAAGAAGATGGTTAACTTAGATATTAATTTATTCGAGGTCTTTAGAAAAAGCCCCAAAGTGATTTTATTTGATGAAGAGGATCCTACC
>JAGGXI010000039.1 GCA_021163155.1 Candidatus Aerophobota bacterium
AACTTAAAAAAAACAAAAAAGGAGGTGAGATTAATGAAAGCTAAGTTAATAAAGGCGTTGTTTGTTATTACATCTCTTCTGCTTGCTGGTGGTGCTAATATTCATTGGGGTGGTTAAAGAGAAAAAGACAGAACTAAAGGAAAAATAAAAAGAAAGAAAAAAAAACTTAAAAAAAGAGAGGGAAGATATTTATTAATTTGCTTTTTTTAAGAAGTAAGGAGCAAAAGATTTGCCGGGTATTGGTAAAGGGACAAGGATATATACAATTGCTATCAGTTGTATTGGTATAGCTTTATTAGTTTACTGGACATCCAACATATCTTTAAAAGGAGAAATATTAAGAGGATTTCTTTTTTGGGCAGTTTTGTCTGTAATGATTGAATCAATGCCAATATATTTATCGCGACAGGAGATTGTTACTCTCGGTTTTCCTATAACTTATGCTTCTCTTTTAATTTATGGGCCAGGGATTAGCAGCTGGGTAGCTATTTGTGGAGCAATTATAGGAGTTGGACGAAGCAAAAAGTTAAAGATAGATAGAGTCTTATTCAATATCTCCCAGCTTACTCTTTCTATTTCTATAGCCTGGATTATTTACCAAAAATCAGGTGGAACACTTATTACTTCTAATTCTGTATATTCTTTTTTTCCTTTGGTTTTCTCGGCAGGGACATATTTTTTAGCCAACACTTTTTTAGTAAGTACAGTGATTGCTCTACAACAAAAAGCCTCTATTTTTAAAATAGGATTGTTTAGCTTCAAATACACCACTTTAAATTATTTAGCTCAAGTTCCTATTGCAATTTTAATGGCAATAATTTATAGACAGATAAGTTGGTGGGCAAGTCTATTTCTTCTTTTCCCTATTTTTATTGCTCATTATGTCTACAGATTGTATGCAAATTTACAGAAACAGCATTTAGATACTATTCAGGCTTTAGCTACAGCTATAGAAGCGAGAGACTCTTATACTGAAAACCACTCTCGAAGAATGGCCGAGTATGCTTTTTTAGTAGCCAAACAGATAGGACTTTCTATAAATGAAGCAGAAACAATAGAATATGCTGCTATATTGCATGATATTGGTAAAATTGGCATTAACGATAACATTCTTAATAAACCCGGACCATTAACTGAAAAGGAACGGGTTAAAATGAAAAAACATGTTAAGATAGGAGCAAATATTCTTACTCGTATTGACTCATTTAAAGAAGCTTCACGAATAGTGTATCATCATCATGAAAGATACGATGGTAAAGGATATCCCGATAAATTAAAAGGAAAGGAAATTCCTATAGGAGCAAGAATTCTCAGTGTGATAGACGCTTATGACGCTATAACTTCAGAAAGACCCTATCGCCCAGCTCGTTCTGCTAAAGAAGCAATAGAGGAAATAAAGAAAAATGCAGGAACACAGTTCGATGAAAAGGTAGTTAAAATTTTCTTGAAAGTGCTAAAGCAAAATGTTACTTGATGTAATGGTCTACTCTCTGATTATAGGGTTATTACGAAGAAGAAGGTGGGAAGGATTAGCTACTCTTCCTATAAAAAAGGTAGGATTAATTATTTTAGCATTTTTAATTCAATTTATTCTTGTATTTTTTGGAGAAAGAAATTGTCAACTGTTTTCTAAGATAGGAATATACCTTCATATTTTCTCCTATATTTTATTGTTAGTAGCACTCTGGTATAGCAAAGAGATAAAAGGAATGAAGATTATAGGAATAGGGGTATTGATTAACTTCATAGTTATCCTTGCAAATGGTGGTCAGATGCCTGTATCAGCTAAAGCTCTGTTAAAAGCAGAGATGAATGATATGCTGCCTCTTTTAAATAGTAAAAGTTATGTTGTCCATACATTATTAACGGAAAAAAGCCACTTAAAATTTTTAGCAGACATAATACCTCTTCCTCCTCCTTATCCAAGGACACGTGTTTTGAGTATAGGTGATATAGTTATGGGTGCCGGCCTTTTCATCCTAATTCAGTGTAATATGTCGAAGAAGAGAAGCAGAGATTTCTGAAAAACCTCTATAGGCCTCTAATTTAGCAAACTATAAAATTATCTTTGAGTAAAATTAGGATTTTGGAACTTAAAATTTTGGCGGATTAAATTGGATTAAAAATACAAGAAGAGGAATTCTTAAATAACCTCATTTAATAGCATTAGGAAGGTTAAAGTTTTAAAAAACTAAATTTGTATACACAAACTTTTGGATTAAGGAGAGAGTAATGGATATGGAATTTTTATTAAAAATGATGAAGGAGAACGGAGCTTCAGATTTACATATTGTAGCTGGAGTCCCCCCTATTTTTCGTATTAATGGAGAATTAAAACCATTTGGAGAAAGAAAAATTACTCCTGCAGAGTCAACATCCCTTATTTATTCATTAATGAATGAGGAGCAGAAAAAAAATTTTGAAAAGATAAAAGAATTAGATTTCTCTTTCGGTATCTCAGGAACAGGACGCTTTAGAATAAATGCTCATTTTCAACGGGGTTCGATGGCCGCAGCTGTTAGACATATCTCCAATAATATCCCTTCTATTTCTGAGTTGAATCTTCCGCCTATACTTAATAAATTGGCTCTTACAAAGCAAGGAATGGTGTTGGTAACAGGGCCAACTGGTTGCGGAAAGTCAACAACTCTAGCAGCTATGGTAGAGATAATAAATAAAGAAAAAGCATTCCATATTATTATTATAGAGGACCCTATTGAATATCTTCATTCACACAAAAAAAGTATAGTGGAACAAAGAGAAGTGGGCAATGACACATTCTCCTTTGCTAATGCCTTAAAATATGCTCTTCGTCAAGACCCAGATGTTATCCTTATAGGGGAATTGAGAGACTTAGAGACTATAAGCACAGCTATTACAGCCGCTGAAACAGGTCACTTAATTTTAGGAACCTTACATACACCTGATGCTCCTCAGGCTATTGATAGACTTGTCGGTGTTTTTCCTCCTTATCAGCAACCTCAGATAAGGATGCAATTATCTACATCTCTTCAAGTAATAATAAACCAAAGGCTTCTTCTTAAAAAGAATGAGGCAGGAAGGGTACCCGCTGTAGAATTATTAATTGCTACGCCTGCGGTAAGCAATTTAATTCGTAGCGGTAAAACTCATCAGTTATATACAGTTATACAAACGGGGGAACACATAGGAATGCAAACAATGGACCAGGCATTAAAAAAACTGGTAGATAAGAGATTAATAAGTTTTGAAACAGCTTTACAAAAAGCAAGGGACCCAAAGAACTTTCAAAGTTTATTTATTAAAAGTAAATGAGGTTGATAAGTATTATCTCAGCACTAATCCCATTAACGTAAAATGAAATTAAAAATGATATATAAAAAATATATAGTAGAAAGAGCCAAAGAAGCATTTTTTTGGACATTTATTGCTTTTGAGGGCAGTATTATTATCTCTAGATTAATTGTTTTAGATGTGGAAAAAGGTAAGGCTATCTTTAGTTATTTGTATATAAAAGGATATCATATTCACCATTTTTATTATGGGATAATTCTTTTAATTGCTTCTAATTGGTTGGCTTTAATTAGATACAAAAAACTATATAAAAGAATTTCTAGAGTATTGGCCAGTATTTTGTTCGGAGGAGGATTGGGATTGGTAACCGATGAGTTTGGGCTTCTATTGACTATGGAATTTGGAATTAAGGGCAATTATTGGGCACCTCAATCTTATTATGCAATAGGGATAGTCTCTTTTATCTTTGTAGGATGCTTACTCTTTTTAAAAGCAGATTAACTTATATTTTACAAAGTATAGGGCAAGAAAGCCCCCGACTCCTGGTCGTGGAGAGTGTCAAGAATATCTCGGGACTTTTCCCCTTCGTCGTTGTCTAAGAGTAAATGGGTAAATGGGTTGATGGGTTGATGGGATAAAACTTTTTAGTACTATTTTTTATAACTCCTTCATCTTTTCTCTTACTCCCCATTTCCTTATTTCCCTTATTTACTTATTTTCCTCATTTACCCCTCTACTCATTTACTCCTCTACTCATCTACCCAAATCTATAATGCTCCTTCGGGGAAAGTACCTTGATAGCCATATAAATCTCAAACTAATACTTTCTTATATGATCAAGATTTAAATAATATTGTTGAAGAGCTTATTAAAGTTATCCTATACATTAATAACCTCATTACTGAAAATTGAAATATATCCGAAAGAAGATGAAAAAAATAGGTATAATCACAACTATAACTCCTCAAAAAAACAACCCAAATAGATTTTCTCTCTTTGTAGATGGAAAATTTATTTCGGGAATTAGTTATGAAGCAATAAAAGAAGCAAACCTTTATGTCGGTAAAGAGCTAAAAGATAAAGATTTAAAGCAAATATACTATAAAGAAAAAGTGAATAAGGCTCGGATGTTTGCTTTAAAGCTCTTAAGTTATAGAGAAAGAAGCAAGTGGGAGATTAAAAAAAGGATGGAAATAAAAGGTTACCAAAAGGAAATAATCGAAGATACTTTGAACTATTTAAAAAAACGAAATCTTATAAATGATAAAAGGTTTGCTCGTATGTGGATAGAAGACCGTATAAGAAGTGGATATGGAAGAAGAAGAATATATTACGAGTTATCAGAAAAAGGAGTAGATAAGGAAATAGTTGGTGACCTTATTAAGAAATTATATCCCGAAGTAAATGAAATAAATATAGCTCTCCATCTACTTGCAAAAAATAAGCGATTTTTAAAAGAAGAGAAAAATTTAAGAATAAGAAAAATATCTGCTTTTCTTGAAAGAAGAGGTTTTCCTTTTAATGTAATAAATGAGGTAATTGAAAAAAGAGCAGAAATTGTAAACAATGTTAGCTAAACAGCACTTTTTTTGTTTATCCCTGATGAGCCAAAACCATCCTCTCCTCTTTCAGTTTTATTCAGTTTTTTAACTATCTGAAAACGAGGCTTTTTAAACTTTTGAATCACTAATTGACAGATTTTATCTCCTCTCTTTACTTTAAAGGTTCTATTTTTATCATGGTTTATTAAAATAGCAGCTATCTCGCCTCTATATCCAGGGTCAATTAATCCGGGTGAATTCAAAATACTCACTCCATACTTAAGAGCAAGGCCAGATCTTGGATGAATAAATCCTGCATATCCTTTAGGAATAGCAATTTTTATTCCTGTAGGTATTAGCTTCCTCTCTCCCGGTTTTATGAGTGCATCAACCCTACTATAAAGGTCGCATCCGACATCAGTTTTATGAGCATAAACTGGCGAAGGCATATTTAAATCAAGTTGTATAAGTTTAATTTTCAATTCTTCTATCCTTTTCAAATGGTAATTTTCATAAAATCTTTTGCTATTTCTAAAGAAGGGTAATCTTTTATCTTTTCCCTTAATTTTTCAGGGTCCTTATATCTCCTGCTGATATGTGTTAAAATAACCTTTTTAGCGTTTATTTGTTCTACCATTTTTATAATATCCTCAAGAGAAGCATGTCCATATTTTTTAAATTTTCCAAAATCAAAGTAGGTACAATCCTGAATTAATAAGTCTGTATTTTGAGCTAATTTAATTAAATTATCACATACCTTTGTATCTCCGGAATAGACAATTTTCTTACCCTTTCTCGTGGTAGAAATACTTTCCAGCTTAATCTCTCTGTTTTTAAAAATCACTTTGCCTTTTTCTTTAATCTTCTTATAAATCAATCCTTGAGCTGGTAGACCTGCTTGCTTTATTTTGTTTTTATCAATCTTAATCCTCTCTTTTTCCATTAAACCGTAAGCTACAGCAGGCATTTCATGTTCTACAGGTATCGATACAATCTTAAAATTAGCTGTTTCTAATAAATCTGTTATTTTATCACCCTTAGTAGGAACGTCTCTTGAGATAACTTTAAATGTTTCTGAAGGATACCTTAAATTGAACAGGTTTGTAAATCTTTTTAATTCTGGTGCATAAATAGTTAAGGATTTTACTCTATCTTCAAAACTCATAGTATCTACTAATCCAGGAAGGCCAAAATAATGGTCTCCATGCCAATGGGTTATGAAAATTTCATTTAATTTCATAGGATTTAAATCTGCTAAGAGCATCTGCCTTTGTGTCCCTTCTCCACAATCGAATAGATAGCAAAATTCATTTCTGTCCCTATAGGTAAGGTATATAGCTGGATGAGCTCTTTCTCGTGTAGGAATACCTGCAGTTGTCCCTAAAATAGTTATCTCAATTTTAGCCATAAATAGTTACCCATAATAGTTAGTTTCTTTAAAATTTTTCTTTTTCTCATCTACTCATTCATCCAGCAAGTAAATGGGTTAATGAGTTAATGGGTAAATGAGTAAGAAGAACAGTCCTTCTCATCATCTTTATCTTTATGCGTTAGCATCTACTCATCTACCAAAATCTATATCTTCCTAATATTAATATATCAAATATTTACAATTCTGGCAATTTTTCAGAAATGGCTGAATAAGGCATAGAAAAGAGATGAATTTGATTGACTTTTTATTTTAAAACTATTATTATGGTTCCAAGAATACTCATATATCTGGATATAAAATAAAATGAGGTGATATATGACAAAAAAGAATATTGGATTTATATCTACTCGGTTTGCAGGGACCGATGGGGTTTCTTTGGAAACGGGAAAATGGGCTAGAATATTCGAAAGTGAAGGCCATAGTTGCTTTTATATGGCTGGTGAGCTTGATAGACCTCCTCAAAGGTCGTTCCTGGTAGAAGAAGCACACTTTAAGCATCCAGCAATTCGGGAAATTTTTAGAAAATGCTTCAATGTTCAAAGACGAAGTCCCTCTGTTACCAAAGAAATTTGTCAAATTAAAGATAATCTTAAAGAAAGGATTTATGAATTTATTAAAGTCTTTAAAATTGATGTTCTTATTCCGGAGAATGCTATCACTATTCCTTTAAATATTCCTCTTGGTCTTGCTATCACTGAGGTAATCTCTGAAACAGGTATTCCAACAATTGCCCATCATCACGATTTTTTCTGGGAACGCAAGCGATTTTTAGTAAACGCCGTTTGGGAATATCTTAATATGGCGTTTCCTCCTCATTTGCCATCCATTCATCATGTAGTAATAAACTCATCAGCAGATAACCAATTAAGCTTAAGAACAGGTATTTCAGCAATGATAGTTCCCAATGTAATGGATTTTGACAATCCCCCCTCTATTGACGGTTATTCCTCCGACATACGGGAATCTTTAGGTCTTGATGAGGATGAGCTTTTAATTCTTCAACCAACAAGGGTAGTAAAACGTAAAGGAATTGAGCATTCTATAGAGCTGGTAAGAAGGCTAAATATGAAAGCAAAGTTAGTCATCTCTTATGCGTCGGGAGACGAAGGCCATGAGTATGAGAAAAGAGTGCGAGAATACTCTTCAATGATGAATATTAATACATTATTTGTTTCCGAGATTATTAAAAGTTGTCGTGGCAAAACAGATGATGGAAGAAAAATATATACTCCTCAGGATATTTATGCTCATGCGGACCTGGTGACCTATCCTTCTAATTTTGAAGGTTTTGGCAATGCATTTTTGGAAGCCATCTACTTTCGTAAGCCAATTGTAGTTAATAATTATTCTATATATGCTATAGATATTAAACCAAAGGGATTTAAAGTTATTGAAATAAATGACTATGTTAATGAAGATGCAGTTAACCTTACAAGAAAGATTCTTAAGAGTCCTGACTTAGCTAAGAAGATAGTTGAGCATAATTATAAACTGGGAAAGAGATATTATTCTTGTTCAATTTTAAAACAAAAACTAAAGTTATTGTTGGAAAACTGTTTTGGTGTGTAATGATTGATAAGCATAATAAAGAATAATTTTCAAAATTTTCTTCTTATAAGATTAAGTTGCACATAGAAAGCCTCTAAAGACGATAGTAAATATAATTAATTAACGCCTCGCTGACTTTTTTTGTTTAGCTATCTTTTCTCCAAAATCTTCACATTTTTTTAAATCAATTTCTTTAGGTCTTCTTATGGGAAGAAAAGGAACCCCAGCAGTTATAATAAGGCTTAATTTCACACTCTTAACGCCTTTTTCTATAAAATACCTCTTTATCTCTTTGATGACTTTCTCTCCACCTCGTCCTCCATGAACGGCAAAAGAAGCCCCTATTTTATTTTTCAATGCGTCCTCAGGTAGCTTTTCAAAAAAAGATTTAACAGAGCTTAAAGCTTTTTCAATATGGGTAGCGCTTCCTATGACCAAAATATCGGATGATTCAACATCTTTTAATTCTGCTCTTTTGATATTCTTTACTTCTACCCCAATTTTCCCTTTTTTTAATCCCTTTGCAATATTTTCAGCGACTATCTTAGTATTTCCTGTCCATGAAGCATACAAAATAAGACTTTTGACCTTCACTCTGGCCTCCTCTAAAATAATAATAACTTAAAACTTAAGGGACGAAAAAAATCCAATGATATTTCTCTCATACGATTTAAATTGAGGCCTCTGAAAAACCTTCAGAGTTCTCCATTAATCTAATCTGCGTAATCCGGATTTTTATCTGTGAAATCAGAGATTTCTGATTTTTTCAGAAATCTCAAGTTAGTTTTTTATGCTGCTTTATGTGATTTGTAACAGATCACTACCCTTCTTATATTCTCTATATTCATCAACAAAGCTATAAGAAGGAGTGCCCAAATTGGTTGATTTATTATAGCTCCAACAAATATCAAAAATATCCTAACATCACGTCCTATTCTAATTCTAAAACCTTTATTTGACTTAAACCTCTCCTTCATTAAGCCATCATATTTGTCAGCTGTATAGCTGTTCATAAAAGAGCCGATAATAGCCATAAAACCAATAAATAAAAAGAGAATGCTATTCCCTGATGAAATAAAGGCATGATAGGTTAGGCCAAAAAGTATAAAAGCATCGGCATATCGATCTAAAACAGCATCAAACCATCCCCCAAAATTACTCTCTCTGTATTTCAACCTTGCTACTTCTCCATCGCAGCCATCAATAATGGATGATATTTGAGCCAGAATACCACCAGCAAGAAGAGCAATGTAACCACCTAAAAAGAAGATACTCGACGATATTAATGAGAGAATAAAAGAGAAGACTGATATTTGATTTGGAGTAATATCCGTTTTTATAAGGTACTTTGTAATTTTAGTAGATAATGGTCTATTGAGATATTTTGAGATAGGACCGTCGGAAGGTTTCTTTAATTTATCAATTAAACAATTTTCAGCTGTTTGAAAGGCTTTTTCATCATCTACATCTATCCAAAAGCTATTCTTAATATCAAATGCTCTGACCTTTCCTTGTTCAGCCAATATCTTTATTGCTCCAGAAAGGGAGGTATTATTATTGCGGTTAATACTCGTTTTTATTGCTGTAAAGATTGAGGGTGAACATAAAAAAATTCCCGTATCATAAGCATTATATTCTATAATATTTTTACCTATGTCAATAACTTTGCCTTTATCAACAAGCACTTTGGTAGCATCTTTAATGTCAACTAAGCGATTTGAATCTGTACAATAATCAATAGCTAATATGACCTCTTTCTCCTGCATCTTCTCATTTTTTAGTTGCTTAAGAATATTTCCATTAAAGATATGGTCTCCCATTAATAAGATAAAATTTTCATTTAATAGTTTTTCTGCTTTAAGAACGGATACGCCGTTTTCCTTCTCCCACTCCTCATTTATAATATGGGTTATCTTTATATTTCTTTCTCTGCTAAGATTATTCAGAAAGAGCCTTACATTTTTACCATTGTATCCTGTTACTACATAAAAATCGGTTATACCACTTTTCTTTGCATTCAATATCACTCGTTCAATAAGGGTCAGTCCCAGAAGAGGGACAAGCGGCTTTGAGTCTCCCCTGGTTGATAGTCTTTCCCCTTTACCAGCAGCAATAATTAGACATTTCATTAGATTAATTTTCTCCTATATGGCTTATTTAAGAATATTTTAAAAGTTTAGTTCTTTTAAAATCTTTCTTTTTTCTGCATCATTGCGAGGTCACCTATTGTGAGTATAGCAAGCTTGTTGAGTTTATAATAAGTAAAACTTTTGCTCTTGTCAACCAACTTTTGTAGGAAACTCATCTTATTGAAACCTCCGAAAAACTTCCAGAGGCCTCTTATCTATGTAATCCGGATTTTTATCTGTGTAATCAGAGATTTCTGACTTTTTAGAAATCGCTTATTAGATTTTTAGAATATCTTGAAATCTGTAATACTTGCATTAACAACGATCTATGTAAAAAGAGAAAAATTAATTTCAAAATCACAGATCCCACATTTAGTATATGATTACCTTTGTAGCATTTGAGTTCGCGCTACAAAGCACGGTAGCCGCAACTTTTAAGTTGCGCTGTTTTACGCAGGTGGTAGCCGCAACTTTTACCCCGCTAAATAGTAGTAACATCTAATGGGGTTTAGATTGCGCAAAGAAGACCGTTACACAATAACGCAGGCTCTGAGCCTTGCGGCTACCATTTTTTCGTGCAAAAGTTAGCTGTCAAAGATAAAAAGTAGGCTGTTAATCAATAATTTAACAATATTTTTCTTTTCTGTATAATTATTGTTGAAGACAGCAGAAGTAAAGTAGGGTAGGGGAGATAAGATTATTATCTGGCAGCACACTAAGAAGGAGGTAGAAAATTAAGAATATTCTTATCTGCGGAAAACCAGGAGTAGGTAAAACAACCCTTATAAAAATAATAGCTAAAAATTTAAAAGGGAAAGCAGCTGGATTTTATACTGAGGAGATAAGGAAGGAAAAGGTAAGGGTTGGTTTTAAAATAAAAAATCTAGAAGGAAAAGAGGGAATTTTAGCTCATATAAACTGTCAAAGTCCCTACAGGATAGGAAAATATAAGGTAAACTTAAAAGAGTTTGAAGAGATAGCTCTTCCTTCAATAGAGGAAGGAATAAAAGAAGGGAAAATTATTATCATTGATGAGATTGGGAAGATGGAACTCTATTCAAAAAAGTTTCGCCAGCTGGTAATTCAAGCCCTTGAGAGTTCAAATAATGTTATTGCCACTATACCTATATATAAAAATGAATTTTTAGAAGAAATTAGAGAAAGAAAAGATGCAAAAATAATTAAGATAACGAGAGAAAATAGAGAAAAAATTTATGAAAATTTTATTTAATTATATTTATTATGCTGATTTTATTTTCTTTGCAGCAACTTCAGCGGCTTTGATACAAGGATATGCAGTTGGTGGTGCGGTAAGCAACGGATGAGTCCCAATCTGAGCAGTCAAAATAGAATTTACACTCATTTTATTTTGAATGATAAGCCCGATAAGATTTACTATTTCTCCTGTGCTTGACCCGCCCATGACTTCTCCACCGAGTATTACCCCTGATTCTCGAGCAACAATTAGTTTCACAACCTGTTTATGAGTGTTAGATAATGTTCCAGGATGTTTATCAATTCCTTCAAAAATACCTGTAATAATATCAAAGCCTTCTTTTCTTGCTATAGTCTCGGTTAATCCTGCTGCTCCAAAGCCAGTTTTTCCTATAGCGGTGAAAAAAACAGCAATAGTTCCGCTAAATGTTTTTACTGTACAGAGTTTATATAAATTCATACCTGCAATTCTTGCCTCTGTGCAGCTGGTAGAAGCAAGCATAACACCACTCAATTTTCTGGTGGAAAAATCTCTTTTCTCAGCACAATCTCCTACAGCAAAGACATCTGGAGTATCTGTTCTCATATACTCATCCACTTTAACAAATCCCATCTCGTTAATTTTTATCTCTGATTTTTTGGCAAGTTCCGTATTGGGACGATAACCCATAGACATAATCACTGCATCAACTTTAAGCTTTTCCCCATTATTTAAGAGAACATTGGTGACTTTTTTATCTCCTAATATCTCTTTTACTCCGGCACCGACTTTTATTTTTACCCCTCTCGATTTAAGAATTTCCTCAGCTTTGACTGTTATCTCCTCGTCAAAAACAAGGCCTAATATATGAGGCAATATCTCAACAATAGTTAAATCTTTATTAAGTTTATTTAACTCATCCGACATCTCAACACCAATGAAACCTCCGCCAATAGTAACTATTTTTTTGCAGCGATTAAGCTTTGCCATAACTTCATCAAGATATTCTTTATCCTTTCGTATTGTGAATACATTTTCTAAATCTGCTCCCTTAAGCCATTTAGGAACTTCAGGAGTAGAACCTGTTGCCAATACAAGCTTTTCAAAGCTAATTTCTGTATTGTCAGCTGTTTTACAGACCTTATTTTTGTGGTCTATAGAAACTACTTCATCTATCTTAAGCCTTATACCTGCATTGGTTAAAACTCCATCAGGGATAACATCTTTATCGCTGCTTCTCAATGACCCAAAAATATATGGGATCCCACAGGGAATGATTACCTGTTTTTCCTTCCGAATAACCAAAAAATCTTTATCCGGATAAGAAGATTTCCCGGTTACTGCAGCGACAATACCTGCGGCACTTCCACCAATTACCAACACATCTGTTTTTTCCATAGCTTTACCTCCTGATTAATTAATAGATTAATAATATAATAATTATAACAAAGAGCAGTCTAAAGTCAAGAAAAAAAATGTTTTTTAAATTTGACAAAAAATATGATGAGTTTAAAATGTTATTTGAAAGGAGCATCATTTATGTTCTTTGTAGCTGACTTTCATATTCATTCCCGATACTCTCGTGCCACTTCCAAAAATTTATGCTTTGAGACAATATATCAATGGGCTAAATTAAAAGGTGTTTCACTTATCGGCACAGGTGATTTTACCCATCCGGCATGGCTTGCAGAGATAAAGGAAAAACTTACTCCTGATGGCAAAGGCCTTTTTAAGCTCAAGGATGAAAATATTCCATCCCTTAATATTAAGCTACCATCCCAAAATTTGAGTCCGATACGCTTTATGATTACCTGTGAAATCAGCAATATTTACAAGTATGATGGAAAAATGCGCAAGGTTCATAATCTTATATGTATGCCTGATTTTGATTCAGCTTCACGATTTGCGAATAGACTCGATAGGATAGGCAATATCCGCTCTGATGGACGTCCCATACTTGGTCTTGATTCAAGAGACCTCTTTGAAATTTTACTTGAGACTTCTGAAAACGCTGTCTTGATACCAGCACATATCTGGACACCATGGTTTTCTGTTTTAGGCTCAAAATCAGGTTTTGATTCAATTGAAGAATGCTATCAGGATCTTTTTAGCCATATTTTCGCTCTTGAAACAGGTCTCTCTTCTGACCCTCTAATGAACTGGATGGTCTCAAAATTGGACCGTTATACACTGGTGAGCAATTCCGATGCCCATTCGGCACCAAATATTGGAAGGGAAGCCAACCTCTTTAATTGTGAGATGAGTTATAATAACATAATGAATACACTGAGGCATAAGGTAAAAGAAGGCTTCCTTGGTACCCTGGAATTCTTTCCTCAAGAAGGAAAATATTATTTTGATGGACATAGAAAATGTGATATCTGTCTTCCACCAAATGAAAGTAAAAAATACAATGGTATATGTCCTAAATGCGGCAAGCCACTTACATTAGGAGTTATGCACCGCGTTGCTGAATTAGCTAATTATGCAATTGGACGTAAATCACCCACATCCTTCCCCTATAAAAGCGTTCTTTCGTTGGATAAAATACTTTCGGAGATTATCGGTACCGGGCCTACAAGCAAACAAGTTCAACGTGAATATTACAGACTCCTTAGTTTGCTTGGTCCAGAGTTATTAATACTTCTTGAGATGCCTTTAGACAATATTCAAAAACACGGTTCCGGTATCCTATCCGAGGCTATAAGAAGAATAAGAAACGGTAAAATACATGCTTCTCCCGGCTTTGACGGCCAATATGGGACCATCCATGTTTTTACCGATAAGGAACGCAATGACTACAGTGGACAAACAACCTTTTTCTCACTCCAGGGAAAAGAATACGACATACCAGCAAAAAAAGAGGTGAAATCCTCCTTTGTTAAAGAATCCAATAATATGAAACCGCACTTCAAACCCCTAAAAGAAAAACACCAGCACAGCGAGAAACTTAATGATGCGCAGCAGGAGGCAGTTAAGAGTTCTTTTGGTCCACTTCTCGTTATAGCAGGTCCGGGAACAGGTAAAACAAAAACTCTTGTTGAGCGAATTGTATGGCTTATTACCGAAAAATTTGTTTCACCCCAAGCTATTCTGGCTGTTACCTTTTCTAACCGTGCAGCACAAGAAATGGCTAATCGTATTGAGACCATACTATCAAGAAAAAAGGTGCAAAAAAGACCGGAAATCACCACTTTTCATAAATTGGGCCTTAAGATTATTATTGAAAATTGTGATCAATTTGAATTAAAAAAACAACCTATGGTTCTCTCTGAAGAAGATATGATTCATATCTTCTCTCATATAGTTAGACAGACAAAAAATTCAGACAAGATGCTTGATATTTCCTCACTTGAAAAATATGTCATTGCTTTTATTGAAAACAGCGGGGAACATATTGCTGAGCCAAAATATATTTATCAACAAATAGATGATGCAATTGGACACTATGCTGAATACAAACGTAGATATGGGTTTATCGATTTTATCGATCTTCTTGTTTTACCACTTTCGCTTCTAACAAATAACCAAAAACTGCTTGAACAATATAGGCAGCAGTGGCAACACATCTTTGTTGATGAATATCAGGATGTGAATGCACTTCAATATCGGCTACTGCGTCTCCTGGCTACACATGGCAAAGATATTTTTGTTATAGGTGACCCTGACCAGGCCATATATGGATTCAGAGGTGCTGATGTACAGTATTTTACACATTTTCAAGATGATTATCCTGATGCTAATATAGTGAAACTTACAAGAAGTTATCGTTCAACCGATACTATTTTAAAAGCCAGCAGTCATATGATTTCATCATGTGCACTTGCAAATAAACAGAAGTTATGGAGTGATATATCAGGTTCTCCATATATTGATATCAATCGACTGCCTACTGAAAACTCTGAAGCTGAAAATGTTTTAAAGATTATTGAAAAGCTCATTGGCGGGTCGAGTTATTTTGCTATTGATACAGGACGCTCGGGTAGTGAAAGTATTAGTGATATTTCATTTAAGGATATAGCAGTTCTCTACCGTGCGCACTCGGTAGGCGACTCTATTGTAAAAGCACTCAGCCGTTCAGGAATACCAATCCAGCGCACTACGCGTACAGGTATCCTGGACAATAAGGAAATTAAGGCGGCACTTGCCTGCGTTAGATTTGTTGGAGAACCGTCCAGCATTTTTCATACTGAAGATATTTTACACTTTGGGATACCAGGTCTTTCAAAGTATTCCGCTTTAAGACTTATTGAAATAATTCGCTCTGATTTTTCTGGAAATAGAAATGTTTTTGATTGGCTGAAAAAATCAGGTAAATTATCACAAATAGAATTACAGGCTATCCAAAGTTTTAAGGCAAATATAGAAAATGTGGCTTCAGTTCTTCAGTGTAATGATATACGAAAAGTACTAAAATATGCTGGTAATGCAATGGGTATAGAAGATAAAGAATTCCAACAACCGCATTGGCTGCCTTTAATGGAACGCGCTGCTTCATCCACTAATCTCTCAGAGTTTTTTACTACAATCAGTCTTGATAAAGATACCGATTTTTATGACCCCCGTGTTGAGGGTGTTACACTTATGACACTGCACGCATCTAAAGGGCTTGAGTGGAAGGTTGTATTTATCGTAGGCTGCGAAGAAGGACTCATTCCTTATAATGAGTGTAATAAAAAAACCGATTTAAATGAGGAACGCCGTCTTTTATATGTTGGTATGACACGGGCAAAACAGTATCTCTTTATATCATATGCAGAATCAAGGATGATAAGAGGTAAAAAGGTAAAACGTCATCCATCATCTTTTCTTGCCGACATACCTGCGAATCTTAAGAATATCAAAGCTCCATTTTTCTTAAAAAAGGCTGACAGAATGCAATTGGAACTTTTTAAATAATATTTCTACAGCAATTAGACTTATTTTTCCCTTTATTATAGCTCACTACCATGAGCATGTCTGGCCAGAATAGAGATGATAATAGTAAAATGTGCTAAATGTAAGAGGAAGATCTTTAAATATCTGAAGATTGGGAAGGGAAGATTGTGGCGTTGCTGGAAGGATCGAATAATCAAGGATTATAGCATCCGGGATGGGAATGAAATTAAGTGCCAATGTAGTAATTTAATTGGTATTGATGAGGGGAAATGGATTAAAATGAAGCAGTACTCTTTTATATATTCAGGAGCAATAATAAAAAATAGGAGGAAAGAATGAAGATTACCATTATTTATGACAATACTGCTTACAGAGAAAGTCTCCAGAGTGATTGGGGATTTTCTTGTTTAGTAGAGGTAGAGAATACCCCAAGGATACTTTTTGATACCGGAGGAAATGGCAGGATACTACTCTCCAATATGGAAAAACTTAACATTAATCCTAAATCTATTAATGAGGTCTTTATTTCGCATGCTCATCTTGATCATACTGGCGGGCTTTCTGATTTCCTCCAGGTGAATCCAGAGGTTAAAGTTTATGTCCCTATCTCTTATCCTAAACCTTCAAAAGCAAAAGAAGTGATTAGCGTCAAACAGTCTCTCCAACTGCATGAAAATGTTTTCTCTACAGGTGAAATTGACCATATAGAACAGTCCATGGCAATTAAAATAGATAAAGGAATAGTTTTAGTTGTAGGTTGTTCACATCCAAAAATGGCACATATTCTTAAAGCAGCCTCGCAATTTGGGAAAGTATACGGAATTGTTGGTGGTTTACATGGATTTAATGAATTTGAATTGTTTAAAGACTTAAAACTAATTTGTCCTACCCATTGCACTCAACATAAAGCAAAGATAAGGTTTTTATACCCGGAGAAATACATTGAAGATGGAGCAGGAAGAGTAATTGAAATTTAATTAGGAATTAGAAATTGAAATGTGAAATAATATTAGATAGAAAATTTAAAGAGGAATATTGGAAGAGAAGAAAAGAGGTTCAAATGACCTTGATTAAATGGGGCATTAAAAGAGGATTGGCTAAAAATATTAATCATAAACACTCAATCGGTGTATTAGAGAAAATTATTAAGGCAACTAAAAAAAGACATCCCAAAAATCCAGCTAAATA
The DNA here is from genome assembly GCA_021163155.1 of Candidatus Aerophobota bacterium. GTDB lineage: Bacteria > Aerophobota > Aerophobia > Aerophobales > JAGGXI01 > JAGGXI01. The sequence goes on from JAGGXI010000039.1 coordinate 17,185, forward strand.
TTTCCTAAATGGACTTAATTATTCAAGGATAAAACATGGAAGACCATTCTTATCATTTATTAATACAAATATTACGGATTGCAAGATATTCTAAAAATCTAATAAGATGAGTTTCCTGCAAAAGTTGGCTTACTTACAAAGAATTCTAATAATAAGGAGGTAATTTTATGATAAACAAAATAGTTGAAATTTTAGGAAAAGATGCTCAATACTTATTGGAGCATAGGTGTGACACAATTTTAAAAGATAATCTTCATCTTCCAGGACCTGATTTTATAGACAGGATAATTAGTATATCAGATAGAGGGAGTGCTGTTTTGAGAAATTTACAAACAGTTTTTAATCATGGAAGATTATCAGGCACAGGGTATCTTTCGATACTTCCGGTTGATCAAGGCATAGAACATTCAGCAGGGGCTTCTTTTGCACCTAATCCTATCTATTTTGACCCTGAAAACATAGTAAAGCTTGCCATTGAAGGAGGATGTAATGCTGTTACCTCAACTTTAGGAGTATTAGGGACTGTTTCAAGAAAATATGCTCATAGGATTCCATTTATCACAAAGATTAATCACAATGAACTTCTAAGCTATCCAAACTCTTATGACCAAAGACTTTTTGCTTCGGTCCAGCAGGCATTTAACATGGGTGCAGTGGGAGTTGGTGCAACTGTCTATTTTGGTTCACAGGAATCCCGCAGACAAATAGAAGAAATATCGCGGGCTTTTGAGCAAGCACATAAACTTGGTATGTTTACGGTTCTTTGGTGCTATTTAAGGAATGCGGCTTTCAAGAAAGATGGTACTGATTATCACACATCGGCGGATTTAACCGGGCAGGCTAACCATTTAGGAGTTACTATAGAGGCAGACATTGTTAAACAAAAACAACCAACAAATAATGGAGGATACACTGCACTTAAATTTGGAAAAACTCATCATCTTGTGTATGAAAAGTTAACATCAGAACATCCTATAGATTTAACAAGATATCAAGTAGCAAACTGTTATATGGGAAGAGTTGGTTTAATCAATTCAGGCGGATCATCAGGTAAAAACGATTTACAGCAAGTAGTGAGAACAGCTGTAATAAACAAAAGAGCAGGAGGAATGGGAATTATATCGGGGAGAAAAACATTCCAAAAGCCAATGAAGGAAGGAATCATAATATTCAATGCAATACAGGATGTTTATCTTACTAATGAAATAACTGTAGCTTAGAGGAGAGGGCCGGTAGAAGGGAGGGATGATAATTTCATTAAAGATTTCCTTACTTCCTCGGTTTTTAATTTTACAGAATCATTAACTTTAACTTCTATAGGCTTACCTACAAAAATAACAACTCGGTTGAAAGGGAGAGGGAAAAAGTGATTATCCCATCTTTTAAGGAATATTCCCCTTTTGGCAACAATAGATAAGGGAATAATTTTAGCTTTACTCTTTTTAGCAAGATAGATTGCTCCTGGTTTAACTTCACAAACCGGACCCTTGGGGCCATCTACGGTAATAAAGATTTTATAACCATTCTTAATTATCTTTAACATTTCTCGAATTGTTTGATATGAGCTATTTGCTTGGACAACCTGAAAACCAAACCTTTTAACCAATTCAGAAATACAATTTCCTCTTAAGGAAGCCTCAACTAAAAATATTGCCTTAGGGATATGGAAATAAGTAAGAACCAGGGTGTAATTTCCGTGCCAGAGGACGAAAATAATCTTTTTGTCTGTTATTCTCTTTAAATTTTCTTCGCTCACAATCTTTACTCTACTTGTCCAGGCAATAATAAACATAACCAATCGTAAAAATAAAGTAGAGCTTTTTATCATTCCTATATGCCAGATAATCTCTTGAGAGAATAATCCCCAGATTATCTTTTGGATTATCAACTCTATGATTATTTCTCTACCTATGAGCTGATAAATAGTTCTTTTAATGGTAATATCTAAGGCAATTCTAATTACTATAATTTGTGTAAAAAAACTCCATCCTCTCCTTATCATATTTTTCTCATTTCTCTTAATTTTGACCCAGATTTAGCAATCTCCAAAGAGTGAGGTGAGGTTGTCCTGATGTTGATATGCTATTATCGTCTCATATAGAGTATCTTTAAGCATTCCTCTGCACTCTTCCAAAGTTCTTCCTCCTGTTATTACTTCTGGCCACTCTACTAATTGTCCCATATAATCAGAGCTTATTTTTGTATATTTAGCAGTATAGCTGTTTAACATAATACGCCTCCTCCTTTAATTATACTTAGATAAAGAGAGTTGTCAAAGCCGATCTTCCATGATGGATTGGTATTGATTATTTGCCGAATCAGTTCTATATCTTTATAGGTTATCTTTCCCCTCTGAATAACTATTGTTTTTCTCATACTTTTATTATATCATAAAACAAAAAAGAGTTCATAGGGAAATTTAAAAATTAGACAACTTTTCAGTATCAAGTTAGTCTGTTCTTAAATTAATACAAGGTGCCTGAATAGTAACAATATTTTTTGCTTATAAAAAATTTGGTTTTCATGAACATTAGGCTCAGAGTAATATTCCAGAATAAACTTAATAATCATTATTCAAATTGCCAAATTTGGGTTTAATCTTTTTTGAGTTTGAGGCTGAAAGAATTCAGAATATCTATTTCTTAACTTTAGATATGCATAAGGTTTGGATGCTTTTGATAAATCACCAATCATTGACATTAAAAGGAGTAATTTACAGGAGGCAGGTTACTATGAATACCGAAAGAATACATAAAGAGATAGCAAAAAGACTTGGAAAAGTTGAATCTGTCCTGGATATAGGTTGCGGCAACGGTGCGACTATCAGGTTTTTAGCAGAATATGTAGCCCACGAGGCTATAGGAATCGACATAGCAGGAGCCAGTTTTTCTGAGGAATGGGTTTCGCAAGATGGGAACTTTCGTCGAGCTGAATGCATAAGAGAGGATGCATATTCCATAAAATCTTTCTCCCATAACCGGTTTGACGCTGTGGTGACTGTTCATGCTTTTCATGAATTATCTCATCCTATAAGCGCTCTTCATGAAGTAAAAAGGGTCTTAAAGCCGAGTGGGAAGATATTGATAGCCGATTTTGCCAAAGGCCATGAAGGTGAAAAGATATGGGGCGAAACCTATTACAGTCCAAAGCAGGTAGAAGCCATGTTGAAAAAGTGTGACTTTACGCAAATAGATGTAAAAAGAGTCTCTGGCGAAAATTTTTTGTTTGCTTTGGCAAAAAAGGAGAAGGAGAAAAATGAGTGAAACAGGGATAAAAAGCAAAGAGTTCATTTATCGAAACAAGGTGGTTTGGAAAAGATAGAGGAAATTAAAGAAGCTCTAAGGAAGGAAAATTTTGTATTGTATATAGGATTTGAATTTGACAGAGATTATTCCCGTGATAGAATTGATAAATTTGTGGAAGGAGGCAATATCTAAAATGTGTATGGCAAGTGTTTGGATGAAGAAAGGTACTGAGGAAAAAACTTATTGGAAGAGGTAGCATTTATAAGGTTTAAAGAGGGGGACCTTATTTTATCAACTTTATTTGGAGAAGAAAAATCTGTAAAGGCTAAAATTAAAGAGATTGATTTTATGAATTCTAAAGTCTTACTCAAATAAAATAGAAAAATTTAAAGGGATGAAAAGATAAAAATCTTGGTGTGTGGTAAAGGGGGATGTGGGAAAAGCACAATTTGAAGAGCGTAAGAGATTTAAAGAACTTGACTATTATTCTCCCAATCCGAATTACCACTTCGAGCTTGAAATTCATGAACATGAGGGAAAAAAGATGGTAAAGATGGCTTATACGAAGGGCAATGAACACGACTTTCTTCGGTGGGGAGAATTCCAATTCAGGGTCAGCGGCCAAAAACAATTTCTTCAAGCGTATAAAAGTAATCCTATTGAGGATAAGCTGTTTATACCTTCTAAAGATGGGACCTCTGGTAAAGAAACATATGGTGCGGGGCGGTATATTGACCTTGAGTCCGAAAGAGACCGTACTCCTGAGGGAAAATGGATTCTTGATTTTAACAAGGCATATAATCCCTGGTGTGCTTATAGTGAGACATATACATGTCCTTTCGTACCTCCAGAAAATTGGCTTAAAATACCTATCTATGCAGGGGAGAAAAATTATCCGTTAAAAAGCAAAGGAAAGTAAACAATGGTTAAAAATATTTCAGAAGAAGAAATTCGCAAAGCAATGGCACAGGTAAAGCATCCAGCCATTAATCGCACTCTAATTGATTTAGGGATAATAAAAGATGAGACAATCAAAGGCAGCAAGGTTACAATTACTATAGCACTTCCCTCCCTTGATATTCCTATCAAAGATTATCTTATAAGGAGTGTGAGAGAGCCTATAGAGAAATTGAATGCAAGAGTTGAAGTAAAATTAATAGCAATGAATCAAGAAGAACTTCGGAAGTTTTTAATTATGGAGCAGGAAAGCTGGAAAGGTAATATGTAAATTTTATGAACAATTATTATCCTAAATCAAAAGTTGAAATTAAAGGATTTACTGCAAGATATTATGATGTATTGATGGATATTATAACTTTTGGAGAATATTCTTCGTTCATAGAAAAGGTTATTGAGTTAATGAGAATTAGCCCTCTTGATAGAATACTTGATTTAGGAGCGGGCACTGGTAGAAATACCTGTTTAATGATGAAGCATCTTTCAAAGGAAGGAAAATTAATTGGAATTGACATTTCTCAGCAGATGATTTCCCAGTTTAGGAAAAAGTGCACTAATTTTCCTAATGCTAAAATTATCCATGCAAGGATTGACCAATCTTTGCCTTTTACAGAAGAGTTTGATAAGGTTTTTATTTCTTTTGTGCTCCATGGATTTCCCCAGGATGTTAGAAAAGTGATTATAAAGAATGTCTTTAAAGCGTTAAAGGCGAATGGGAGTTTTTTTATTTTAGATTATAATGAATTTTCTTATAAGGAGACACCTTTTTACTTGAAGGTTCCTTTAAAACTTATAGAATGTCCCTATGCTTTTGATTTTATCGGGCGAGATTGGAAGCAGATATTAGCAAATCATAATTTCGGTGGCTTTGAAGAGTTCCTTTTCTTCAAGGATTATGTAAGATTATTGGAAGCTAAAAAAATGGACGATGACAAAGAAAACCGCATAAGAATTGCCATTCCAACCAATGATGGAATAAATATTTTCCAGGGGATGTTAGGCAGAGCAAAAGAAATGTTTATCTATGAAATTAAAAGAGGAATGCAATGTAGGCTAATTGAAAAGAGAAATAACCAGTTTGCCAACACTATGCAACATTTAAAGACCTTAGATGTATATGAGTTGCTTCATGATTGTGCGATAATTATATCTTCCAGTATCGGTAAAAAGGGAATAAAAAGGCTACAAGAAAGAGGAATGAAACTCTTTTTTAAAAAGGGAAATATGCAAGAGGCGTTATCCGATGCGATTAAAGAAGAAAAATTGCAGAAAAATAAATAAGGATGGGCCATAAATTATTAAATTGGTTGTGAGAACTATAAAAGGAATTTTGAGATGATCGAAGTCAAAAGGAAAAGGTGTAAATAATGCCAGACAGAGGGGATGTTAAAGAAAAAGTAAAGAAGATCGTTAAAGTTTTGCCTGAATTAAATTGTGGCAAATGTGGGTTTGATAATTGTGGAAAGTTTGCTAGAGCGGTAGCTGAAGAAAGAGCACCATGTTATGGTTGCGTTAGTGGCGGACCTTCAGTAGCCAACAAAGTGTGTGAGATTATGGAGGTGAGAGTTCCTGGAATAGCAAAGATTCCAGCTGACTATCCTGGATTTCCTCAACCTGGAATAGCAAGTAGTCGGATGAATAGAGACCGAGGTAGAGGCCCGGGTGGGAGCCAGGGCATGAGGCGTCGCCCTGGTAGCGGTAAAGGTTTTGGTCGAAGAAGGGGCAAAGGTTTTTAAAAATCCCAAAGTGCAGAATAAGAAAAAAGAAGTAGTTATTGGTAAAGAGCTAATTCTCTAAAAGGAAACTGATGCGAGCGAATAAAGTGGCTATGGCTATTTCAAAAGGGGTGAGGTTTTTAAGAAGACAACAGCGCAACTGGAAAGTTACAGTAGCGCGTATTTCTTTAAGGACATTGATTTATAAGACAGTTTTCCCTTACCAATCTGTTTATACTATGGGTTTAGGTGCTACTGCTACCCAGCTGGGTATTGTTAATACTGTGGGAATGGGCATCGCTGGCCTACTGAGTCCATTTACCGGATGGCTCATTGACAGAATTGGACAATTATCATCGTCGCTATGGTAGCATACTGGTTGAGAGATTCAACAAGTATACACAGTTGTGGTACTGTCTGTGCGAATTCCCCTGGCAAATAAGGACCGTGCAACTGGTATGAGTTTCTGTGAGACTCTTGCCGCAGGACTGCTGGGAATGACGGGTCCCATGATTGGTGCTTTGCTAATTGCAAGTTTTAGTGGTATAAATGTAGAGGGTATAAGATCTTTGTTTTTTATTAGTCTCCTGGCCACTATCGGCACGTTTTTTCTTATACTTACTCAACTATCCAACCAGAAGTGGAAAAACAAAGATGAGGGTAAATCTGGCCTCTTTGGAGGTCTTTCTCAACTATTCAAGCAAGGACACAACTTAAAGCGATGGGTTGTTATCGCCTCTATAGGATGGCTTACAATGGGTATGGTCTTTCCCTTTACCCAGGTTTTCGCTTATGAGGTCAAAGGAGCTAACCAATATAGAGAAAAAGAAGTAAAGTAGGGAAAAGGGTAAAACCTGCAACCGAGGATATTATAAACAGGATATACCAGATCTTCACCGAAAAAGCCCGAAAACAAAAATGTTGTTATGTTAAAGTTGGGAGCACTAACAATGAAAAGTAACGTAAAGACTTTAAGTGAAAAAAATGGAAAGCTAAAATGGAATTTCGCCATGGGTCTTTTACATGGGATGCTCTTTACTGGGGGAATGGGATTTAGCGATCCCAACACTGTTCTTCCTATATTTATAAATAGTTTAACTAATTCTAAAGTCCTCCTCGGACTTTTTGCCTCCACTATCGAAGCCAGAGGTTCCTTTTCCCGGCTAGGTAGTGTTTTACCTCAATTATTTGTAGCCAGTAAATTAGAGAACAAACCTCACAAAAAACCTCTACTGGTAATGGCTATCACGATCCGGGCACTATCCTGGGGCGCCTTGGCTGGCCTGGTCTTTTTTTTGAACAATTCCCAATTTCTTCTTCTTTCTTCTTTTTTACTCCTTACACTTTTCACCTTCATGGGAGGGGTAGCTAATATACCTTTTATGGACATATGGGGAAAAGCTATACCCTCTCATTTAAGGGGAAGGTTTTTCGGATATCGGCAAATTTTTGGCGGACTTTTAGCTATAGGTGCAGGATTAGTGACTAAACAGATCTTGAGTAATAAGGAAATAATCTTTCCTAAAAATTTCGCTTTTTTATTTTTTCTCACCTTTATTTTTATAAGTTTTTCTTACCTTGCTTTAGGGTCAGTAAAAGAACCAATAGAAGAAGTGCATAAAGATTCAATAAAATTTGGACAGTTTTTAAGGAAAGCCATAGTAACTTTAAAAAGCGATAGGAATTACCAGAAATTTCTTCTCGTTCGATTCTTAAACGGAGCAGGCAGTTTATCCTTACCTTTTTATGTTATTTACGCCAAAGACATTCTTAAAATAAGCCTTGGTATGGTGGGAATTTTTATCTCAGCGCAAATGGTGGGTGGGTTACTGTCTAATTTTTTATGGTCATATATATCTGATTATATTGGTAACAGGAAGGTTATCCAGATAAGTTTAATTACGAGTCTTCTTACACCAATTGCTGCTCTTTTAGTCAGTCCAAATTTATCCTTTCTTTTTATTTTGGTATTTGTTTCAGCTGGTTTTTGCATAAATGGAAGCAGAATAGGTTATACCAATTACTTATTGGATGTTTCTCCTGCTAAAAAGCGACCGACCTATATAGGATTAAATAGTACTTTCCTTGCACCAGCAGCTTTTTTCCCCTTAATTGGCGGGGTAGTGCTTCAATATACTTCTTTTGTATACCTTTTTATTTTAACCGCTCTATTTATTCTCACAAGCTTTTTATTAAGTTTTAAGCTGGAAGAATCCAGGTAATGTCAACCAACTTTTGCAGGAAACTCATCTTATTAGATTTTTATAATATCTTACAATCCGTAATATTTGCATTAATAATGATCTATGTAAGAAGAGAAAGATTAATTTCAAAATCACAAATATCACATTTAAGCTGTAGTTATCCTTGCACTATCAAGATTGATTGGTAAAGTAAGGTAGCCGCAACCTTCAGGTTGCGCTGTTTTACGCAGGCTCTGAGCCTCGCGGCTACCATTTTTTTCGTGCAAAAGTTGGTTGTCAAATAAAAAATGAAAGATTCTTGCAAAGATAGATAAAAAGAATTAGGGTTTCCTCCCCCTTGAGGGATGGGGGTTATATCAGGGAGAAAAACATTCCAAAAGCCAATGAAGGAAGGAATCATAATATTCAATGCAATACAGGATGTTTATCTTGCTAACGAAGTAACAGTGGTTTAGAAGAGAAGAGGAGATCGGGCCTTGAAATGTAAATTAACAATCAATCAGAGAATTGTAAGCCATAAATGGAAAGCTAAATAGGACAATATCAGCACGATGTTGATCAAAACAGATTAAAGGAGAGCCTTGATAAGGTAGTAGAAAGCAGTGTGAATCTGGTAGGGGTTAATCTAAACACAGCAAGTAAACACTTACTGACCTATATTTCTGGATTAGGGCCTCAATTAGCCCAAAATATTGTTGATTATCGAAAAGAAAATGGACTATTTCAGTCGAGGGAAGAGTTAAAGAAAATTCCCCGGTTAGGTAATAAGGCATTTGAGCAATGTGCAGGATTTTTACGTATACAAGATGCGAAAAATCCTTTGGATAATAGTGCTGTTCATCCAGAAAGTTATCATATTGTGGAACAAATGGCAAAAGATATGGAAATTTCTATTCCTGAATTGTTGAATAATGAGGCATTAAGAAATGAAATAAAGATAAAGAACTACGTAACCGAGCAGGCAGGTTTGCCAACATTGATTGATATTATGGATGAATTAGCAAAACCGAGTAGAGATCCAAGAAAAAAAATAAGAGTGTTTGAGTTTGCAAAAGAGATACACAAAATTGAAGATATAAAAGTTGGGATGGTTTTACCAGGAATTGTAACGAATATTACTAATTTCGGAGTTTTTGTTGATGTTGGAGTTAAACAGGATGGTTTAGTGCATATTTCACAATTGACAAACAAATTTGTTGGTAACCCGGCAGATATTGTTCAATTACAACAATATGTGAAAGTAAAGGTGATGGATATAGACACAGATAGAAGGAGAATATCATTGTCAATGAAGGATTTGACATAATTTCTGTACAAAAAAGTAATTTTAATAAATATTGGCTCAAAAAATACTTTTGGGGATTATTGAATAATGATTAATATAATTATTAACCAAATGATAAAAAGCAACCCGAAAGCAATACTGAGACCGACTCGAGCATAAATTTTAGATTTTAAGTCATTCCAGAGTAATACGAATCCTACCGGAGGAAATATAAATAAAAGCAATATTGCAAACCATTTCTTATGATACCATTTACTTTTTCTTTTTCCTATTCCGTATGGATATGTATAATAAAAAGTAGTGTTGCATTTTGGGCAATCCACCTTTAAGGTAGATCTTATTTGGGGAATGCGAAGTTTTTGTTGACAATCTGGATTAGGGCAGATTACAATTATCTTTTTCTCAGAATTAAATTTATGAGGTCTCATGAAATCTATTTCTCCTTAACTTCCTCGATTTTCAAACACTCCATTATAGAGAGCATATTTTTGGCAATTTGTCAACCAAGTTTTGTAGGAAAATTCTTTTATAAGGCAGGGAACGGTCGCGATCGTTTCTCAATAAAAGTGGCTTAAATAGAGGCCTAATTCAGCGATAAAATGAGTGAGATAGTAAAAATATCATTATAAAATTAAAATGGTCAAATTACGGCTAATTTGCCTCTTTTTTAAGGATAAAGAAGGTTGACTGAGGAAAAAAAGAGCATATTATATAAAAAAAGGATTAAATAGTGAGACGTGGAACGTGAGAGGTGAGACATAAAAAGCAAAAATGCAGGATTAGAGAGAAGACAAGACTCCTTGCCTGAAATCGGTGTAATCAGAGAAATCAAGAAAAAACGCAGGATAAATCCTGCGGCTACCAGAGACAAGCAACAATATTTTTAAGAGAAACTTATGCAAATGCGGAAAACAGAAGATGGAATTATCTTTAAAGTAAAAGTGCAGCCCAAGGCTTCAAAAAATGGGATTGCTGGTTTATATCAAGATTCGTTGAAGATAAGACTTACTGCTCCTCCCGTAGAGGGAAAAGCAAATAAAGCCCTCATAGATTTTTTATCCGGTTGGTTAGGAGTAAAAAAATCCCGGTTAAAAATTGTTAGTGGGCATCTCAGTAAAATAAAACTTATTGAAGTAGTGGGGGAGGAGAAAGATTTAATACAAAAAATTAAAAAGATAACAAAACAAAAATGATAATGACCATTTTTATTTTCATAAAAAGTAAAGTTAAAGGAAAAGATTAATTTTACTCTCAGCAAATTTTACGCCGGCCACTCTTTCCGATTTTTATAATCAAATTTTAAAATCGAGTTAATTATTTCTTGCCAGATTCTCTAAATATTAATTTTTCATTTCAGAAGTTAAATTTAAAATAAAATTTAATTTTATTTTATTGAAGTTAAAGTAGTATAAAATAATTAAAGCAAAAATTAAATTTTTACTCTATAATAGTGTTTAAAT
>JAGGXI010000071.1 GCA_021163155.1 Candidatus Aerophobota bacterium
GAATGAGTAGATGAGAAAAAAAGTAAAGGAACTACAAGAAATAGTACAAAATTTATTTAATTAACTCATTTACCCATTATCCCATTTACTCGTAATATACAGCGACGGAGGGGAAAAGTTCCGAGATGATTCTTGACCTTTCATTATTAAATACCATAATATAAGAAAGTAATTCTGTTACAATTAATTATAAGGAGGCAAATAATATTATGGAACAAAATAATTTTACTTTGAAGGCTCAACAGGCTTTACAAAACGCAAAAAATATAGCCAATGAACACCATCATCAACAGATAGATTCTCCTCATCTTCTATTAGCTTTAGCAAGAGAAGAGGAGGGGATAATTAAGCCTATTTTAAAAAAATTAGAAGTAAACATAAATTACCTTGAACAATTGATAGAAGAGAAAATCGAAAGGATACCTCAGGTTTATGGAGAAGGTCCTTCTCATATTTATATTACAAAAGACTTATCTCAGGTTCTTCAAAGAGCTCAGGATGAAGCAAAGAGGATACGGGATGAATATGTGAGTACTGAACATTTGCTTTTAGCTCTCAGTGAAGAAGACAGGACAAGTGAAATCTTATCAAAAGTAGGAGTAAATAAAGATAATTTGCTTAATGCACTTAAAGATATTAGAGGAGGTCAGCAAGTAACCGATGCTAATCCTGAAGAAAAATACCAGGCATTGGAAAAATTTACCCAGGATTTAACTAATTTAGCGCAAAGAGATAAATTAGACCCTGTCATTGGAAGAGATGAAGAAATTAGACGTGTTATTCAAATTATCTCTCGTCGAACAAAGAATAATCCTGTATTAATTGGAGAGCCAGGGGTGGGTAAAACAGCTATTGTAGAGGGATTGGCTCGACGGATTACAGCCGACGATGTTCCCGAGAGCTTAAAAAATAAGCGTCTTTTAGCTTTAGATATGGGGTCTCTTTTAGCGGGAACAAAATACCGCGGTGAGTTTGAAAACCGTCTGAAAGCAGTTTTGAAGGAGATACACCTCTCCTCAGGCGGAATCATCCTTTTTATTGATGAGCTTCATACAGTAGTAGGAGCAGGTGCAGCTGAAGGAGCGATGGATGCTTCTAATATACTTAAACCTGCGCTGGCGCGAGGAGAGCTGCGCTGTATTGGAGCAACCACTCTCGATGAATATCGTGAGCACATTGAAAAAGATGCCGCTCTTGAAAGGCGTTTTCAAATTGTTTATGTTGGCGAGCCAACAGTAGATGATACTATCTCTATTTTACGTGGTTTAAAAGAACGTTACGAAGTTTATCATGGAGTGCGTATTCAGGATTCAGCCTTAGTGGCAGCAGCTACTCTTTCACATCGATACATTACTGATAGGTACCTACCTGATAAGGCTATTGATTTAGTTGATGAAGCTGCAGCAAGAATGCGCATAGAAATTGATAGTATGCCTGAAGAATTGGATGATGTTTCTCGTAGAATTAGACAATTGGAAATTGAGCAAGCAGCTATTAAAAAAGAAAAAGATAAAAATACATATTCTCGCTTGAAAAAGATTGAAGAAGAGGTACAGGAGCTTAAAAAACAAGAAGCTGGTATACGAGTTCAATGGCAATTAGAAAAAGAACAGATTCAAAAAATTCGTCAGCTAAAACAGAAAATAGAAAAGGCAACTTCAAAGGAAAAGAAAGCTGAAAGAGAAGGGGATTTAGCTAAGGCAGCTGAATTGCGTTATGGAGTTTTAATTGAATTAAAGAAAAAATTGAAAGAAGAGAATAAAAAGCTTCAAGAACTGCAAAAGGATAAAAAAATACTTAAAGAAGAGGTGGATGAAAGTGATATAGCAGAGATAATTTCTGGATGGACAGGGATTCCTGTAACACAAATGCTTGAAGGAGAAGTAGAAAAATTATTAAAAATGGAGAAAAGGCTTAGCCAAAGAGTAGTAGGGCAGGATGAGGCTATTCTCGCCGTTTCCGATACTATTCGTCGGGCAAGAGCAGGTATTCAAGACCCAAATCGTCCTTTAGGCTCTTTTATCTTTTTAGGACCTACAGGTGTAGGAAAAACAGAATTAGCCAAAGCCTTAGCGGAGTTTCTCTTTAATGATAAACGGTCTTTGGTAAGAATTGATATGAGTGAATATATGGAAAAGCATTCTGTATCCCGATTAATTGGAGCACCCCCAGGATATGTGGGATATGAGGAGGGGGGACAACTCACCGAAGCTGTAAGAAGAAAGCCTTACTCTATAATCTTATTGGACGAGATTGAAAAAGCTCATACTGAAGTTTTTAATGTGCTTCTACAGTTATTAGATGATGGTCGGCTGACCGATGGTCATGGCCGAATAGTAAATTTTAAAAATACGATTGTTATTATGACTTCTAATATTGGCAGTCGCTGGCTTCAGGAGACAAAAGAGGGGAAAAAGGATATTCGTCATAGAATAATGGAAGAGATGCGAGCTGCATTTCGGCCAGAGTTTTTAAATCGTATTGATGAGATTATTATCTTTAATCGTCTTGGCTTACCGGAAATTAAAAGAATTGTTGAAATACAGATAAGGAATTTACAAAAGAAATTGTTTGAGAAAAAAATAAAACTAATTCTTAATGATGAGGTAAAAAAAATTTTAGCTAAAGAAGGTTATGACCCTATCTTTGGAGCTCGACCATTAAAACGGACCATTCAAAGAAAAATTGAAAATCCTTTAGCCTCCAAAATTCTTGAAGGAAAATTTAAAAAAGGAGATGTAGTTAAAGTTTCGGCTAAGGATAAGGAGCTAAAGTTTAGTAAATCAGTAAATAGTGAAGAGTAAGAAAAATTAAGCCCAAAGTTTTCTATTTACCGCTCACTATTCACTGAAAAGGGGATTTATCATGATGAGACGAACAAAAATAGTCTGTACTATAGGTCCTGCTACAAGGTCTTCTAAAATAATAGAAAAGTTAATAAAGAGAGGGATGAATGTAGCTCGCTTAAATTTCTCTCATGGAGGTTATGAGGAGCATTCCTTAACCGTAAGGTATATCCGAGAAGCTTCCTTAAAATTGGGCGAGCCTGTAGCCCTTCTTCAAGATTTAAGTGGCCCCAAAATCAGGACAGGCTCAATTCAAAGAGAGCCTGCTTTTTTAAAGGAAGGCTCAACTTTTATTCTTACCAACCGAACCGTTCCCGGAAATGAAAAAGAAATCTCTATAACTTATTCTTCTTTACCTCAAAAAGTAAAGGAGGGAGAGACCATTCTCCTTGCCGATGGTTCTCTGGAATTAAAAGTAGAAAAGGCAACTCACACCGACATTAAGTGTAGAGTAATCAGAGGGGGAGAGATAAGCTCTCATAAGGGAATAAATTTACCCACCAGTTCTTTCGATATTCCCTCTCTTACAGAAAAAGACCGTAAGGACTTACTCTTCGGTATAAACCATAATGTTGACTTTATTGGAATTTCTTTTGTCAAGAAGGCCGAGGATATTTTAAAAGTAAGGAGGATTATAAAGGAGAGAGGAAAAGAAATTCCTTTGATTGCCAAGATTGAAAAACGAGAGGCTTTGAGTAATATTGAAGAAATAATTGAAGTAGCTGACGGGATAATGGTAGCTCGAGGTGATTTAGGGGTGGAGGTACCTTTGCAAGAGGTGCCTTTAATCCAAAAGGAAATCATCAAAAAATGCAATTTAGTGGGAAAACCTGTAATTACTGCTACTCAGATGTTGGAGTCTATGATTGAAAATTCCCGCCCTACCAGGGCAGAGGTCACAGATATAGCCAATGCTATCTTTGATGGGACTGATGCCATTATGTTATCTGCGGAGACAGCTATAGGGAAATACCCTTTGGAATCAGTAATAATAATGGATAAAATAGCGACTAAAACTGAGGAGGCTTTAAATTATGAAAAAATATTAAAAGAAAGAGCACTCTCAGTCAAGCCTACTACCCCGGATGCTATAAGTCATGCTACCTGCCAGGTTGCTCAAGATTTAGGAGCAAGGGCTATCATTACCTTTACTTTTTCTGGCAGTACTGCTCTTAGGGTAGCAAGATATCGTCCAAAAGTTCCTATTATAGCAGCAAGTCCTAATAGAAAAACTATAAAAAGATTAGCTCTTTCCTGGGGAGTTTACCCTATCCAGAGTCCGGATTTAAATAATACAGATGAGATAATAAGTAGATCAAAAAAGATAGCTCTAAAAACAGGTATAGTCCAACAAGGAGATAAGATAGTGATTACAGCAGGGGTTCCTTTTGGAATCCCCGGCACCACTAATCTCCTGAAAGTAGAAACGGTTAATTAAGAAAACGGCTTTATCTTAAGATTTCTGCAAAAGTCAGAAATCCTTGATTTCACAGATAAAAGTCTAAATTACACAGATTAGATCATCCTTGCTAAATCGGTGTAATCATTTTTAGTAAATATTCAGTGAACTACGTCCCAAAGGTAATATTTCTCCTACGCAGAGGGAAGATAAAGGGTAAAATTGGTAGCCGCAGGCTTCAGCCTGCGTCTCTTCTGCGCAACCTAAAGGTTGCGGCTAC
>JAGGXI010000026.1 GCA_021163155.1 Candidatus Aerophobota bacterium
CAGCAAAGATAAAGCGTAATACTCTTATGTCTTTTCTGCTTGGACAGATGAGTCAATAGTTTGCCGAATTTAGGTTAAAAGAAGCTTAAAAGGATTTTCCTATAAAAGTTAACTGTCAAATGTTGAGAGCTGACTCTCAGTTTCTAAATATATCTTTTAAAATGCCGATAATAATTATAAATAAAAACATATTTTATTATAGGAGAAAAAACAATGAAAAAGAAAGTTTTATTATCTTCGCTGGTTTTAGTATTATTTATAGTATATTTCCCCTTATCTTTTGCCTCTGCTCAGCTTCCCGTAGAAGATTTCAACACCATTAGAATTACAGGGGAAGGGATAGTAGATACAAAAGGTGACCTTCACCTAAAACTTGACTGGAAAATCCCCACCAATGCCCTTTATACAGAAATCAAGAGAAACTATCCTAACCCCTATGTGATACTCAGAGAATTTGCTTCTCAGAGGGCAGCTTTTGAGGTGGCTAATCCCACAATAAAATACGATGATGCCCAAAAACAGCTTCACCTACAGGCGGATTTTCTGGGAGCTTCGGTTAATAAAAGAGGACGGTGGGAAATAGAGATAGGTAAGGGTGCAGACCTTATCTGGATGGAAAAGCAGAGAGCTATATTCCTGCAGATATTTCCCATAAGTTCTCAGTTAATTCAGGTAATGAATATTATGGTAAACTTGCCCAAGGAGTCTTCCAATGTAAGATATAATGAGGAAAAGGGGATACTTATCTATTCTTTACCCCAAAAACCTGCCACAGGTTACTGTGAACTTGGCTTATCTCTTAAATGTAAACCTCGTCTTATGGCTGCTACCTACAAGGTATACGGAAATACCGAAATATCCGACGGGGGTATGTGGGTAGCCAAAACAATCTTTAAAAATAGCGGTGAATGTAATATCCACAACCTTAAGATAAGCTATAAATTAGGTGAATACTCTGACTGGTCAATCCCAAAGACCTATTCTCTCATTGTACCTAAGGGATGTGCAGTAGATCTTTACTATCCGATAATTTCATCAAAAGTAGCAGAGCTTCTCACCCGTACTCCAGTGGATGTACAGGTAAAATACAGCTACCAGGATGAGGAAGGCAACAAATACTCAGATCTTAGTGGTGAAAGAATAGAAATATTGGGAATAAATCAGATGGAATTTTCTAATTTTGCTATCGCCGAAAGAATTGGCACCTGGGCTGATAATTTCTCCAATTCTTCACTCCTTGCGGCCTGGGTTACTCATCTTGACCCACCAGTAAAAGCCCTTGCAGGTATGGCATCCCAGCTGGCAGGAGGAGTGCCCACAGGATTAGACTCAGAATCAGCTATTAAATTTTGTAAAGCCCTGTATGATTTAGAAGTATCTAATAATATGGCTTACCAAACTCCTTCCGGTTTCCTAATAGAGTATTCACCTGGTCAGGATATTAAATATCCCCGAAATGTTTTAAGGGATAAATCAGGAACCTGCGTGGATCTTGCCATACTTTATGCCAGTGTATGCCAGGCAGTAGGCCTTGAAACTACGTTAGTTCTTATTCCTGGACATTGCTTTCCGGTGATTACTCTTCCTGGTGGAGGAATTTTACCTGTTGAGTGCACAGCGATAAGTGGGGTTGCAGTAGGGGCCCCTGATGTAAAGGCTTTCTCCTTTGATAAAGCGGTAGAATTTGCCTCCAAAGAGCTTTCAAATCTCCAGATGGGAAAGTATTATATGGTTGATGTACAAAAGATGCAGCAACAGGGACTGGTAAGTCCGGAACTACCAAAGTTAGAAGCCGATATTCTGGAAAGATGGGGGTGGCATCTTACTCAAGCACAAGCACAACGAGCTCCACAACAACCTCGTGAAGGAGGTAGAGTGGAGGAAAGAGGTCAGGGCGGAGGAGAACAACAACTAACCACTGCTCAAAAATACTCAAGCGAGCAGTATAAGTTTTCTTTTGATTATCCTGGGGGATGGAAAGTTCAAGAAGAGCAGGGTCTCGTAAATGTAATTGAACCTCAAAACCTTGCCTGGATAACTATGTGGAGAATAACTCAGAATGTTGACCCTCAAACTTTCCTGCAAAACTTAGAATCAGAGTTAAAACAGCAATACCAATATTTTACAGTAACCGAAAGAAGACAGGTAACAATAAACGGTGTAAATGCATTAGCAGTGGCTGCTCAATCTACCTCCCCTCAAGGAACAGCCCAGATCAATACCATATTTGTTTTGTACCAGAACAACCAGGCAAAATTTGCGGTAGTATCCGCAGGTCTGAAGGAACAATACGCTAATCTTTCCCCTATTCTGAACCAGATAATTGGTAGTATTACTCTGTTTGCTTAATGAAGGCAAATAACTACTTTATTAAAAATCTAGCTTAAAGGAGAAAAGGACGAGAAAAAAGTAAAGGAGACGTTTGACTAAATGCTCTTTAGTTTCAAGGATAAAGGAGAATAAAGATGAGGAAAAAATTTATAGTAAGTATGGTTGGTTTGCTTTTAATATTAGTTTCAGGTACTGCTCTATCTCAAGTTAGTCCCCCTTTCCAGCCGCAGATACCTATTGAACAACCTCCACCTGCTCAGAAGACACCAAAAGTAACAGCATGGTTTAGGTATCAGATGTCCGAGCTACTTCCTATCAACAGTTGTACGGCTGTAACCTATATTGAATACCCCAAGGATTGGCAGGTAATACCTGATTATTATCAAAAGAGGGTAACTTTTTCAAGGGATTCTAGAGGAACCATCTTCTTTACTCTTTGTCCCATAATGGAGTTGATAAACCCTGCCGAACGCACTGCATCTGAGTTCTTTCAACTTCTACTTGAAGAGATGAATCAAAGTGTGCCTGACCTTAAGATAATCAAGCAGGATTTCCCTCAATTTCAAAACATTGCTGGTACGATAGTTAGCGAGGGAAGAGTTGAGCTCCAGGGAACTGAAAACGGGATAGCTATGACCTACTATGTTTGGATTAACTACTTTTACTCCTCAGGATATCCATTTAGCATGAGCTCCGCTATTTTTGCCTTTGCCCAGGCTCCTACTTCCCAGTTTCCAAACATCAAAAGGTATATCTTTGATCGGATGGTAAAAACTTTTGTAGACAGTTTCCCAAAAGCACAACCTCAACAACTTCAAAGAAAATGAGGGATAGCCTGGTTATAAGGGGAATGTTGCTACAATCTAAAAATCACTAAGGTGCTTCAAATGCTAAAGAGAAAAATGAGAATCATGGAAATATCCACAAGAGGTGCTACCACCATTATTAACGCCTTATTATTACTATCTGTTTTAAGTGCTTTCTGTGCTGGTCAAGAATATCTCGGAACTTTTCCCCTCCGTCGCTGTATATTACGAGTAAATGGGATAATGGGTAAATGAGTTAATTAAATAAATTTTGTACTATTTCTTGTAGTTCCTTTACTTTTTTTCTCATCTACTCATTC
>JAGGXI010000049.1 GCA_021163155.1 Candidatus Aerophobota bacterium
GGAATCCCCTTTTGCACCTACAATCCTTTTTACCACAATAGTTGGGTAAAAAGACTAAGGAGGCTCTAATCATTTTCTTTGGTCGAAAAAGCGAATCTTCTAATTTTTTTCGATCCTCTCTTAACCAAACTATCTCTTGACGGATATCACTAAGAGCTTTTCTGTCCACCATCATGAGCTATCCTATCTCTTTATATAATATATACATATAGGATTATACCAAAAAAGAAAAAGGGAGTCAATTTTGTTTTGACTCCCTCCATAATACTTGCTAAATCTTAGTCAGAGTAACTTTCAATTTTTCTGTGAATAAAAAGTGAGTGAATAAAAAGTAAATAAACTAGGAGACCTCTGAAAAACCTCCAGAGGTCTCTGATTCACCCCGTGAAATACTCTATTTCATGGGGTAAACACAGAAAAATGATTACACTGATTTAGTAAGGATAATCTATCTGTGTAATCTCGATTTTTATCTGCGAAATAAGAGATTTCTGACTTTTTCAGAAATTTCTTATTGTAATAGAATATCTCGGGACTTTTCTCCTCCGTTGCTGTCTATCCGCTTTGGATTATTTCTGCTTGCCCCGTTAAATAATCCATTTCCCCCCTCCACGCTACGCTGCTTCCTCTAAAAAACAGGCAAAGCAACTCGTCGTTTCACTCCTCAAACATAAATTTTCTTCTATCTATTTTTTTCTTAAACGTGCCCCCAAACGTCTCTCTAATAAACTTACTATATTTCGCTGAATCTTATCTATCTCTTTATCCTTTAAAGTTCTCTTTGGATGTCGGAAGATTAAAGAATAGGCAATGCTTTTGTATCCTGAAGGAGTAGATTCCCCATGGTAAATATCAAAAAGTTTTGCTTCCTCTATCCATTTTCCTCCCGCCCTGATGATGTTTTCTCTAATTTTTTCAGCAGGAATCTCCTCTTTAACTAAGATAGATAAATCCCGTTGAATAGAAGGAAACTTTGGGGGCGGAATTATTTTTCTCCCTGGAGTCCAAAAAGATAAAAGATTATAAAAATCGAACTCAAAAATATAAGAAGGCAAAGGCAATTCAAAATTATTATTGACTTTAGAATTAAGTTTGCCCATTATCCCTAAACTTATTTTTTCTTTTTTTATAGCTAATCTCTCTTTTGAGGATAAATAAGGACAATTGCACTGAACAAACTCTACTTTATTTATATGTAATTCCTCCAGTAAAGTCTCTCCTAACCCCTTCAAGAAAAGAAAGTCAAAATCTTTCTCTAAAACCAGTCCTGCTAAAAAGGTCCTCTCTTTTAAAGAATCACCATTTTTAAATACATTAGCTAACTCAAATACACGGAGTCTTTTAATACCTTGATTTATATTATAAGAGGCAATAGTCAATAAGTGAGGGAAAAGGTGATTCATTAAAATTTCCTGCTGTTTAGAGAGAGGATTTCTCACTCTTATCCCTTCCTCTGAAGAAAGATTTGTTTTATTAAAAATATTATCCTCACTAAGAGCTGGCCCTATCACTTCATAAAAACCAAGATCTTGAAGAATCCTTCGGATTCTTCTTCCTATTTGCTCACCAAAATCCTCCCGAGGTCCTCCACTACTTAAGGAAGGAAGAGTTGCCTTTATTTTATTATATCCATAAAACCTGACTATCTCCTCAATAAGGTCTATTTCTCGGCTAACATCTTGCCGAAAAGAGGGAACAGTCACTTCCCAGTTCTCTTTTCTTTCTTCAACTTCAAATTGTAATCTACGGAGTATTTTACTCATTGTAGAAGAGGAAATATGGCTTCCCAGGATATGATGAGCTCGCCAGGGGCGAAAAAAAATCTTCTTTTTTTCTTTAGGAGATTCCCCTTTCTCTATAATGCCTCCCTCTATTTTTCCTCCAGCCAATTTTTGAATAAGAAAAGCAGCTCTATTTAAAGCTTCTTTCACCCCCAAAGGGTCTATACCTCTCTCAAACCTATAAGAAGCCTCCGTAGATAGACCTAATCTCCTGGACGTTTGACGAATAGAGATAGGATTAAAATAGGCTGACTCCAGAAGAATATCTCGCGTATAACTTTGCAATTGAGTATTTTCTCCTCCCATAACTCCTGCTAAAGCAATCGCTTTATCTGAATCAGCAATGACTAACATATTATCGTCTAATCGGCGCTCAAGACCATCAAGGCTAATTAAAACCTCATCCTTTTTTGCTCTACGAACTATTATTTTCCCTGATTTTATCAGGTGATAATCAAACGCATGAAGAGGCTGCCCCATCTCCCATAACACATAATTAGTAATATCTACAATATTATTAATAGGCTTGGCCCCCGAAGCTAATACTCCTTGCCGAAGCCAGAGAGGAGACGAACCAATACTTACATCTCTTATTAATCGAGCAGTATAGTAAGGACAAAGATCAGGAGCTTGTATATCTATTTCAACTGCTTTATTCTCTTTTTTTTCTTCTCCTTCATTTATCTTATAAAAAGGGATGGATAACTTTGTACCCGTTAAGGCAGATATCTCACGTGCTATACCTATTATTGATAAACAATCTGCACGATTTGGAGTAATCTCCAGGTCAAATATAGTATCTTCTATATCTAAGGCATGGGACACACTTTCTCCTAAAGGCGAAGGCGAAGGAAGAATCATAATCCCTGATTGGTCTTCTCCTAATCCCAATTCTTTTTCCGAGCAAAGCATTGCTGGAGAAACTACTCCACGAATCTTTACTTTTCTTAGCTTTACTCCGTTTTTTAGTACTGCTCCTTCTAAGGCCACAGGAACAAAAAGACCCTCCTTTATATTGGATGCTCCACAAACCAGAGAAAGTTTATCTTCTCCTATATCTACTTCTACTATTCTTAACTTATCAGCATAGGGATGATTTTTAAGGGAGATAATTTCCCCTACCACTACTTTTTCTAATCTACCAATTAGCCGAAATTCTCGCACCTCTAATCCCAAATTAGTCAAATGCTCAGCTAACTCTTCCGGAGAAAAGGAGAAATCTACCATTTGTTTAAGACTTCTATAGGAAACTCTCATCTTTAAAACCTTTTACAACCTTCTTTTTTACCTTTTTATATAACATATCTTCCCATTTGTCAATCAACTTTTGCAGGAAACTCATCTTATTAGATTTTTAGAATATCTTGAAATCCGTAATATTTGCATTAATAACGATCTATGTAAGAAGAGAAAGATTAATTTCAAAATCACAGATTCCACATTTATTGAGGTAGGGAACGATCACGACCATTCCCTACTTTATAAAATGATTTTCCTGCAAAAGATAGCTGTCAACCAAGTTTTATAGAGATTTCTAAAAAAGTCAGAAATCTCCGTAAATCTATGTAATCAGATGACTCTGGGGGTTTTAGAGACCTCAAAAAAAGTTGGTTGACAATAAGATAATAGAGTATAAAATCATTAAAAAAGGAGAATTGTTTGCAGGAAGATTGTGGTTTATTTGGGATATACGGTCATCCCAAGGCAGCTGAGCTAACCTATTTAGGACTCTATGCCTTGCAGCATAGAGGACAAGAAAGCGCAGGAATAGTATCTTCTGATGGAGTCAATGCTTTCATCCACAGAGGGATGGGCCTTGTAAATAAAGTTTTTAATGAAGAAGCACTGCATTCTCTTGTCGGACATTTAGCTATCGGACACAACCGATATTCTACCACAGGTACCTCTATTATAGCTAATACTCAGCCTTTACTGGTAAACTTTTTTGGAGAAGGGATTGCTATTTCTCATAATGGTAATCTCATCAATGCTGCAGAGTTAAGAGAAAAATTGGAATTGGGAGGGTCAATCTTCCAGACCTCTATGGATACAGAAGTTATTGTCCATCTTTTAACTAAGTTTACCAAATCCTTAGGTAAAAGGAAGGCGCTTTTAAAAGCCTTAAAAAAAGTAAAGGGAGCTTACTCTCTACTTATACTTACTAATGACGAAATAATTGGGGCAAGGGATCCGCATGGATTCAGACCTTTAGTAATAGGTAAATTAAATAAAAGCTTTATTTTTGCCTCAGAAACCTGTGCTTTTGATCTTATAGGAGCAAAATATATCCGTGAGGTAAAACCAGGAGAAATGGTAGTAATAAACAAAGAAGGAATAAAATCTTTCTCTTTAACACCTTCGAAAGCAATTACTCAATGTATATTTGAACATATCTATTTTGCTCGTCCAGATAGTTTAGTCTTTGGAGAAAGTGTGCATAGGGTAAGAGAGAAACTGGGAAGACGTTTAAGCTATGAACATCCATGTAAAGCAGATATAGTAATTCCTGTACCCGACTCGGGAGTATCAGCTGCTTTAGGCTATGCCCGGAAGAGTAAAATCCCTTTTGCTATAGGTCTTACCAGAAACCATTATATAGGCAGAACATTCATCCAACCTCTTCAATTTATTCGAGATATGGAAGTAAAGATAAAATTAAATCCCATTAAAGATGTCCTTAAAGGTAAAAGAGTTGTTTTGGTTGATGACTCTATTGTTAGGGGGACTACCTCTAAAAAGATAATTCGTCTTCTCAGAGAGGGTGGAGCAAGTGAGGTCCATTTCCGTATTTCTTCTCCTCCTATTAAATTTCCTTGCTTTTTTGGCATCGATACGCCCGTGCAAAGAGAACTAATAGCTTCTTCCCACACTGTAGAGGAGATAAAGGAAGAATTAGAAGCAGACAGTCTTGGATATTTAAGTCTTGAAGGACTTTTAAGTTGTGTGAAAAATAAAGAAAAGTACTGTACAGCCTGCTTTAATGGCAAATATTCACTTAAGGTTCACCCTCAAACAAAATATATATTTGAAACCAAAAAACATTTTAGAGAGCTCTGAAACTCATCAAAGCCCGCTAATCTGTGTAATCTGAACTTTTATCTGTGAAATCAGAGATTTCTAAACTTTTCAGAAATCTTTTTTAAGAGGAAACAATGAACGAAAAAAAACTTACCTATAAAAAAGCAGGAGTAAATATAGAAAAAGGAGAAGAATTCAGCCGCTGGATAAAGAAAAAAGTATCCTCATTAACCCCTCCCTCTGCTTTATCTAAAATAGGCTCGTTTTCTGGGTTATACTCTTTAAACAAGGAAAAAGACAAAGGTTTAGTATTAGCAGCTACTACCGATGGTGTGGGAACCAAGCTAAGAATAGCTCAGCAGGCTAACAAACATAACTCCATAGGAATAGACCTTGTAGCTATGAGCGTTAATGATTTACTTGCAGAAGGAGCAAAACCTTTATTTTTTTTAGATTATATCTCTACATCCAAACTATCTCTTACCATAGGAAAACAGATCATATTAGGAATAATAGAAGGATGTAAAAGAGCCAGGTGTATTCTTTTAGGAGGCGAGACAGCGGAAATGCCCTCTTTTTATAAAGAAGGGGATTACGATGTAGCCGGCTTTGCTATAGGAATAATAAAAAAAGAGAGATTAATCGATAAATCAAAAATTAAATCAGGAGATAAAATTCTAGGAATCCCTTCTTCTGGATTGCATAGCAATGGTTTCTCCTTTGTAAGAAAAATATTTTTTAAGAATAAAAATTATCGCCTTGAAGACAGAATAGAAAAACTAGGAAGAACCCTTGGAGAAGAATTATTGGAACCTACCCGCATTTATACATCTCAGGTTTTCTCTCTTCTGGATAATTTCTGCATAAAAGGAATTGCCAATATTACCGGAGGGGGAATGGTAAGAAATATATCTCGCATCCTACCTGCAAAATGTAGGGCTTTAATTTATAAAGGTAAATGGAGAATTCATCCCATTTTTAAATTAATTCAAAAAGAAGGGAAAGTTAGCGAAGAAGAGATGTTTAAAGTATTTAATATGGGAATAGGAATGGCTTTTATAATCCCTTCTTCTGAAGAAAACTCTATCCTTGAATTTTGCATGAGCCAGAAAGAAGAAGCAAAAATTATAGGAGAAATTGTAAAAGGAGAAAAAGGCGTAGAAATTAAATATCCTTTATAAAAATGCAGGATAAACCCCTGTTAATAAGATACTTAATCTTAAAATAGCAACAAATAAAAAGTTAAAAACACCACTTACCAAAAGAATAACTAAAATTATAAATCCAAAAGGCTCAATCCTGCTTAACCTATAGTTATGCTCTTCAGACAAAATGCCGCTTAAAACCCTCGAACCATCAAGAGGAGGAATAGGGATTAAATTAAAGAATGCCAATATTAAGTTGATAGTTATTCCATAAAAAAGAATAACTGCCGCTATAGAAGCAGAAGTTACAAAAATACGAAAGAGTAGAGTAAGAAAAAGAGCTATCCCTAAATTTGCAGCTGGTCCAGCCACTCCAATCCACATCATATCTTTTTTAGGATTGTTTAAGTTGCGAGGATCGATAGGCACAGGTTTAGCCCACCCAAATATAAACAGAGGACCTCCAATGAGACTCATTATAATCATAATGCCAGGTAAAAGAAGAGAACCGATAGGGTCAAGATGAGGAATAGGATTAAGAGTTATCCTTCCTGCCATTCTTGCCGTCGGGTCACCGTGACGCTCAGCCATAATCCCATGAGCACACTCATGCAGAATTATAGAAAACAACAAAATTATTAAAGTAAACAACAAAAGAATTGTCCTCATTATTTATTTCTCCTCTCGAGAAAATTTAATCTTTATATAATCCATCTCCTCTTTTTTGGTAGTTAAAAGGCCATCCAGCTTAACTTTTTTAACTTCTTCTAATATTTCTTTGAATTTAGGGGAAGGTTTATATCCTATTTTTTTTAAATCATCTCCGTTTACCTTTGTCTTTATGCCTTTCAATTTGGAGAGAAAAAGAAAAATCTTTTTCTTAACTATCTTCTTCTTTGTTTTAGCCATAGCAAATAAAAGAACTTCTCGAGGAAAAGGTTGAAGTAAATAGTATATAGAACTTGGAGTATCAGTTTCAAAACTCTTTAATTTTTTTAGAATCCTTTCTGCCTCAAGCCTTCCTTTAATAACAGAATCTCTCTCTTCTTTATTAAATCTGTATTTCCGACAAAATTTTTCTACCTCATCTTTATCTAAATTTTCCAATAAGAGCAAAAGTCTAATTAACCATCTTTTTACCCTTTCCCCAGAAAGAGTTTCAACCCAGGCAAAAACATCTATCAAAGAGTCCAGTTTTTTTTCTATTTCTTCAGTTAACTCCATTTGGGGATGGATTGACCTTAAAACCCCTAACTCTTGCATCCTCTGGATAATCCTATCGGGTCTATCCTCCTCCAGAATTTGAATAAACTCATCACGAACTCTTTCTCTACTTAATTTATCAAGGAGTCCCTTTTTAAGAGTATCCTCGATTAACTCCTGTGTTCTCTCTTCCAGGATAAAGTTGTATCTTTGTTCAAATCTTATGGCTCTAAAGATTCTTGTGGGATCTTGAATAAAACTCTCAGAATGCAAAACCCTTACTTTTTTTTGTTTGAGGTCTTCCCTCCCCTTAAAAAAATCTATCAACTGCCCAAAGCAGGAAGGACTAAGGTCAATAGCCATAGTATTCACCGTAAAATCTCGTCGCAAGAGATCCTCCCGTAAAGGGGCAGGTTCAACCTTTGGTAAAACAGCTGGAGCTGGATAAAATTCTCTGCGAGAAGTAGCTGTATCCAATTTAAAACCATCGGGCAGAATAATAGTGGCTGTGCCAAAATCTTTATGATATTTTGCCTCTCCTCTAATTTCCTGAGCAAAAACATTAGCAAAGGAGATGCCATCTCCCTCAATCACCAGATCTATATCCAGATTTTCTATTCTTAAAAGAAGATCCCGCACAAATCCTCCCACTATAAAAGCTCTATATCCTAATTCCTGGGCTATTCTCCCTGCTCGCCTTAATAAATTCTGAATTTTCAAAGGAATCGCCTCTCCCAACAATTTTTCAAGATTATTCCCTTCTCCATACTCTCTCAAACTTTTTTTTGGGGAATGGAAGGCATTTAAAAGATCAAGACCACTAAGGACTCCAATAAATTTATTCTCACTATCAAAAACCATTAAATCTTTAGTTTTATTTTCTATCATTATCTCTTGAGCTTTCTTTATAGAGAAAAAAGCAGGGATAGCAGCTATCTTCTGAGAAATATAATTTTTTAAAGGAATATTTTCTGCATTATGAGATATAAGATGCTCTATTCTCTCTCTCGATACCGCCCCTACAAACTTCCCTTTGTCTATTACAGGAAGAGTTTCTAAACTGTACTTTTCTAATATGTCTTTAGCTTCCTTAATAGAAGCATAAGGAGAAATTGTTCTTGCTGGAGGTTTTATTAATTCACCTACTGTAAGATGAGGCCTTACTATCTCCTCCAAAACCTGATAAAGCTTCTCTTCTATCTCCTTAATATCTCCCTCTCTAATTAAAGCAGAGGCAGCAAAATTATGCCCTCCACCGCCGAAAAAGGAAAGTACTTCCCCTACATTAACAGAAGGAGTTCGAGAGCGAGCAATTAAATAGATTCTCTCTTTCGATTTTATTAAAGCAAAAACCACTTCTAAATTTTTTAAATCAATAAATTTATGTAAAGGAAGAGAAAATCCTCCTATAAACTCATCTGCTTCTGCAGATATTATAACAACTTCTACGCCATTTATAATTCTTGTTTTAGCTTTCTTTAAAAATTCATTAAGAAGTCTTGTCTGCTTTTCGTTTAAATCTCTATTCAAAAAACTGGAAATTAATTCCAGGTTAGCCCCTTGAGAAAGTAGAAAGTTAGCTGCCTCAAGATCCAGGGGGGTAGTAGAAGAATAGATTAAAGAACCTGTATCTTCATAAATTCCAAGAAGAAAGAGGGTGGCTTCAATAGGAGTAATAAAAATGCCCCTTTTTTTTATTAAAGAAATAAAAAGGGTTATCGTAGCCCCAACTTCCTTACACACTCCCCAATCTCCCTTTATATCTTTTGGATGAGGGGGATGATGGTCATAAATGTGAATTTCTACACACTTCTTGGAGATAAGTTTACTAAAAATCCCTATTCTATTAATCAACTTTGTATCTACAATAATTAATCTACTAACTTTCTGTAAATCTATCATTTCCGGCGGAGTACTTTGAATTATCTTCCCATAAATAATTAAAAATCGCTTTACCTCTCCTGATAAAAAGCCTGGAAAACATATCTTTGCTTCAGGATAAAGCTTTTTTGCAGCTATCATAGAAGATAAAGCATCAAAGTCAGTCCCTACATGTGTAGTAATCACTTGCATAATCTTCTCTCTCTATGCTCGAGGATGATATTTATTGTAAGCTCTCTTTAACCTCTCTTGAGTAATATGAGTATATATTTGAGTAGTAGAAATATTAGTATGCCCTAATAGCTCCTGCACAGACCGCAAGTCAGCATCTCTCGATAAAAGATGGGTAGCAAAAGAATGCCTCAATGTATGAGGAGAAATCTTCTTAGTTATTCCAGCCTTTAAAGCATACTTTTTGACAGCCTTCCAACAGGATTGGCGAGAAATCCTTTTATTGTAACGATTGCAGAATAAAGCTCTTCTTTTTTCATCATCCTCTTTTTTTCTTTCTCTTAAATAACTTCTTATCCAATAGCAGGCTTTTCTTCCCAAAGGGATAATACGCTCTTTAGAGCCTTTGCCTAAAACTTTTATCCACCCTTTACTTAAATTTAAATCATTTACATTAAGGTTTACAAGCTCTGAAATACGCAAACCTGCTCCATATAAAACCTCTAAAATTGTTTTGTCTCTAATCCCATATAAATTATTGGTAGAAGGAACATTTAAAAGACGCTCTACCTCTCTTTCGGAAAGAAAGATAGGTATTTTTATTTCTACACGGGGAGAGACAATCTCATTAAGAGGATTACGTTCTATTTTCCCTTCCATATTAAGAAATCTATATAACATTCGGATAACAGAAATCTTTCGACTTATACTGGAAGGCTCATATCCTTTTCCTCGAAGCTCACTTATATACCTTCCCAAAGAGTAAGAATCTACTTTAATAATATCTTTTTTTAACCACTGCATATATTGAGCAAGATCTCTTCTATAAGCATCTATTGTGCGAGGAGAAAGCCCCCGTTCTATGCTTGAATAGTTAAGAAAAGAAGAGACTATTTCAGGAATATTTTGGGACTTTTCCCCTTCGCCAC
The DNA here is from genome assembly GCA_021163155.1 of Candidatus Aerophobota bacterium. Lineage (GTDB taxonomy): Bacteria > Aerophobota > Aerophobia > Aerophobales > JAGGXI01 > JAGGXI01. The sequence continues at coordinate 10,129 of JAGGXI010000049.1, forward strand.
TGTATATCCGCCTTAAATTATTTCTGCTCGCCCCGTTAAATAATCTATTAACAGGGCTCGTCTTCTCGTTTCGGGGAAAATTTAAACTCGTTACTTCCCTCCTCAAACAGTAAATTTTTAAATGGCATCTTTTGCCATCTTTACTCCCTCTTCGATAATTCTCCTTAATCTATCTTCATTAGATGCTTCGGCATAAACTCTCACTTTAGGTTCTGTTCCTGAAGGACGGATAAGAAGCCAACTCTCGTCCTTCATTACAAATTTAATTCCATCAATAGTTTTCACTTTGCTTATAGGAATACCTCCCAGAGAAGATAAAGGCAAAGAGGATATCTTTTCCACCATTTTTTTCTTGTTTACTCCTGCCTGTTTAAAGTCTATCCTCCCAAAAAATGAGGCACCAAATTCCTTCTCCATATTCTCTAAGAGAGTAAATAAAGATTTTGCCGCTTTGGTAATCATTTCTACGAAGAGAAGTGAGGAGAGAATTCCATCCCTTTCTAAGAGATGTCCTCGGTAGCCATATCCTCCACTTTCTTCTCCTCCAAGAAGAACATTTCCTTTTACCATTTTATTGCAAATATACTTAAAACCAACGGGTGTTTCTATCAAAGGAAGATTAAATTTTTTAGCTATTCTTTCCGGCTGATAACCTAAAGAAACAGTTTTAACCACCCCTCCTCTCATTTTTCTCTCCCTCACTAAATATAAAAGGAGAAGAGAAAAAACCTGATGAGGAGTTAGATATCTTCCTTTATTATCCACTATTCCCACTCTATCAGCATCCCCATCTGTAGCTATTCCTAAGTCTGCTTTTTCTTTGACTACTCTTTTCTTTAAATCCTCTAAGTTTTTCTCAATAGGTTCAGGATTTAAACCTCCAAACCCAGGATTATACTTGTGATTAATGGTAATAACTTCACAATTTGACTGTGCAAAAATTTTTTGGGTAACACCATCCCCTGCCCCAAACATTGGGTCATAAATGACTTTAAGATGAGCTTCTTTTAGTAAGTCAATATCTAAGAAAGATTCTACTTTCTTAATATAGTCTGGAATTAAATCTTTTTTTATAATCAGCTTTTTTTTATCAGCTTTTTCAAGACTTACTCTTTTTATCTCATTTTTCCCTAAAAAAGACTCAATTTTACTGGTAACCTCGGGAAGAACAGAAGCTCCGGAAGAGCTTCTAATTTTTATTCCGTTAAATTGAGGAGGATTATGAGAAGCAGTAATCATTATCCCGCCATCGAGATGAGCATTACCTATAGTAAAAGAAATAGCTTGCGTAGGAAGGTCTCCTGATGAAAGTATAATATGAAACTCATTTCCCATAAGAACCTCTGCTACTACACGAGCAAATTCATTGGATAAAAAGCGAGTATCGTATCCTATTGCTAAGGCCATCTTTTTATTTCTGTAAATTTTATAATAATCAGCTATAGCCTGTGATACCTTAGCAACATTGGCAAAAGTGAAATTGTCAGCAATCACTCCCCTCCAGCCATCTGTACCAAATTTAATCTCGTTCAATTTATAAACTCCTGAAAATTTATGTCTTAAAACTTCTACTAAACTCATTCTATGGTATTAAAGGAGAATGTCAAATTATATAATAGCGAGAGCTCTGATCTGTGTAATCTCGATTTTTATCTGCGAAGAATAGAATTAGTATGTATGCCCCCCCTTAATCCTCTAATCCCATTTTAACCCGGATTCGGCAATTTGAATAATTATCATTAAGTTTACCCTAAAATATTGTTCTGAGTCTAATCTTCATAAAAATTAAATTTTTTTAGGGGCAAAAAATATTTTTCTTTTTTGAGTAGGGGCGACTTCAGTCGCCCTTTGCAAAACAAGAGTTAAAGTCTATTGGGAGGCTAAAGCCTCCCCCTACCCAGGCCAGGCACTCTAACAGTTTGCCGAATCTGAATTTAAGTCTTTTTTCTCTTCACCTATAAGCTGTCTACCCATATAGAAAGCTTCTTTTAAAGCGGTGGAATGCTTTTTAATAGCTTCTTTTTCATCTATCTTACGAAATAATAACTCACCACTATATTCAACATCTACAGCATCAAAAAAGTATTTTACGGTAAGGATCACCCCTTTGAATAGATTATCCCCTTTTGTGGCGCCTACTGAAATAAACCATCCTTTTCTATTAAGTGTTTCTTTATTTAACGGTCGTTGTTTCAAGATGTATTTTCTTGCCCAGAGAGCCTGACATCGGTCTATTAAAATTTTTGTTTGGGCAGTAACATTATAGAAAAATATAGGCGAGGCTAAGATTATAAAATTTGCTTTTGTTAACTTAGGATAAATATCTTGCATCTCATCATTAATAACACAATTCCCAAAAATTTCACATTTTCTGCATTCTTGGCAGGGAGATATATTTAACTGAGAGAGAAAAATCCTCTCAATTTCTGCACCCTGGCTTTGCGCTCCTTTAAGCACTTCTTCAAGGAGAAGGTCTGTATTCCCTCCTCGCCGTGGACTACCAAACAATCCTAAAATTTTTATTTTCATTTTAAACTTTACTAAATGGTTCAATCCTTTCTTGAAGCACAATCTTCATCCTCATAATATTCTACCTTTTAATTACGCCTGTGCTTTCAGAAGAGATTGAACCATATCAACTTTTCTAAAATATAAGTACTTCCATAAAACCATCCCCTAATTTATAACAAATGTAAGGAATGTCAATCTAAACCGACTTTTCTTATTCAGAGAATGGTGGCCATCGTTTTCTACCAATTTGACAAAACACCGAGAAAAGCTACGCTGTAGAGAACGATCATGACCGGTCCTAAACAGGTAGGGAACGGTCGCGACCGTTCCCTACAAGAAGATATTAAGGATAAATAAAGATGGATGTAGTAGGGTTCGGAGCCTTAAATGTGGATTTAATTTATGAGGTTGATTTACCCTTATTGGGGATAGAAGCAGGCAAAGAAAGAATAGGAAAATATGAAGAGTTCGAGAATCTCTTGAAGTATTTAAATAATAAGGGGAATATAAAGATGAGAAGCGGAGGAGGCTCAGCAGCTAACACTGTTTATGCCTTATCTAAAATGGGATTCTCTTGTGGTTATATAGGAAAAGTAGGCAAGGACAAAGAGGGAGAATTCCTTTTAGAAGGTTTAAGAAGAGAGGGAGTAGATACAAGTAAAATCTTACAGAATGAAAAAAGTGGACTATGCATTGTTCTTCTGGATAAGAGAAAAGATAGAAGTATTCTCATCCTCCCTAATGCTAATGATAGTCTATCTTATTCAGAAATTGATATAGATTATATAAATAAAGCGAAATTTTTACATATAACTTCTCTTTTGGGGGAAACTCCTTTTGAAGCCCAAAAAATAATCGCCCAGAAGACCAAAGCAAAAATAAGCTTTGACCCTGGAGAGCCTCATGTAAAAAGAGGTATCGAGGAATTAAAGCCTATCTTCAAGCGTTCCTTTATTATCTTTCCTTCTCAAGAAGAGGTAAAGATGTTAACAGGTAAAGATTATAAAAATGGAGCAAGAGAAATGCTCAATAATTATGGAATAAAAATTGTTGCTTGCACCCGCGGAAACAAGGGCTCTTATATTCTCTCTAAAGAAGAAGAGATAGAGCTCCTATCGGAGGAAGCTGAAGTAGTAGATACAATGGGGGCAGGCGATGTATATGCCGCAGGTTTCTTAGCTGGCTTACTAAAAGGATATACTCTATTTAAATGTGCAAAATTAGCTACAAAAGCAGCTGCTCAAAGTATAAAAGACTACGGAAGAAAAAGTTATCCTGATAAAGAGATTTTATCTTAGATTTAATAGGATTATTATAATGTATAGAATAGGTTGGTTTTCCACAGGTAGAGATAAAGCTGCTCGTGACTTACTATGGACAATCTGGGATAATATTAAAGAAGGAATCATCAATAACTTAAAAATCTCCTTTATCTTTAGCAATAGGATTAAGGGAGAGGATAAAGAAAGCGATCTCTTTTTTCAATTAGCAAATAGCCTTGGAATTGAGATAATATCTTTCTCTTCGCAAAAATTTAAGATAGAGTTAAGAAAAAAGGGAATTAAGGAAGATAAAGAAGGAAAAGTAAAACTAATCAATAAATGGCGCAATCTCTATGATAAGGAGATAGAAAATAGAATAAGTAAATTTGATGCTGATTTAATCGTTTTAGCTGGCTATATGCTTATCTTGGGAGAAAAAATTTGTAAAAAATATTCCATTATAAATCTTCATCCTGCTGCTCCTGATGGCCCTAAAGGAACATGGCAGGAGGTAATATGGAATTTAATTGAAAATAAGGCTCAAAGAACAGGAGTGATGATGCATTTAGTCACGCCTGAATTAGATGCCGGTCCCCCTTTGACTTATTGCACTTTTTCTATAAGAGGAGAAAATTTTGACCCTCTTTGGAAGGAAATGGAGAAAAAACTAAAGATAAAGAGCTTAAATCAGATAAAGACGGAAGAAGGAGAAGATGAGCCTCTCTTTAAAAAGATCAGAGAAGAAGGAGTTAAAAGAGAGCTTCCTTTAATAGTTTGGACATTTAAGGCTTTCTCTGAAGGAAAAATCAAAATAAAAGCAGGGAAGATAATAAAGAATGAAGCAGGTCAATTTAGATTGTGAAGGTCCTATAACCAAAAATGACAATGCTCTTGAGCTCTGTCAATACTTTATACCTCAGGGAGAGAGGTTTTTCTCCCTTATAAGTAACTATGATGATTTCCTTGCCGATATCCTTAAAAGAAAAGGATATAAAGCTGGTAATACCTTAAAATTGATTCTTCCTTTTTTAAAAGCTTATGGAGCGAGTGATAAAAAAATAAAAGATTATTCCGCCTCTCATCTCTTATTCGTTCCTAAAGCAAAAAAGATGCTTTCCTATATTAGAAAAGCAATGCCTGTCTTTATTATTAGCACCAGCTATCAACCCTACATTGAGGCTTTATGCGAGTTTTTAAACTTTCCGAAAGAAAACAGCTATTTTACTTCCTTAAATTTAGATAATTATGATATTCCTCAAGAAGAGATAAAAACTTTAAAAGAGATGGCTCAGGAAATAATTAATTTACCCAATATAAATCTTTCTCAAGTTAAAGAGAACAGCCTTCCTCAAAAAATGAAAAAAAGTATTAAAAAGTTAGATGAAATTTTTGAAGATAAAATTCCCTTTATGAAATGTGGTAAGATATTAAAAGAGATCGACCCTGTTGGAGGTAAAAAAAAAGCAGAAGCAGTCCTTGATTCTTTAAAAAGAAAGAAGGGGAAACTCTCTGATGTAATGTATGTTGGTGACAGCATTACCGATGTTGAGGCTTTAAAATTAGTAAAAGATGGCGGAGGGATAGCGATTTCCTTTAATGGTAACTTTTATGCCTTGAAAGCAGCTCAAATTGCCTGCATTTCCCCCGATACTTCTCCCCTCCCTGTCTTAGCTGAACTCTTTTATAAAAAAGGTAAAAAAACAGTTTTAGAGATGATAACTGAAGAGGCAAACAAATTAAACGCTTCTTCCACTTTAGCTATCATAAGTAAAGATAATCTCAAACCTCTTGCTAAAGAGAGTGAGATAATGAGAAAAAAAGTGAGAGGAGAAAAAATTGGAAGATTAGGATAGTATTATTATTCTTAATCTATTCTTCCTCTATTTATATTATAAAATTATCCTCCTCTTGCTTTTTTTATTTCCTCTACAAATTGCTTTGCTTTACTGGTTAATACCTCAAACTTCCCCTCAGCTACTGCTTTTTTATCAACTAAAGCACTACCTACTGAGATGATAGAGGCTCCAGCCCTAATAAATTCAGCGGCATTCTCTAAATTAACACCACCTGTGGGATTAAGCAAAATCTGAGGCAGGGGTGCCTTTATTGCCTTAATATACTTAGGTCCTCCCAAATTTCCAGCTGGAAATACTTTTACTATATCAGCTCCCATCTCCCAGGCTTTCAATATCTCTGTAGGAGTCATTGCTCCGGGGATAACCATCTTAGCATATCTTTTGCATATTCTTATTAAATCTTCATTGAGACAGGGGCTAACCACAAACTCAGCACCAGCTAAAATTGATGTCCTGGCTGTTTCAGCATCAAGCACTGTTCCTGCTCCTAAAAGAACCTCATCGCCAAACTTTTTAGCCACCTCTTCCATCACTCCAATTGCCCCAGGAATAGTCATAGTTATCTCAACAGTATTAATCCCTCCCTCTTTAATAGCGTAAACTATCTTCATGGCATCATTGGTTGATTTAGCCCTGACCACTGGCACAACCCCACCATTGAGCAATATTTTAAAATTTGAAGCTTTATCTTGCATTTTATTCTCCTATTATTGAACATTCTTTTTCTGTAATTTAAAGATTGACTAAAGAAAGACTCTTAAGCCTTTTCCTGGTAGGTATACCCTCCTTATTCCATCCTCTTGCCTTATAATACTCGTTAAGCTCAACTTCATACATCTGTTTTGTTAATATATGTCCTTTAGCTGAACCATCGGGTAACTTCTCATTTGTTATTCTCTCTGGCAGCAGGTCATCCTTTCGACTAATACTTTCTCTTGTTAATATTAACCGTTCTAAAGTATAAATTCTTTCTCCTATTTTCATGAGGTTATCTGTAAAATCTAAACCGGTAACTAAACTTAGCACTGTTGAATCTGGGTTATCTGTGAACCCCAAAACCCTTCTCACTGTTGTGCATATCCCAAGAGAATCTAAATAAGCTCTTGTATCCTGAATGTTCTTTATTAATTTCCCTTTTCCTTTTATAGCAAATCTATCATATTGACCACTTAACAGTTCTGCTCTAATAGACCAACCACCTACGTTATGACAGGCACCTCTACTGGAGGTACCATAGGTTAACCCCATACCATAAAATCCTCTGGGGTCATAGGCAGCGAAAGGCATTCCCTTAACTTGCATCATATAAGGTTTTGAGTCAGGAATCTTTTTAGCTATTTCACGAAATCCACCGGATAACACCTTCCCTATTTTCTCCTTATGAGCTATAAGTCTAATAACTTTCAATAAAGCCTCAGAATTACCAAAAGTCAATTCCAAGCCGCCAGTATCTTCTTTAGTAATCTTCCCCCTTTCATACAATTCCATGGCAAAACCAATTATATTGCCCGTAGACATTGTATCCATCCCATATTCATTACACAAAACGTTAGCAGACAAAATTGTATTGAAGTCTGATACACCACACTGAGCTCCTAATGCCCATATTGTCTCATATTCTGGAACCACTCTCTGGCCTGCTAACTTACCATCTTTTACCTCACATAACTGTAAACAAGCTACAGGACATCTATAACAAGCCTGATTTTTAATGAAAAAATTTTCTTTCATAAATTCAGCATCAACCTTATCAATTCCACTAAATACCGTAGTTTGAAAATTCCTCACAGGATAACAACCTAAATCATGTATACTCTTCGTATAAATTGGCCTACCATAGGTAGCTAAATCCTTGCAGGCTTCTTTTATCTCTCGAGGTTTAATTCTTTTTTTAAGTTCAGCAAAATTAGCATAACTTAACTTGTCTTTGCCTTTAACTACTATAGCTTTAAGATTTTTGGAAGCCATAACTGCTCCTGCGCCACCTCGGCCAAAGCTTCTTTTATCTACTCTTATATTTGAGAAGACAACTTTTCTTTCTGCAGCTGGCCCAATACACATTATTCCTGCTCTGGAATATCCAATTTCTTTTTTAAGGATATTATAAACCTCAACTGTAGACTTGCCCCAGAGTTTACTGGCATCTTTAATCTCCATCTTACCATCATCTATAATTATATACACGGGCTTTGAGGATTTTCCTTCAATTATCAGTCCATCGTAACCGGAAAACTTAAGTTGAGGGCCAAAATTGCCTCCCGAGTTTGAGCATAAGTATATCCCAGTTTCTGGTGATTTGGTAGCACATTGGAATTTAGTACTAGCAGGGACAATAGTACCAGTTAAGGGACCTGTTATAAAGATTAACTTATTTTTCTTATCCAGTGGTTTAACCTCGGGAGAAATCTCCTCAAAATAAATCTTAGCAGCTACACCTCTCCCGCCCAAAAACTTCTTAAAAACTTCTCTATTTATATCCTGTATAAAACTATTTTTGTGAGTTAAATTAACTCGCAAGACCTTTCCGGTGCACCCCCCTATTCCCTCCATAATTATCTCTCCCAATTGTATTTCATTTTTGTATCTATGTTTTTATAATTTTCACTCAATTTTAAGTGCTGATTAATTTTATTACCTCTTTCTCTAATCATAATTAGCTCTCATATACCTCTGGATTAACTACATATTCTGGCCTTTTTTTGTTCAGTACATCGATGACGTTTTTTACCGAGGTCATTCCCATATTCATAATTGATTCATAGGTATAAGCTCCCATATGAGGAGTAGCAATAATGTTATCCAGAGAGAGGAGGGGGCTGTCCTTGGGCGGTTGATTAGAATAAGCATCAACCGCAGCCCCAGCTATTATCCTGTCCCTTAAACACTCATAAAGAGCATCCTCATTCACTATAGGACCTCTGGCTGTGTTTATCAGAAAGGCTGTGGGCTTCATCAGTCTTATCTCATCTTTCCCAATAATATTTTTAGTATCACTGGTTAAAGCAAGATGCAGACTCACAAAGTCCGCCTCCTGCAGCAAGGATTTAAGATCAGTGTATTTTGCTCCAGTCCTCTCTTCAATATCTAACTTCCTTCGGCGACTCCAGTAAATTATCCTCATATTAAAGCCCTTTGCCCTTTTAGCAACGGCTTTTCCAATTTCACCCATCCCTACTATACCCAGAGTTTTTTCATATACTGCCCTGCCAAAAAACTTTTTCCATTCCCCCTTTTTAGTACTCCCATTCGCCTGAGGTATTTTCCTGGCTACCGCTAAGATCAATCCAAAGGTTAAATCTGCTACTGCTCCAGTATTTGTACCAGGAGTATTGGTTACCACTATTTTCTTCCTGGTAGCCACCTCAATATCTATATTATCAACACCAGCTCCATATTTTGAGATTACCTTTAATCTATCAGCCGCCTCAATTGCCCTGGTGGTGATCTCATCTAAACCAGCAATATAAGCATCTATTCCTTTTATTCTCCCTATTACTTCTTCCTCTTTTAACGGCCGGCCTAATTTATTCCAGATAATTTCGTAACCCTGGTTATTTAATAATTCCACTGGCTCCTTTACCACCTTTCCAAAAGAAGTAGAGGTAACTAATACCCTGATAGACATTCTTTTTCTCCTTTGTTTTAAACGCCCCATTTTATAATATAAATACAACGTAACTATTCAGCCTCTCTAATTATAGCAATACAAATAAACCTGCGGCTAATTGACTGTTTATTTAGTGTGTAGGGGTGAGGCTAATCGTCCTTTGCGTAGGGAATGGTCGCGACCGTTCCCTACAGCAAACAATGCATATAAAAACTTTAATGAGCTCAATAATATTAGCAAGGTTATCCTGAAGTATCGGGCTAACTCTCAGCGTTTAATAATTCAGGAACCAGAAGAGACAATGAAGGATGCAAAATTAAAAAAGAAAACCATTATAGCATATGAGTTTGCGTTACAAAAAACGGTAGCCGCAGGCTTTAGGTTACACTGTTTTACGCAGGCTCTGAGCCTCGCGGCTACCATTTTTTTCGTGCAAAAGTTAGCAGCCAAGTATGGATTGATCTTTATTTCACTTTAAAATTAGGATTTCTTTTGATAACTGGTTTTCCTTGCTCCTCCACAATTATTTTAGCAAATCCCACCTTTTCAATACTCCCATAGTTGTGTCCTGCCTCTGCTGGATAAACACCAGTAAATACAAGCGGCTCTTTACCTACATTAATCGTACGATGTGCCCAATAAGGAGGAACATATACGAAAGCTTCTTTCTTCATTTCTACAGTTTCACATTCTCCATCCTCTGTTTGCAACAACACGTATCCCTGACCGGAAAAACAAAGGTATACTTCGGCACAACTTTTCTTCTTATGATAGTGTCCTTTAGTCATATAATATTCTTTTCCTATTTTACCGGGATAAATAATAGAGGTACATTGAATAAGCTGGCCAGCTTCCTCCGGAACAGATACCTCATATACTTCGTAAATCAATGGATTATCCGAATTCATAATCTCATTTAGCACTTCCCTGTCTTGATACATACCCCGCATCTCCTTAAGATACCGGGTCCAGTGATTATCAGCTCCATCAATTACACCAGTTGTTAAATTAAACTGTTTACCAAACGGTTTCATTAGTTTCATAAAAACTCACCTCTTTCTCGTATAATAATTTAGTTTAATATATCTAATTACTCTTCTAAAGATTTAATTTTAGAAATAGAACTTCCTATTCTATTCATATAATTTAAGAATATGTGATATCTTAGAGCTTAAACATGCTTATTTTATATTCATCCATTTCTTCTCATAAGATGATAGGTAAGCTGCTTCTACAACTCTTTGAGCAGCTAATCCATCCTCGAAGCTTGGTTCTGTTGGTAGATTCTCAGTAATAGCTCTAATAAATTCATACTGGCCAGCGATATGAAAACGAACCCATCCAACTGTAGACTTAGAATAGGGGAATATATTGGGATCAGGATAGCGTTGCACCGTCTCAATTCGCTTAAAACCACGATCTCCCCCTATGGGTTCACCTTTTTCGGTAGCATCATAAAAATAGAGCCAGTTCGGCTCCATAAGGCTAAAAAAAATAGCTCCCTTACTCCCGTGTATCTTTATCCTTAGATCATCATTGGCACCGGTAGCAAGACGTGATGCTTCAACACTCCCAACTCCACCATTCTCTAAACGTAAAAGAAGAATACTTATATCATCTACACTTACATTCTCACGTTCACCGCTATTTTCTGAACGCCGACTTTTAATCACCGTCTCGTTTACCGCAAGAACACTTTTAAAATCGCCTAATAAATATCTTATTAAATCTATAATATGAATTCCTAAATCAATAAGCGCTCCACCACCAGCTTCTTCCTTCCTTAACCGCCAACTCATTGGTCTATCCAAATCTATATAGCCAGAGTGTAAATATTCTCCTCGAAAACTAAATATTTTCCCCAAAGAGTCTTGTTTGATAAGTTGTTTAGCCCGTATTGTAGCCGGAACAAATCTATAATTGAAGGCGATCTGATGTTTCACATTTGAGTTACGCACTGCGTTTATTATTTGCTCAGCCTCTTCAACATTCATAGCTAATGGTTTTTCGCAGTAGATGTGCTTGCCACAACTAATCGTGTCCAAAATGACATTTTTATGTAAATAATTAGGCATACAGCAATCGATTATATCGATATCATCCCTTTCAAGAAGAAAAGAATAATCATTACAACAAAATTCAAAGTTATGCTCTTGCTGCGCTCTTTTAGCTGTTCTTTCGTTTGAAGTGCATACACCCACCAGTTTAACTTGCACAGGCAACCGATAATATGACGAAAGATTCCGATATGCCAGGGCATGAACCTTTCCTATCGCCCCACATCCTGCCAGTCCTATACCTAATGATTTCATTTTAAGCCACACTCCCGAATGACGGCTCTAAGACTCTGTAAAAACTCAAGACTCCCCTCTTTATAATTTCCTTTAGGTGAATATTCTGGCTCTAATGAAAGGACTCTATGGTATCCATCCTTGACTAAATTGGACAGCACTTTATAGTAATCAATAATGCCTCTGTCGATGAGGTCATATGAATACTTCCTGGCATAACCATAATTAAGAGATAAGTTTTTCACATGAATATGAGCAATGTCATTTTTGATTACTTGATACTCGTCCGGATAAGGAATACCGTCTCCTTTGATAGTATTTCCCAGGTCCCAAAGCAACTTTAAACTTTGAGACTCTATCTTCTTTATCATCTCATAAGTTAGCATTCCTGTTGGAAGGTTTGTATAAGGGCAGTTTTCCAAAACCAATGTCATTCCAGCCCTTTCTGCAAGTCGGACCGGGATAATTAATCTTTGAGCAATCTTTTCAATAACTTTATCTAAAGTCTCTTCTTGGCGGCGAAACCCAAAAATGCGAATCATAGATGTATCAAGAATATTTGCAATTTCAAAACATTTTTTAAGTTTATCGACATGAAACGCATAATCTCCTTTGGTATGGACAAAATGGGGATTTACGGGCTTTAAATCATCTGGGCTTGTTGAATCAAATAACGGACACATAAAGAAAAGAGTCGGGCCTATATTGGAAACTTTTAGACCAAAATCTTGTAGCAGGTGTCTTGCCCTCTTTGCTTCCTTGATGGAGAGATTCTCCACAGTCTTACCCCATAACCCATGGATCTCAACAGTACTTAGTCCAGCAGCAGTTATATCCTGCAATGCAGATTCAAAGTCCATTCCTATTTGGTCAGTAATTATCCCTATCTTAAACACTCTTTCCTCGCCTCCGAACAGCATAATTTAACAGCTGTAGTTACTCAAAGCACTATCGCGCATTATCTTTACAGCCTCAGCGATACTAAGACCGGGTATGAACAGCCCCGATGAACCCCCTACAAAGACGTTTGCTCCTGCCCCGGCTAAATCAGGAATCGTCCTTTTGTTAATGTGTCCATCTACTTCAATGTCTATTTTCAGCTTTCGTTGAAAAATTATATCCCTCAACGTACGCACCTTGTGGACCATTGAAGAAATGAAGTCTTGACCTGCAAAGCCTGGTTCTACAGTCATAATAAGCACCATATCAATCTGATCAAGAACATAATCCACAGCGCTAAGTGGTGTAGCAGGATTTATAGCTATTCCAGCCTTAAGACCGTACGCCCGTATCCGCTGAATCGCTCGAAATGGATGAGTGCACGCTTCTGCGTGAAAGACAAGAATGTCACTACCTGCTTCAGCAAACATATCAAAATAATTATCTGGGTTCTGAACCATCAAATGAGTATCAAACAGTAAATCTGTCTTATTTCTAAGAGACCGTACAAGGTCAGGGCCTAAAGCAATATTAGGAACAAAATGCCCATCCATAATGTCAAAATGTAGCGCATCAACATTTGCCCTCTTAAGTTCGAGAAGAACGTTATCTAAATGGCTAAAATCAGCACACATCATCGAGGCAGAAATCTTTATCCGTTGACTATTCACTATATGTCTCTCTTTTGGATTATGTTATTCGCCATAGGTCTTAGCTATCTCAAATAACTTTAAAATCTTATCTGGAGTGGTTTCTGGTTGAATGTTATGAACAGTGCTAAAAACAAAACCACCACCAGGTGCAAAGATATCGATGACTTTTTTAACATGTTTTTCTATCTCCTGTAATCCCATAAAGGGAAGTCGTTGTGTGTCAACTCCAGCACCCCAGAAGGTTAGTTCCTTCCCAAATTCCCTTTTCAACCTGGCAGCATCCATGCCCTTAGCCTCTAACTGCATAGGATTTAGAATATCAACACCAATCTCAATTAAATCAGGAATGATCTCATAAATAGCTCCATCGCTGTGAAAAAACACTTTATAGTTAGAATTCACTTTAATATATGAAATAATCTCTTTCCATCTGGGCTTGAACAACTCTCTAAATGTTTGCGGTGATACCAAGAGACGATCTTGTGCTCCAAAATCATCGGCAAGTTTTAAGATATCCACGTTGTCGCCCACGGCTTTTTTCAACTGGTCAAAGTTTTTCTTAAAATTTTCAACACAACGATCCAACAAATACGCCACATAATCTTTTCTCATTGCTAAATCCATAAAGAACTGCTCAGGTCCTCTCAAGAACTGACCGCTCTCGAGTAGACTTGCATAAAGTTCTTTCCCTATGGTAACTATGATTGCTCTTTTGCTATTAGATCGTATATCCGCTGAGCGCATACGTAAATATTCAAGGTCGTCATTGGAGTATGAAGGCCATTTGTACCTATTTAAGTCATCGATGTTATTCTTATCATTCAATGGATAATAAATAGGGTCAAACCAATAAGCCTTCTTTGATCTCTTGGCTATGCTTATACCGTCCTGTTTGAGAAACAGCCAACGGTCTTCCTCCACAGGGGAAAATCCATTGGGTACCAAGCAACTGGAACCATCTGTTAATTCTCCTGCCTTCCATCCTGTATAAATAGGTATTCCAAAGCGAGGATTAGGGCGAAAGAGCGGATCAACATCTACGCCAAAAATAATCTTAACCTGCTCATCAACAACAGCCAATTGTTGCATTACATCAAAAATCTTAATCTTTTGATCGCCTCCTATGAAGTCACAAAGTTTTTTATATGCAACTGCTGAAATTCCAGTCACTGTAGTCCCACCAAAATCAATTGGAACCCTGTCCGGCTCTTTATGAGCAATACTTGTTAGCACTCTTTCTTTAGAATTCATTTATCCCCTTCTCTTCTAATGCTATTAATGCTGCACCGATAAGGGCAGGATTCTCCAAACTTGCTGGAATGATTTCTACACAACGAGCAGATTCACTGGAAATGTTATTCTTTACAACCTTTCTTAAGGGAGAAAAGAGAATTTCACCTGCCCTCGCAATTCCTCCTCCAATAATAACTTTACCAGGATCTAAAATAGCAACCAAACCTGCGATAGCCAATCCAAAGTCTTTCGCTATCTCTGGCACTAACTCTCTTGCTACTACATTACCCTCTTTAGCTGACCTAAAAACCCTTTTCACAGTTAAATGGTCTATATCAACCCCTATGTCTCTACCTGTTTGGATTTTACTCCTTGCCCTTTTAATAATTCCCTCTCTTCCTATAAACGTTTCCAAACATCCATTTAAGCCACATGTGCAAGGCCTTCCCTGCTCATTAATAACCCAATGGCCAATGTTTCCTGCACTGTTGTGAATTCCTCTTCTAATACTTCCGTTGATCACTATGCCTGCTGATAGACCCGTCCCATAAGTAATATAAATAAAATCATTACAATTACGGCCTGCACCATATATTTTTTCAGCTAAAGTAGCACATTTTACATCATGTTCAATATAAACAGGCATCCCGATTCTTTCTTCCATTATTTTTTTAAGTGGAACATTTATCCATCCCAGGTTTGGAGCATGTATAACCTCTCCTTCTTTAGTAGTAAAAGAAGGAACACTTATTCCTATCTTAAGTGCTTTTAGTTTTAAGGTAGAAGCAATATTTGCAGTGAACTCTTTTATATTCTCTTTAACTATCTTTGCTAAACCGTCGGGCTTTAAAGATTTTGGAGTTGGTTGGACCTTTTGAATTATAATCCTACCTTCATTATTAATAATCCCTATGGCTAATGTCGTACCGCCCAAGTCCACCCCGATTACTGCTCTTGCCATCCAGATTCCCTCCTTTTCTTTTTAGATATCAATAAAACTTAAATCTATATACTATTTTACAACTTCACCGCTCTTTTTAATCTGCGAGCCGGCAATTACCATAATAACCGCTGTAACAATATAGTTATAAAGAGGAGAAATACCTACTAATGTGATAATATCCGAAATCATAGCGATAATAATTGCTCCTATTCCTACTCCAATAATGGTTCCATAACCACCAGTAAAGGGAATACCGCCAAGAACTACCGCTGCAATAGCTTGCATACTATACCCTTGAGCAGACCACGCATAACCTGAATTCAGCCAAGCCGTCATCATTATTCCCGCAGTTGCAGCCAGCATGCCTGACATAACGAAAACAAAAATTTTCACCCTATCCGTCTTTACTCCACGGTTTTTCGCAGCGATTTCGTCTCCACCTGTGGCATATATATGAACGCCCCGCTGGGACTGGCACACATAGAAATGAAAAACCAATACAATGGATATAGCGATAAGAGGCATTATAGGCACTTTACCAAAATAGCCTGCGATCCAGGAAAAACCAATAGGACGAGCAGGCACAACAGATGAAGGACTTATTGGTAATCCACCGCCCAATAACATTCCAACACCACGCAATCCCCAATAAATACCCAAAGTAGTAACAAAAGATGGAATTCTTGTCTTAGTGACAAGAATTCCAACAAGTAGTCCTATAAGAAGACCATATAAAAGCGCAACAATAATACATACCCCTGTAAATACTCCCATAATAATATTTAGAAAAGCTATAAGCACACCGGTAGAAGCTGCTATAGATTCTACACCCAAATCTATCATACCCGTCAGAATCACCAGCGCCTCTCCTACCGCGATGATCATCAAGGGAGATGCCGAAATAAGCACAGCCTTCATGTTAGCGAAAGATAAAAACTTGGGTGTAATGATAGTACAGATTATAGTAAAAATAATTAGAAACATTACAGGTTTTCCATATGAGCTCTTTAAGAAAAACTTAGAAATATATCTTGATACTCGATTGCCAGAAATCGACAAATTACTCAATCGTGTCTTTTTCGTATCTATGTTTTGATTCATCCTTATTTCCTTTTTCTTTTTTTAGTTAAAGTGCACCGACCATGATTTCCACAAGGTCTTCTATAGTAATTTCTGATGCCTGGACAATCCTTACAACTTGTCCCCTCCTTAAAATTACGATACGGTCACAGATATCTATGACTTCAGGAAGTCTATGGCTAACATAAATTATTGATACTCCGTTATCCCGCGCTTTTTTGACTCGAGGATGAAAATCCTTAATGGCAGCCACCGAGAGAGCTGCTGTAGGCTCATCCATTAACATGATACGGCACTGGAAGTAAAGTGCTCTTGCGATAGCCACTATTTGCCGTTGGCCACCAGAAAGTTCTCCAACTAATTTATGTAAATCTATTTTGAGTCCTAATCCCTGAATGGTCTTCTGAACTTCCTCTCTCATTCTATTTCTTTGGACTCTCTTGAAAAGCCCCCAGTTACTCGTAATTTCTCGTCCAAGAAAGATATTCGCCGGTGCATTTAAATTAGGAGTGAGCATAAAATCTTGATATATAATTTCAATGCTGTTCCGCTGGGCATCAAGAGGGCTTTCAATATTAACCTTTTCGCCATTGATATAAATTTCTCCTTTGTCGGGCGAATAGACTCCCGCAACTATTTTAAGTAAAGTCGATTTCCCAGCTGCGTTATCACCTACAAGACCCAATATCTCTTGTTTCTTTAAACTAAAACTTACATCTTTAAGGGCTTGTACGGGCCCAAATTTTTTGCTTATCCGTTCCAATTTAAGAACAGCCTTTTCGTCTTTCACTATAATTCGCTCCTTTACGGTTTCTTATTATATTAGAATTAAATTAGAGGATTGGAGTTATTAATAGCCCCAATCCTCTATCTTGTTCAGCTATTTATATCTAATAGGGAAGCTTGGGAGCCTTACTTGGATCAGCAGGCTCACCAAAAGGTCCAGCTAACTCATCAACATTTTCTTGATCTACCATGAAAATTGGGGTAATAAGGTAATTATTCTTAAATTTACCTTTCGGAGGAACATTTCCTTTAAGGAGATATTCGACTGCCATTTTGCACCCCCAATATCCTTGAAGCCATGCTTGGTGACATACAGTGGCTAATTCTTCCCCTCTCTTTACTAAATCAACACCTACCCGGGAAGCATCGACACCAGTGAGATAGACATCCTTCCCCGGCTTAAGACCGGCAGCCTTCAAAGCAGAGATTGCTCCTGCTACTATCTCATCATTTGATGCAATCACAACGTCAATATCCTTCGTCTTAACTAATATCTGGGACATCACACGAAGTGCAGGTTCTCGAGCCCAATTGGCCGGCTCATCAGCAACAATCTCTACGTCTCCACTCTTAATCAGCGGATTGAGGACATCGTACCAGCCTCCGGTTCTTTCCGTGTTTGCCAAAGCGCCAGGAGTCCCCTCTAATATAACAATTCGCCAAGGCTTCCCAAAATTTTTCTCCTTTAGAAACTTAACTATGTATTGCGCATTTGTATTCCCAATCAGTCTCTGGTTGGAACCAACAGCCCCTATCCGCAGACTGGCATCTGAGATATCCCTGTCCACGCAAAAAACTGGTATTCCCGCTGCCTTAGCAGTTCTGGCTGAAGGGACCAGGGCGTCACTGGTCACCGGATCCAAAAGAATAGCATCAACCCCTTTTGCGATTGCCGCAAGAGCCTGCGAAGCCTGATAACCTGAATCCTCTCTTCCGTCCAAATTAACGAGGTTTACGTTTGGGTACTCTCGAGAAGCAACAACTGCCCCCTTCATAATCCCAATATAATAGGGATTATTCATGCCGACATTAAGCAAGTAAACCTCATATTGCTTGTTTGCCGCGAAAGAAGTTGACAAACCAAAAACCAGCAGAAAGATCAGACCTACAAACCCTATTCTTTTTAACATACTTAACATTTAAGACCTCCTTTTTAAATATTATTCATTTCTTTGTAGAAAGCTATCAAAAGAAAATTAATTTTTTAACACTATATTTTTTCTTTTGAGAAACTTTTCTTTGTTACTTAATTGTACTTTTTCACCTCCCCTGGATTTTATTTTAGCTTCTCCCTTATTAACGATCTAATCTCATCAATATCCCTTTTTATCTCTCCAGAGTAATGCTATACTTATACCTATCAGCCCTGTACCTTCCCTCAACTATCTCTATAGGCTTATTACCCGTTGTATAGGTAATTCTGATCATGCATAGCACAGGAAAACCACGTTTCACTCTTAATAGATTAGCTTCGTATTTGTTAGCCGCTAAAGCTTCGATACTCTGTTTTCCTTTAATAATAGGAATTTGATATTTCATCTCTACCAAATTGTATAAAGAACCTGTAAAATCATCTTCCAGCTTTATCCCTAAACTGGAAGGAAGATAGGAGGTAAGAATACAGATAATCTCTCCATCCGCTGAGCGTAGTCTCTCTATTCTTATAACTTTTTCCTCTTCTTTAAGATGTAGTGCCTGTGCTACTCTTTTAGAAGGTGTTATCTCCTTAACTGAGATAACTTTTGCCTCAGGTTTTAAGCCTTTTAATAGCATTTCTTCTGTAAAACTGTGAAGCTTTGGTAAATCCTCGCTCAATCTCTTAACAGTTGAGACAAATGTACCCTTTCCCTGCTTTTTAACCAAATATCCCTCATTTACAAGCTCATTTATAGCTTGTCTCACTGTAGAACGACTTATTCCGTATTCTTTCTGTAATTGCTGCTCTGTTGGTATAAGACCGCCAACCTGCCATACTCCTTCCTCTATTTGCTGCCTTACCATCTCTTTTAATTGGTAATAAAGCGGAATAGCTATATCAAATTTTAATCTTGCCTTGCCAATTTGTGTCTTAACCATCCTTCCCCTTTCAACAGATAATTACATTAGTTCATTAGAACATCATTATATATATTATAGAGTAAATTTTATTTTTGTCAACCAACTTTTGCACGGAAAAAATGGTAGCCGCGAGGCTCAGAGCCTGCGTAAAACAGCGCAACCTGAAGGTTGCGGCTACCTTACTTTACCGATCAATCTTGATAGTGCAAGGATAACTACAGCTTAAATGTGATATTTATGATTTTGAAATTAATCTTTCTATTCTTTACATAGATCGTTATTAATGCAAATATTACGGATTTCAAGATATTCTAAAAATTTAACAAGATGAGTTTCCTCCAAAAGTTTGTTTGGCATTAAGCAATATCTTAAAATTTGAAACTTTAGCTCGTATTTTATTCTTCTTATCTTTGCACTCTTCCGGATACATTTCCTCTCCGAAGGGATTCCACCTCATCCACACTTACCATATTGAAATCGCCAGGGATTGTGTGTTTCAAACAAGATGCAGCAACAGCAAAATCCAGCGCTTCCTTTAATCTTTTTCCGTTAATTAGGGAATATATTAAACCACCAGCGAAAGCATCTCCTCCACCTACCCTATCCACTATATGAATCTTGTATTTAGTTGAAGTGTAAAAATTCCTTCCATCATAGGCCATAGCTGACCAGCCATTATCCGATGCCGAGTAGCTTTCCCTTAAGGTAATAGCTACTAACTTAAAATTAAACTTTTCAATTAGTTCTTTAGCTACAAATCTGTAACCTTCCTCGCTGAGTTTTCCAGCAGTAACATCAGATTCAGATGCCTTAATACCGAAGATTTTCTCTGCATCTTCCTCGTTTCCCAAAGCTATATCAACATATTCCATAAGTTGGGTCATCATCTTATTGGCTTTTTCTGGGCTCCAGAGTTTTTTGCGATAGTTTAAATCACAACTTACCTTAACGTCATTCTGTTTAGCCTTCTTTACCGCTTCCAAAGTTAGCTCAGCTGCGCTATCGCTTAAAGCTGGAGTGATACCTGTAAAATGAAACCATTCGGCATCTTTAAAAATCATATCCCAGTCAAAGTCTTCAAGCTTTGCCTCGGCTATAGCAGAGCCAGCTCTATCATATACAACCTTAGATGGTCTTTGTGCTGCGCCTATCTCCATAAAGTAAATACCCAGCCTATCTCCACCTCTTACGATATAATCCGTCTTGACGCCAAATCGTCTTAAATGATTCAGGGCAGCATCACCTATAGGATTATTGGGAAGCTTGGTTACATAATAAGCATCAAACCCGAAGTTAGCCAGGGATACGCCTACATTAGCCTCCCCTCCTCCATAGGTTACATCAAATGAATCAGCTTGAATAAACCTTTTGAAACTAGATGGAGATAATCTCAGCATAATTTCTCCAAAAGTAATAATTTTCTTACCCATAAGAAAATCTCCTCTCCAAATTACTTGCTTATAGTTAAGTCTCTTAGATTTTTCACTATCCTACAGCAAGCTTCGTAAAATATACCCACATCCACAGAAAAAGAGATATACTGGACTCCTGCATCTATCCATTTTTTACCATCTTCAACGCTGTCAACAAAAGTGCCAATCGCTACATCTGCCTCTCGGGAAAGCTTTACTGCCTCCTTCATTTTTTTAATCACTGATGGATGATTTATCTGGCCAGTTACCCCACAGGAGGAAGACAAATCATAAGGACCAAGAAAAATAACATCTAAACCTTCCACAGTTAAAATATTTTTTAGATTTTCCACCCCCTCTACTCCTTCAATATGGGCAATTACTGTTACCTCTTTATTGGAAAACTTAAAGTATTTAAATCGCTCCAGTGAAGAGTAACCAGCAGCACGAACGAATCGGCAAACACCTCGCTCACCCTGAGGGGAAAACTTTGCTGCCTCCACAGCTCTCAGAGCATCTTCTTTGGTAGAAATTTGTGGAATCTCTACCCCTTGAGCACCAACATCCAAAGCTCTTAAAATAAGAGAAGAATTATTTTCTCTAACCCTAACTATGGGAGTAATTTCTGCAATTTCAGCCGCTCGGATAAGATTTTGAGCTGTCTCTACAGAAATTGGACCGTGCTCGGTATCAATTATAACAAAATCAAATCCAGCGAATCCAGTAATCTCTATAGCAGCAGGATCTGTAAATTTCATAAAAGGACCGATAGCTACATTGTTTTCTTTAAGAATTTTTTTAAGCTTATTTTCTTTCACCATTGTTACTTTCCTTTCCCATCTCTCAAATTAATATTATTCACATAATAATCTCATACGAGATACTTACTATACCTTTCAACAGTTTCAAACATCACTATTATGTTCTCTGGTGGAACATTAGGTTGAATGTTATGCACCTGATTAAAAACAAACCCCCCTCCACTTTCAAGATCTTTAATTCTAGCGCAAGTTTACTAAATTTTAACATAAAAATTGTGAAAATAAGGAATTGAGAAAGAGTTGGAGAGTTCATCTTTGTATATACTAAAATTGCTAACAGAAAGTTTTAAAAGTGCCTCGATAGTATATCTCTGTATTGCTGTATTAGGAAATATGAAAGAGAAAAATCGAATAGGGACTTGACAAGATGTTAAATTTGTATATACTAAATAGAAATGGCATCACTTCAAAAAAAGAAAGTTCATGGGAAAGAGTA
>JAGGXI010000060.1 GCA_021163155.1 Candidatus Aerophobota bacterium
ATTTAAAACCTTTTCTATATCCTGTCCCTCATCAAGAGCCTTTTGAGTTAACTCTTTTACTTCATCAGCTTTTCCGTTGATAACATTCTCTTTAAGCTCATTTAAATCTACCATTTTTCCTCCTGAAGATTTTTATGGTAATATCAAAATATTTTAACAATTTCCCTTTTAATTTTTTGTAAATACTCAGTGAACACCCTGTTCAGAAAGAGATTTACAGTCGAGTTTGATCGGTAAGGCAGGGCAGCCGCAACCTTTACCCCGCTAAATAGTAGTAACATCTAATGGGGTTTAGGTTGCGCAGAAGAGACGCAGGCTCTGAGCCTCGCGGCTACCAATTTTACCCTTTATCTTCCCTCTGCGTAGGAGAAATATTACCTTTGGGACGTAGTCCACTGAATATTTACAATTTTTTATTATCAGCCAGCTTTTGCACGAAATTTGTTGTACACCTCTTACGTTCAATTTTAGATATTTTTTTAATCTTATATGAGGTGATTTAAGAACTTCTTTCCCTGTATTTTTAACCTACTTCAACCCACTTGTGGGTAGGGGCGAGGCTAATCGCCCTTTGTGAAGCAAGAGTTAAAAAGCGATTGGGAGGCTAAAGCCTCTCCTACTCAGGTGGAGAACTTGTAATAGTTTAGTTTTACTAACTATAAAAGAGTAATATAATTTACTACACTTTAGAAGTTCTGTCAAATACTAGGTAGATCTTTTGCTTCTTCTATTTCTCACGAGAACTTTAATGAGCTCTTATAATCCTTTAGGCTGACAGCAATCTGTCCTATATACCGAAAGGATTGCTTTTGTTTGAATCACAGATTCCACATTTATTGAGGTAGGGAACGGCCGCGACCGTTCCCTACTTTATAAAAGGATTTTCCTGTAAAAGCTAGCAATTATTTTAGCGAAATTGAATTTACTTTATCTCACCTTTTTATAGAATTTAGCAAATTAATTAAAAAAAGCAAGTCCATTATCGAGAAAAATATAAGTTTTACAAAATTATTCGAGCGTCAATTACTTGAATACCCTTTTTAAATACAAATATAGGATTTAAATCTATTTCATTAATCTCAGGATTTTCCATAGTTAACTGAGAAATTTTTATTAAAATTCTTTTTATCGCTTCAATATCTTTGGGAGATTCACCTCTTGCTCCTCTTAAGATTTTGTATCCCTTAATTTCGGCAATCATCTCTTGTGCATCCTTTTCTTCTAAGGGAAGAATACGGAAAGAGACATCTTTTAATATCTCTACAAAAATTCCCCCTAATCCAAACATTACTACAGGGCCAAAGTGAGGGTCTTTCGTCATTCCTACGATGACCTCTGTTCCTTGAGGAACTACAGGAGATACTATTACCCCAAAAATTTTTGCTTCTTTATTATATTTTTTTGCCTTCGAAATAATCTCCTTATAAGCTAATTTTGCCTCATTCTCATTTTTAATACCTATCTTTACTCCTCCAGCATCTGATTTATGGATAATATCTGGAGAGACAATCTTCATTACTAGAGGATAGGCAATCTCTTTAGCTATTTTACTTATTTCATCTTCATTTTTTATCAATTTAAAATCAGGAACAGATATTTTATATTCCTTTAATAACCCTTTCGCCTCCGTCTCCAATAAAGATCTTTTCTCTTTTTTTGCTCTCTCAATAATCTTATGCATCTTTTGTCCCTTCAAGATTTGAAGTATATAAAACTATTTTTTGAATAACCTTAGCACATCTTTCTCCTGTCCCATAATTGGGAATTCCATAGCTATTTAGCTCTTCAATTCCCTTTTTTACTAATCTACCAGCCATAAAGCTTGCAAATATAGGCTTTTTTATTTTATCTTTAACTTTGCCTAATGCTTTAGCAATTTTTGTAGAATCCATATAAGCGGTAGGAACAAAAATTGCAATTATAGCATCATATTCTGAGGCTATTTCCTCGCAAACAAAAGCAAAATTTTCTGCACTTCCATAAGCTAAAAGGTCAAAAGGATTTCTTAAAGAGATATTAGAAGGAAGAGAGGTTTTAAGTCTATCTTTTAAACTCGGAGAAGGCTCAGGTACAGCCAAACCCAACTCTTCTAATTTATCGGTAGTCATTACTGCAGGCCCTCCCGAATTTGTCACTATAGCAATCTTATTTCCCTTAATTTTTTGATAATAGATTAAACCCCGACTTAAGTCAAACATTTCTCTCACATTATCTACTCGCAGAATACCGCTCTGTTTAAAAGCAGCATCGTATATCCTATCCTCTCCTGCTAAAGAGCCTGTATGAGATGAAGTAGCTCGCATTCCAGCCTTGCTTTTACCTGACTTAATGACAATAATTGGCTTTTTAGGCAAAGTCTTCTTAGCTTGAGCTAAAAACTTTCTCCCATCTTTTAATCCTTCAATATATACAGCGATAACTTTAGTCTGATAATCATCTTGAAGATATTTAATTAAATCTGCTTCATCCACATCACATCTGTTGCCATAGCTTATAAATTTTGAAAAACCAAAACCCATCTCTTCCGCCATCATTAAAACTACTCCTCCAAGTGCACCACTTTGAGTAATAAAAGCTGTCTCACCTTTAAGAGCACGAACCTCTATACTGGCAAAGAGATTGTATTCAGTATTCATTATCCCGGCACAATTTGGACCTATAATCCTCATATTATACTTTTTAGCAATCTCTCTTATTCTTTCTTCTCCCTTAATATTCCCCACTTCAGAAAACCCTGCGGAGATTATAATTACAGACCTAACACCCTTATTACCTAATTTCTCTAAAATAGAAGGAATAAATTGAGAGGGAATAGCAATAACTGCTAAATCAATATCTAAATCTTTAAAGTCTTTTTTGATATTTAATCCAAATATCTGGTCACCAGTGTGACTTATAGGATATACTTTCCCTTTAAATCCTCCCTCAGTTATATTCCTCACCAGATCAGATCCTGTTTTTCCTTCCTTCATTGAGCCAAAAATGGCAACAGAATGAGGATTAAAAAATTTTTTCATATAGTTTACCTCTTTCCCCCATTAGATGTTTACTATCTAATGGGGTTTACTACCTCATACCCTTTATTAAAAGCAGCAATATTCTTATCTATTTCCCGGGGAATACTTTTTCTTAAAACATTAAGAATGCATTCCTTATCAAATGAGGAGATAGAAGAGAGAGCACCAAGTAAAACATTATTTTCTGCAATAGGAAGCCCTACTTCCAATGCTATTTTTTCTGCGTCTATCCAGATTATCTCTGCTTTTGCATCATTAAGTAACTTTATTATCTCTTCCTGTTTTGGATATCTCTCTGGATGAGCCATCATATCTATAGGATAAACCTTTTTTTTATTTAAAATAACCACTCCTTTTGGCTTTATAAGCTCTAAAGCTTTTAATACTTCAGAGAGCTCCATTATTACCATTATATTAGAAGATAAAGGAGGGATTCTTGGTCCAAAGACATCGCCAATTCTAACCTCACAATGAACAGGTCCTCCTCTTTGAGCTAATCCTATCTCCTTATAAAACTTAACTCTTTTACCTTTTTCCATTGCGTAACGGGCAATGATTTCTGATAGTCTAACCACTCCCTGTCCACCTACTCCTGCTAAATAGATATTATACTGCATCTTTTATCACCTCTATTGCCTCCTCAGGGCAAACATCTTTACATAAACCACATCCATTACAAGAGGATGTAATCTCCATTAAACCTTTTTTATCCTTAGGATGAAATATCATCGCCGGGCAGGCTAATGAACTTAAGCATACCCTACAACCAGTGCATTTATCAGGATTTACCTTTAGTTTTGGTAAATTAACTTTTCTTCTCCTTGATTGAAGAGCACACTCACGACGAGAGACTACTACAGATACTCCTGGATGCTCTATTGCCTCTGCTATTACATCTATTGACTCTTTTAAGTGATAAGGGTCAATTACACTTATATCTTTTGCACCGCATCCTTTACATACCTCTACAATATCTATTCTCATAGGATTGGTATCTTTTAAAGGAATAGTTCCCGGGTTCTCCTGAAAGCCTGTCATAGCTGTCCATCCATTATCTAAAATGATAATAGTTAAGGAAACATTTTGATATACTGCATTGATAAGAGGAGGTATACCAGCATGGAAAAAGGTAGAATCTCCTATGGTTGCAAGGACTGGTTTTTCAATACCAGCCCATTTAAATCCTTGAGCTAAACCTATACTTGCCCCCATAGCTACTTCAGTCCAACAAGTCTCAAAAGGCTTGTTCATTCCTAAAATTGTACATCCTATATCCCCAGTAACAATAATATCCTTTTTTTTATACTTTAATTTTTTAATAGCTTTATTTATAGCATAGTATGTTCCCCTATGAGGACATCCTATACAAAATGAGGTGGGACGCTTAACTTCAAGTTCTTCTGCTCTTTTTATGATTTCTGAATTTTGTTCAGATTCAAGCTTTACTTTAAGAAGAGCTTCGAGAGATTTTTTTATTTCTTTAAAGGAATAACTTCCCATCATAGAGAGAGTGCCATCAAACTTTCCTAAAATATCTATTTTTTTACCTGAAAGAAAAGAGATTCTCATAACCTCTGCTTCTATAAAAGGCTCTAATTCTTCTAATACAAGCAGTTTATCTATATCTTTTAAGAATTCTTTTATCTTCTCATCAGGTAGAGGATTCACTATACCTATCTTTAGCCAGGAGAGCTTTAAATTGTATCTATTTACTGCTTCCTGAAAATTCTCCCAGGCTGCTCCAGAGACAATTACTCCATATTTTCCCTCTAAATGCACTTGATTAACTCTTGAGTCTACAATTTTAGAGGCTTCATTTAACCTTGTAAGTGAATCCTGATGCTGGTTCATACACCAGGATGCTTTAGGCTTAGTATATTTGGAGATATCCCGCTCAAAATGGGCTTCTCTTTTTAGCTCTACTCTTTTGCCTATCTTTACATCAGAGGCAACATGAGAGATGCTTGCCGTTGACCTTAAAAAAACGGGTCCTTTAATCTTCTCAGAAACCTCGAAGGCAAGCTTTACAAAATCTAAACTCTCCTGCTGAGAGGAGATATCAAGCATAGGAGCTACTCCAAGTTTAGCATAGTATCTTGAGTCCTGTTCCACCATACCCGCACTTACTCCCGGGTCATCAACAACATAAATAACCAATCCCCCTCTACAACCACTATAAATAATGGAGCATAGGGAATCAGAGGCAACATTTAATCCTGACATCTTCATGGTAACAATGGCTCTTTTCCCTGCCCAGCTAGCAGCAGTAGCAATCTCAGAGGCCACTTTCTCATTTACACTCCACTCTATATGAATTCCCAATTCTTTTGCTTTGGGCAACAAAGTCTGGATTACCTCTGTTGAAGGAGTGCCCGGGTATCCACAAACTACCTCTGTTCCTGATTCAATTATTCCTTCAGCAACTGCTTCATTTCCTGTTAATAGTTTCTTCAATTAGTACCTCCTAAATACTAAGAGTTTAATCACAAATTTGGCTACAGTTTTATTTTTCCACTTTTATAATCCCGAAAATATCGTAAAGAGAAACAAGAGGAATTAAATTTTAATATTCTCTTCTCTCTTTCTTATAATCTCTGCTAATCTCTCTTTAATTTTAGAAGGAACAGGCTCTGAAGTATATTCTTTAAGAATTTTCTTCACTCCTATATTCAATTTATCAAAAAGAGTTTTTTTACCACCCTCAACCCAGGTGTGATATCTCTGTCTATCTAAATATTTAGGGTACCATATCTTTCTAAAATTTTTTAATGTAGCCTCCTCCTCGAGAAAGTGACCACCTGGTCCTACCTTATTAATTACATTTAGTGCCAGTGTCTCTGTATTCACCTTAACTCCTTCTAGTATTTTCTTAACTTCTCCAATAATCTCATCATTTAATAGAATAGCTTCAAAAGAAGAGGTCATCCCTGATTCAATGTATCCTATATCATGAACTAAGTTTGCTCCACTTAAGCCTCCCATTAAACAAGATGAAGCTATTTCAGCTCCGGCCTGTTGGTCGAGAACTTTAGCATCACTAATTCCGCCAACACTAAAAATAGGAAGGTTATAATATCTTGCCAAACCACAAGCAGCAGCATCCATAAGAAGAGTCTCAGGTGCTGCATATGCATCTATTGTAGTAGACATATCCATTACGTCAAAGCCTATGCCATAGATAAAAGGAGCTCCTTTTCGTTTTAACTGGTGCATTACTAAACCACTTAAAATTTCAGCATTGCCTGTAGCTAACATTCCGGCTAAAGTGATTGGCCCTGTTGCTCCGGTCAAAATTGCCGGGCAATAAGTTACGGGAATATTTTTCTCAGCAATCAGAAGTAGCTTTTGCACTGCAGGCTTACTATGCTTTAAAGGAGAGGTGGGTTCATCATAAAGGATTAAAAATGGATGTCTTTGTAGCTCTTCAAGATTTCCACTTACTGCTGTAGCCATTTTTAGTATGTCTTCAAGTCCACATTTATCATATGCTGTAAAGATTATAGGTTTCTTTGTATTAGAGACCATAGCCTCAAAGTGATGTCTATCTGATGTAGCAGGGGGAACATCAGAAGCACAACCCACAGACATCATAAAATCAATATTAGAAAGGTAATCACAGAATAAACTTGCTTTGATTACATCCTCTTTTACTGCTGGTCGCCTTTCTCCTGTAAACACATCAATAATGTTAGGACAATCTGAGCCTGTACCAAAATAGACTTTATCTTCACCTAGAAAGAGGGCAGGCTCTCCCTTACGATTATATATAGTTATTTTTGATGGTGTCCCAGACAATGCTTCTTCTACTAAACGAGAAGGCATTTTTACTATATTATCACTTACAACATCTGCTCCTGCCTCTTTTAAAAGAGATATAGCCTCTGCATCAAAAACCTTTACCCCTGTTTTCTCTAAAATTTTCAAGCTGGCCGAATGAATCTCTTTAATCTGGTTATGAGATAATACTTTGAAACTAACTCTTTGTAGCACTTTTATCTCCTCCTTTTAAGTAAATTTTAACCCGGATTCGGCAATTTGAATAATGACCGTTAAGTTTATCCTAAAATACTGCTCTGAGTCTAATCTTCATGAAAATTAAATTTTTTAAAATTTTTTAGGAGCAAAAAATATTTTTCTTTTTTGGGTGGGGGCAACTTCAGTCGCCCTTTGCAAAATAAAAATTAGAGTCTATTGGGAGGCTAAAGCCTCCCCTGCCCAAGCTAATCACTCTAACAGTTTGCCGAATCTGGGTTTAAATATTTATACTAATTCTTTAGCTATCTACTAATAAATAATAGATTAGTCTCATTTTTCTCTTTAGCTTATTTATTCCATATTATGGAATAAATTTCTATTTTAATTATAATCCGACAATTTATTTTGTCAACCAACTGTTGTACACCTCTTACGTCCGATTTTAAATATTTTTTAAATCTCATAATCCTTAGGCTGACAGCGATCTGTCCTATATACCAAAAGGATTGATTTTAAATCACAAATTCCACATTTATTGGGTAGGGAACGGTCGCAACCGTCCCCTACAACAAACAATGTATAGGAGAACTTTAATGAGCTCCCAACTTATTAATCTTCCCCTATATGTTTATGTGATAATTAAGCATCTGAGTTTACACGACAAAGGACGGTAGCCGTAACCTTTACCCCCCTAAATAATAGTAACATCTAATGGGATTTAGGTTGCGCAAAGAAAGATTATTACATAATAACACAGGCTCTGAGCCTTGCGGCTACCATTTTCGGTTCTTTCACGTTCTATTTCCTCAATTAACTTAAGACACTCTTCTGTAAGAGTGGCATCCCGCTAAACAGAGAAATATATCTTCTCTTTTACAACCTTTCCATAAGAAAAATGGGAAGTGTGGAGGGCTAATTAGTGGTAAACTTTCAACCATAATAGGTGGCAAGTTTCATCGGAATATCTAATAAAATTACCTTTTCTTAATTTTTCTCTTTTCTTTGAATTTATATATTAGTATATTAAAACCTTTAATTAATTGCTCCTTATCTTTATTCGCTTTTTTATAAACTCTATAATAATAACTACAACTCAAACCCATTTTTCAATGGATCATCAGGGTCGATGATAAATTCACAAATACCTGTTATCCATGCTGAACCAATGATTTCTGGAATAACTGTCTCTATCCCCCAGAGATTTTTTTTCTCAATTAGTCTACTACGGAACTCTGTGCCAATAATACCTTGATGAATCACTTCCTCACCCAAGCTAATTTCCCCGTTTGTATACTTTAATGCCATATGTGCTGAGGTTCCTGTTCCACAGGGGCTTCTGCAAATTACACCTTCAGGGGGAATGGTAACACTTTTGGCGATGTTTCCTTGCTCTTCTACTATCCTCACTAAACTTACCAGCCCCTCCCTGCCTGAGGGATATACTATCTTTTGACTTTCCTTTATGGCTTCCATAATCCTCAAAGATAATCTTACTAATTCATCCTTATTCTGCTTTTTTAACGTTAATCCAAGCCTTTCTGCTTTTACTATAGCAAGAAACTCACCGCCATAGGCTATATCTACTTCTACATCGCCTTTTCCCGGGAGCGAAACCGAGAGAGTGCGGTAATAAAAAGAAGGAACATTAATTACCCCAACTTCTTTTACTTTACCTTTGCTAATTTTAGCTGTAGTTGAGACTAATCCTGCAGGAGTATCGAGCTTCACATTGACATTATCACCTTTTGCCTTTATCATCCCTAACTCAATTAAGGTAGTAACCACTCCTATTGTTACTGTCCCACACATATCCCAGAATGCAGCGGGAGACGTGAAGACTGCTCCTATATCTGCTTTTTGTGAGACAGGTTCTGTCAATACCGCCCCCTCCATATCATTATAACCTCGTGGCTCCCGCATAAGAGAATGCATCATCGTCTTCCATTCTCTCTCAAGCCATTTCTTCTTTTCTTGCATACTCTTACCCGATATCTTTTTTGGTCCTCCTAAAATAACTACTCTAGTTGGATCACCAGCTGTATGAGAATCTACAGTAGTAACAATACTCGAACTTCTTAACTTCTTTAAATGCTTTGGTGAAATTTCTAACATTATTACTCTTCCCTCTTATTTAGTTTAAATTTCCTAAAAGACTGCATAGCCAAAAATTTAACTTTATTATAATGTTTTAACCCAGATTCGGCAATCTATTAAATCTCTCTCTGGGCAGGGGAGGCTTTAGCCTCCCAATAGACTTTAGTTCTTATTTTGCAAAGGGCAACTGAACTCACCCCTCCCCAAAAAAGAAAAATATTTTTTGCGCCTAACCTAAAAAGATTTAAAAAATTTAATTTTTATGAAAATTAGACTTAGAGCAATATTTTAGGATAAACTTAGTGATAATTATTTAAATTGCCGAATCTGAGTTCAAAACTGATAGAAAAGCCAATTTTTAATTTTTATACCCTTTTTTTATAAGTTCATCCCAGATTTAGCAATTTAACTAATAAGTTTATATTTCCACTTTCCCTGATAAAACCGAAAACCCATAAATAATCCCTCAATTATATTAGAGACAGCAATTCCTATCCATATTCCAGTAATAGCCAATTCTAAATTGTTGGCGAGAAATATTACTAAAGGAATACGAATCAAAAAAAGAGTTAATACATCAATTACCATAGGAGAAAAAGAATCACCTGCTCCTTGCATAGCTCCAGCTAAAATTATACTCAAAGCTATAAATACAAAGGTTACTGCCATAAATCTAAGATAACTCGCGCCTATTTTTATTACTTCGGGATTGTTGTTAAAACCTGCTACTATCAAAGGAGCGAAAAAGGAGATAATTACTGCTAAAACTATCATCATAATCTCGTAAAATCCTAAAGTTAGCCATGCACTCCTTTCAGCTCTTTTTGGTTTATTTGCCCCTAAATTTTGGCCTACTAAAGTAGCTGCTGATTGAGCCAGACCAAAACCGGGCATCTGAATAACCATCATTAATCTTATTCCAATACCATAGCCAGCTATGGCAAAGGTGCCATAAAAGGCTACAATTCTCATTAAAATAAGGCTGGATACATTCCACACAAGTTCTGTTATAGAAGTAAATATCCCTATCTTAAGAATTTGTTTAATTACTTTTAATTCTATTTTGGGAATCTTTAAATTTATATGGAGAAAGGATTTTCCCGTAATAAAAATAAAGAAAAGGATAAACATTTCTACAATTCTGGATATTACTGTAGCTATAGCAGAACCAGCCACTCCCAGACAAGGAAACCATCCCGGACCAAAAATAAACAGAGGGTCTAAGATAACATTTAACCCGATAGAAAATATTAAAACCTTAGTAGGAGTAATAGTATCTCCTGCTCCTCTTAAGGCAAAAACTAAAGTTATAGAGGGAAATATTACTAATGCTCCAAGACAAAGAATTTTAAAATAGGATACCCCTAAAGCTAAAACCTCATTTTTTGCTCCCATAGCTTTGAGCACAAATTCAGCAGAGAAAAAGCCTACTATAGCTATAATTATCCCTCCCGTAAAAGACATTAAAAGAGATTGAATAACTACACTATTTGCTTTTTCAAATTCCTTACTTCCGGTAAATCTGGCTACCATAGCCATCGTACCAACGGATATTCCCTCAATTGCTATCCAGATTATATCCAGAATAGTCCCACCTAAAGACACAGCAGCTATTGCAGAAGGTCCAAGTTTACCAACAAACACCATATCTACGATGTCAAAGCTTCCCCAGATAACGTTTCCTATTATTAAAGGCAGGGATAAATACCAAATATTACGAGCTATACTTCCTTTAGTTAAGTTCATCTTCATTATAATTGTATTGTTCTATGTGTGAGAGAGAGAGAGGACTAAGGTGGACCCATTCCCTTAGACAAAAAACTGCCATGTTTAAGCTACAATTTGAGTCTGTTTATCTTATTTGTTTTTGTCAAAATATATCTCAGCAGGCATTCTGTAATTGAGAGATTGATGTGGCCTCTCATGGCTGTAAAAGTTCATGTAATCACGGATTCCCTGCTTTGCCCCACGGACGCTCTGATAATCTTTAATGTAAACTCTTCATACTTTACAGATCTCCATAATCTTTCATTGAAGATGTTATCCATGGCTCTACCTCTACTATCCATACTGATCTGGATACTTCTCTGTTTCAGTTGTTTGGTGAAGTCTAAACTGGTGGACTGAGAGCCCTGATCAGAGTTGAAGATCTCAGGAGTGCCAATAGTAAGTGCTCTTTCTAAAGCCATTATACAGAAATCAACATCCATGTCAATAGACAGCTCCCAGGAGAGCACATAGCGGTTAATCCAGTCCATTATGGCTACTAAATAAAGCCATCCATGCCTCAATCTGATATATCTTATGATTTGGATGAGGCTTACTTAAATGAGGCCCTTGATAGATGGTCTCAATACCTTATAGTAAACCGTTGATCTCCCTATTCCTAATAGATCTGCCTGTCTGGCTATAGGTATTACTTTACTTTCGTGCTCTATGAGCAAGACCTTCCTCCTCACTGATAAGTTCAGATTTTTTTAAGCCAGTCAACTTCCACCTTCAACTGTCCAATCTGCTTATAGAGCTCCTCGATGAGCATATCTTTATCCTTATCTCGTTTTTGCCTCTTGCCCATGAATGATTCTCTTCTCCCCTCAGTAGCTATAGACTTCCATCTTCTTATCTGACCGGGATGAACTTTATACTTGCTGGCTATTTCAGCTGAAGTTTTCTCTTCTCTTCCTTAAGAGCTTCTAATGATACTTTCGCCTTAAAGACTGGTGGATGTTTTTTCCGGATATTTCCCATAGTGAACCTCCTATTTTTATTTTACCTGTAACTTAATGCACTGTCCAGTTTTTGGGGTCCACTATAGAGGAATGTTTACAAGCGTAGGCAGCTCAAAAACTTTTAGCTGGTTTAAAAAATTATTTTCCTTATGCAAAAGTTCATTATTGTATAAAAAAGGTATATCTAAAATAACTCATAATAATCTTGACATAATCTGGCATTACAAAGTAAAACATATTTTATAATTTTGCTCTATAGTTAGTCAAATTCTGTGGCAAGCAACAAAATGGTCTTTACTGACATTTTTAAGTTCTGGTTTTTCCTTTCTGCATATAGGCATAGCATAGGAACAGCGAGGATGAAATCTACACCCAGCTGGAGGATTTATTAAGCTCGGCACCCGACCCCCAAGAATTATCCTTTTTCTTCTTTTATTTGGGTCTGGTACAGGAACAGCGGATAATAGTGCTTGTGTGTAGGGATTAAGAGGGTTAGAGAACAACTCTTTAGTTTCGGCTAATTCGAGTAACTGCCCTGCATACATAACTCCAATCCGACTACTCATATACCTTATCACACTTAGATCATGAGATATAAATAAATAAGTAAGTGAATAATGAGCTTGAATTTTTTTGAGAAGGTTAAGAATTTTTGCTTGAACCGAGACATCAAGTGCAGAAGTAGGCTCATCAAGGATTAAAAAAGTTGGATTTAAGGCAAGAGCTCGTGCAATTCCTATGCGCTGTCGCTGTCCACCGCTGAATTCATGTGGATATCGATATAAGTGTTCCTCTTGAAGACCTACACTTTTCACTAATCCCAACACTTGTTTTCTAATTTCTATGCCTCTTGCTACTTTATGGATAACAAATGGTTCTCCAACTGTCTTCAGTATAGTCCTTCTGGGATTTAGTGATAAAAAAGGGTCTTGATAGACCATTTGTATATTTTGCCTTATTTTTTTCATCTCTCTCGTATTTAAAGAGAGTAAACTATTACCATTAAAAAAAATTTTACCAGAAGTAGGCTCAATAAGCCTCAATATAGTTCTGGCCAGTGTAGATTTACCACATCCAGATTCTCCAATTAAACCAAAAGTTTCAAATCTTTTTATGGATAAGTTTATATTATCAACAGCATGAACAAATTCTTCCTTACCACCAAAAATTCCTTTTTTTCTTATAGGAAAAAACTTACAAAGATTTTCAATTCTTAAGATTGAGTTAGCTATCTAAATTACCTCCTTATAATAGTCTGTAACATAAATATAATAAATAATATCGCCTTTTCTCGATATCTATGCCCTACTTCTGAGGTTATTTAAGAATTTCTCCCCCTCTATTTTTAACCTACTTCAACCCACCAAAATTTTAGACAACCCACTTGTGGGTAGGGGCGAGGCTAATCGCCCTTTGTGAAGCAAGAGTTAAAAAGCGATTGGGAGGCTAAAGCCTCCCCTACCCAGGTGGATAACTTTAATGAGCTCCTAATTCTTTTTAAAAAGTATAAATTCTCTAAAGATAGGAAAAATAGAGTAGTAAAGAGTAATATCTTATTTTTTTAAGGCTTTGTCCATTATTTGTACACCAACTTTTGCACGAAAAAAATGGTAGCCGCGAGGCTCAGAGCCTGCGTAAAACAGCGCAACCTGAAGGTTGCGGCTACCTTACTTTACCGATCAATCTTGATAGTGCAAGGATAACTACAGCTTA
>JAGGXI010000103.1 GCA_021163155.1 Candidatus Aerophobota bacterium
GAGCCTTTGTTGGAAGTAATGACAGACAAGGCTACTTATGAGATGGAGTCTCCTGCTGAGGGAATATTGACCAGGATACTGGTGGCGGAAGATGAAATTTCACCTGTAGAAAGCGTTTTGGGAATTATTGAAAAAAAATAAAGAATTTTTAGAGAAAAAGTGAGTTATAATTTTTGGAGGAAGATGTGTTTGATTTATTAGTTATAGGAGGGGGACCGGCGGGCTATCATGCTGCTATTAGGGCTAGTCAATTGAGAGGAAAGGTATGTCTGGTAGAAAAAGAAGAGAGATTAGGAGGAGTATGCTTAAATAGAGGTTGTATCCCTACAAAGGCTTTAGTAAAAGGTACAGAGGTTTTATATTCTATTAAAAGAGCCAGAGATTTTGGAATAGAGGGAGATAATTTTAAATTAAACTTTTCCTCTTTAACAAAAAGAAAAGAAGCTGTAGTAAAAACTCTTACCCAAGGTTTATCAAATCTATTTAAAAGCTATAAAATAGAGCTTATTAAAGGATTTGGAAAAATAGTAGCGCCTCAAAAGGTAGAAGTAGAAGGTAGAATAATAGAGGCAAAAAATATTCTCATCGCTACAGGTTCTCGTCCTTTATCTTTCCCTCCTTTTATTTTGGACGGAGAAAGAGTCATTACTACTAAAGAAGCTTTAAGTTTAAATGAAGTTCCTGAAAGTATGGTGATTGTGGGTGGAGGAGTGAATGGATGTGAATTTGCTCATATTTTTAACTCCTTAGGATGCAAGATGAGTATAGTGGAGATGATGGAAAATATTTTGCCAGGCGAAGATACAGAGATAGCTACTTATCTTGCTCGTCTTTTGAATAAAGAGGGGACAGCTCTATATTTAGGAAGAAAAGTAGAAGAGGTTAAATTAAGAGAAGGTAATGTTTGGTGTAAATTATCAAGTGGGGAAGAGATAAGTGGAGAAAAGCTTCTTGTATGTGTAGGAAGAAAACCGAATATAGAAGATATAGGATTAGATAAAATAGGAATAAAAATTAAAAAGGGAAGGATATGGACGAATGAGAAGATGCAGACCAATATCCCCTCTATTTATGCAGCTGGAGATGTAGTGGATGCCCCTATGCTTGCTCATGTAGCTTTTAAAGAGGGGATAATAGCTGCAGAAAATGCTTTAGGAGGGAATTCTTTAATGGATTACGCTGTTATCCCTTCTTGTGTATTCACTCATCCTGAAGTAGCTTCGGTAGGCTTAACTGAAAAAGAAGCGCGAGAAAGATACAATAATAAGGTGAAAATAGGAAGATTCCCTTTCATGGCTAATGGAAAAGCTTTATGTGAAGGTGAAGAAGCGGGGTTTATTAAGATAGTTGCTCGCTCTAAAAATGAAAAGATTTTAGGAGTTCACATTATCGGCTCCCATGCTTCAGAACTTATTTCTGAGGGAGCTTTAGCTATTTCTTTTAAAGCTACTTTAAAAAATATCTCGGGAATAATTCATCCTCATCCCACTTTAAGTGAGGTATTAATGGAGGCTGCCTCTGATGGTAGGAGTGAGGCTATCCATCTCCCTCGCAAACGAATATGAAAATTGTGACATATTTAATTTATATTAAAATGCTAAAAGCGGAAGATTAAAATAATAATATCTAAGTAGGGTGGTTTACAAATGAAAGTTGACCTTTCTGATACAAGAAAAATAATCCAGCAATATCGTAAAAAAAAAGGTATACTAATCCCATTATTACAGGAGATTCAAGCTGATTATGGATATGTCCCCAAAGAATCCGTAGATTTAATATCTAAAGAGTTAGCAATTTATCCAGTAGAGATTTATGGGATATTAACGTTTTATGCTCAGTTCTATCTTACTCCACGGGGAAGACATACAATTAAAGTTTGTCAGGGAACTGCTTGTCATGTTATGGGAGGAAAGGAGATTCTTGATTATTTGTCAAATAAATTAGAAATAAGTGAGGGTGAAACTACCAAGGATAATATGTTTTCTTTAGAAAGAGTTGCCTGCCTTGGATGCTGTGGCATGGCACCTGTTGTTGTGGTCGATAACAATTTTTATGGGAGATGCACTATTCAAAAGTTAGATAAACTTTTGGAGAAGTATCAGGAGATAAAATAGATGGAAATTAAAGTACTTATCTGTATGGGGACAAGTGGTCTCTCAGCTGGTGCTGAAGAGGTGGCAAGAACTTTTGAAAGTGAATTAAAACGTAAAAATTTAATAAAAAAATGTAAAATTATAAGAACAGGGGATAGAGGTTTATTTAGGGATACATTGGTAGATATTATTACACCAGATGGCAGAGTTACTTATGAATATGTTAAACCTGAAGATGTCTCTAAAATTGTAGATGAGCACCTCTTGCAAGGAAGGCCAGTAAAAAGATTACAAGCAGGTAAAGATTACAAGCAATTTTTTGCAGGTCAACTTCGAATAGTTCTTTCAAATTGTGGAGAGATTAACCCAGAAGATATTGATGATTACATAACTCATGGTGGTTTTAATGCATTAAAAAAAGTTTTTTCTATGGTTCCTGATAAAGTGGTAGATGAAATTGAAAAATCTGGTCTCAGGGGTAGAGGTGGAGCTGGATTTCCTACAGGATTAAAATGGAAATTCTGTAAAAATGCAAAGGGTGATGTAAAATATGTAGTATGTAATGCCGACGAAGGAGACCCAGGTGCATTTATGGATCGTAGCGTATTAGAAGGCGATCCACAGTCTGTAATTGAGGGTATGACAATCGCGGGTTATGCTATTGGTGCTACTGAAGGGTTTGTTTATTGCCGTGCAGAATATCCCCTGGCAATAAAAAGATTGGGTATGGCGATTTCACAGGCTAAAGAAAAAGGGTTTTTAGGAAAGAACATTTTAAATAATGAATTTTCATTTGATATTACTATAAAACAAGGTGCTGGAGCATTTGTATGCGGTGAAGAAACTGCCCTTCTTGCATCAATTGAAGGACGTAAGGGAATGCCAAGACCTCGACCGCCTTTTCCTGCACAGGAAGGGCTATGGGGTAAGCCGACACTTATTAATAATGTAGAGACTTTTGCTAACATTAGACATATTATGATGAAAGGAGCAGAATGGTTCTCATCAATTGGAACAGAAAAGAGTAAAGGAACAAAAGTTTTTGCACTTGCAGGAAAAGTAAAAAACACAGGTCTAGTAGAGGTTCCTATGGGAACCACAATTCGTGAACTCATATACGGTCCTGGTGGAGGTATGATGAAGAAAAGGATTGGGCTAAAGGGGGTGCAAATAGGCGGTCCTTCAGGTGGATGCCTTCCTGAAAGTCTCTTAGACATTCCAATTGATTATGAATCTATTACACAGACAGGTGCAATTATGGGCTCAGGTGGTATGATTGTAATGGATAAAAAAACCTGTATGGTTGATATGGCACGATTTTTCTTAAACTTCACAGTAGCAGAGTCATGTGGTAAATGTGTTCCTTGCAGAGTAGGGTTAAAAAGAATGTTAGAGGTTATTGAAAAAATTACCGAAGGTAAAGGTAAGAAAGAACATATCAATTTTTTACATGAAATGGGTATTACTATAAAGAATACTGCGCTTTGTGGACTGGGAAATACTGCGCCTAATCCAGTATTAACAACTCTAAAATATTTTCCGAATGAATATCAAGCTCATATAAAAAATAAGAGCTGTCCTGCTCATGTATGTTTGGAGCTTTTAAAATTTGAGGTTATTAAAGAAAATTGTGTGAAATGCGGGCAGTGTTATAAAGCATGCCCTGTAGGTGCTATTGATTGGAAGAAAAAAGAGTATCCAAAGATTAATAAAG
This sequence comes from Candidatus Aerophobota bacterium, assembly GCA_021163155.1. Lineage (GTDB taxonomy): Bacteria > Aerophobota > Aerophobia > Aerophobales > JAGGXI01 > JAGGXI01. The sequence goes on from JAGGXI010000103.1 coordinate 3,808, forward strand.
AGAAATGTATAAAGTGCAAGTCATGTATCAATGCATGCGATTTTATGGCAATACAATGAGGCAATGCAATGGTTAAATTAAATATTAATGGTAAAGAAATAAAGGTGGAAGAAGGGAAAACAGTACTTGAGGCAGCCATTCAAGCTGGTATTTATATACCTAATTTATGTTATCATCCTGTCCTTCCTCCTGTGGGTGCATGTCGGTTATGTATTGTAGAAATTGAGGGTATGAAAGGACTTCCTACTGCCTGCACCGTCAAGGCTAAAGAGGGAATGGTTGTTCACACCAATACGCCAAGAATTCAGGAATTTAGAAAGAACGTTATCTGGCTTATTTTAAGTGAATATCCAGAAAAGTTGGATAAAAATAGTCAATTAAAGAAAGTTGTTGATTGGGTAGGTATAAAAGAATTGCTCCCTGGATATATTCCTTATTCAAGAAACCTTCCTATAATTTCAGATGAACCTTTGTTTATCAGAAATCCTAATTTATGTATCTTGTGCGGGCGTTGTGTTAGAATATGTCAGGAAGTGAGGGGTGTGGGAGCAATCGGGTTTGTCAACCGTGGTATAAATACTATTGTTGGAACCGAGTTTAATCTTCCTATGGAAGATGCTGCTTGTAAGTTTTGTGGTGCTTGTGTAGAGGTGTGCCCAACAGGAGCATTGGTCGATAAAGAAAAATTTGAGGAGGAAGACCGTGAGAAAGTTCTTCTCCCCTGTAAAGATGCTTGTCCTGCAGGAATAGATATTCCCCTATACGTAAGATTAATTGCAGAAAGAAGATTTCAGGATGCTATTGAAGTGATAAGGGAAAAGGTTCCATTCCCAAATGTATTGGGTTGTGTATGTACTCATCCATGCGAAGAAGCCTGCCGTAGAGGCAAGATAAATGAACCGATAGCCATAAGAGTGTTAAAAAGATTTGTAGCTGAGGAGGATTCAAGAAGATGGAAATTTAAGGTTAAAATAGCCCCGAAAACAAGCAAAAAAATTGCCATTGTAGGCTCAGGGCCCGCCGGTCTGACAGCTGCATGGTTTTTAAGAAAATTAGGGCACTCAGTTACTGTTTTTGAAGCCTTATCCGAACCCGGTGGGATGTTAAGGATAGGCATTCCCCAATACCGACTACCAAGAGATATTTTAAATCAAGAAATTAAAGATATAGAGAATATTGGTGTAGTGATAAAAACCAATACAAAAATAAAATCACTTGATGAATTATTTAAACAGGGTTTTCATGCAATTTTTTTGGGATTAGGGGCAAGTAAAGGTATAAAGATGGGAATTCCTGGAGAGGATAATCCGCAAGTATTAGATGGCATATCTGTTTTAAAGGCTATAAATTTTGGCAAGAAAGTAGATATTGGTAGGGAGGTTGCTATTGTTGGAGGCGGTAATGTAGCAATCGATGTAGCACGAAGTGTATTAAGATTAGGTACAGAGAAAGTTATTATAATATATCGACGAACTCAAAAGGAGATGCCTGCATCTTTAGAGGAAGTAGAAGGTGCATTGGAAGAAGGTATAGAAATCCGTTTCCTTGTAACACCCAGGAGGATATTTCCTCAAGGTGATAAACTGAAGGTAGAGTGTATCCGAATGAGTTTAGGCGAACCTGATGCAAGTGGTAGAAGACGTCCTATCCCTATAAAGAGGAGCGAATTTACCATTGAAGTGGATAGATTAATAATGGCCATTGGCCAGAGACCTGCGATACCAAAAGAATTTGGCCTTGCAACAGATAGGAAAGGACGCCTACAAGTAGATGAGGAAACTCTTTGTTGTTCCCGAAAAGGTATATTTGCCGGGGGTGATGTAGTAAGTGGTCCTGCTGTAGTAATTGAGGCTATTCAATATGGTAGAAAAGTAGCAATTTCTATAGATAAATATTTAGGGGGAGCAGGACAAATCGACCAAAGATTCATTGCTCCAGAAGAAGAAAATCCTTGGTTGGGGAGAGAAGAGCAATTTGCTTACAAAAGTAGAGCTAAAATATCTGTTCTTCCTGTATCTAAGAGATTAAAAGACTTTTCTCAAATAGAGCTTGGCATTGATGAAAATACGGCAGTAGAAGAGGCAAAACGATGTTTAAGATGCCAATTAAGATTAAAAATTCCAAAAGCACCTTTACCCCCAGAATAAGTTTTATAAGATAGTTATTGTTTGTAGCGCTTTATTTTTAATTTTTTAAAAGAAATTAAAAATTTGCTATTATGAACCCGGATTCGGCAATTTGAATAATGACCATTAAGTTTATCCTAAAATATTGTTATGAGTCTAATCTTCATGAAAATTAAATTTTTTAGGAGCAAAAAATATTTTTCTTTTTTGGGTAGATTACCTAAGAAAGGAGATTTAGATGTCTACTCAACGATGGTTAAAGAGCTACGTAATGTTGATAAGATTATAGAGAAATATAATAATTATAATAATGATAAAAGCGCCTTAATTCAGATATTCTTAGATATTCAAGTTCGAAATCATTGGCTTGCCAAACCTATTTTAATGTGGATTTCAAAGAGGTTAAAGATACCAATAATTCTGATTAATCATATTGTCACCTTTTGCAAAGCTTTTAGTACTGTTCCTCGAGGTTGTCATTTAGTTCAAGTATGTACAGGAACTGCTTGCCATGTAAGAGGTACATCACAGCTATTAGAGAGAGTAACAGAAATTATTAAGCTAAAACCTGGGGAAACTGATGAAAACCTAAGGTTTACTCTAACTACTGTGAATTGTTTAGGCTGTTGTGCTTTGGGTCCTGTAATGACAGTGGACGGAGTTTATCACAGTAATCCTTCTAGGAAAAAGATAAAGGAGTTAGTTAACAAGCTTAAAGAAAAAGAAAGGGAGGAAGAATTATGGCGAATTTAAAATATTTGGAAGATTTAGAAAATTTAAGAGAGAAAATAATTTCCCAGCGCGACCCTCAGCGTAAATGTGTTTCTATCTGTTCGGGAACCTGGTGCCGTGCTTATCGTTCAGAAGATGTTAGCAATGCTTTTGCTCACGAGATTGAAACTCAGGGTCTCTAAAATAAAGTTGATATTCGCCATACTGGTTGTCATGGTTTTTGCGAACGTGGCCCTATAGTAGTTATTTTTCCTCGGAGGATTTGCTATCTTGGAATAAGTGTGAATGATGTTCCTGAGATTGTTTCTCAAACTCTAATCAAGGATAAGTTGGTAGAGCGTTTACTTTTTAAGGATGAAAAGACTGGTCAACGTATACCATATGAAAATGAGATGCCTTTCTATAAGAATCAATCACGTATTGTTTTTGGTAATAATTTATTAATAGACCCTCGTAAGATTAGTGATTATTTGGCAATTAGGGGTTATTCCGCGCTTGCCAAGGTTTTAACTATGGAGCCGGAGGAAATTATCGAAGAAATCAGGAGGGCAAGCTTGTGAGGCCGCGGTGGAGCTGGATTTCCTGCAGGAATGAAGTGGGAGGCAACCCGTAATGCTCCAGGTGAACCTAAGTATATAATTGCCAATGGTGATGAAGGTGACCCAGGTGCTTATATGGATAGGTCGCTTATGGAAGGAAACCCTCATAGTGTCTTAGAGGGAATGGTAATAGAAGCTTATGCTATTGGTTCGCACGAAGGTTTTATCTATGTACGCCAAGAGTATCCCCTTGTAGTAAAAAATATAAATATTGCTTTAAAACAAGCTGAGGAATATGGGTTAATAGGTGAGAGTATCCTTGGGTGCAATTTTAATTTTAAGATTAAGGTTCATAGAGGTGCTGGAGCATTTGTTTCTGGTGAGTCAAGTGCTTTGATAAATGCTATAGAAGGAAAAGTAGGGGAACCGGAGCCAAAGTATATTCATACATCTGATAAGGGTTTATGGAATAAGCCAACCAATATAAATAACGTCGAGACCTGGGCAAATGCGCCCTTAATTATCAATATAGGATTAAAAAAATCCGCAAGGGAATTTTAGAATTAATATTACCCTTATCTCCCCACAGTAGTCTTTATGCAGGCTTAGCAAAAAATATGGAATAGAGAAGTCCTCTTTTTCCTTAGACTATGTGCCGGATGATTGCATTCTTTGTGGAAAATGCGTTCGCTACTGCGCAGAGGTTAAAGGGGCGAATGCCGTTGGATTCACTGGGTGAGGGATAGATCGAAAGGTAGTTTTGGTAGAAGGCAATCAGTGTATCTTTTGTAGGGAATGCTACAGTCTCTGTGATAGTAGTGAATTTATACGCTTGCGAAGGAGTTTTATTAACTTTTGGGATTCTTTCTTTGTTGCTCTTTTATTGTACTACTGCTATTAAATATTTTTGTTGTAAAACATCGCTGCTTGATCTTTTGCGGTTGAGCAAATTCAACGGGATTTGCTTTTAGTGAGGGGATGTTATTAAATAAATAGGAGGATAAATAGATGAGGCTTCACGAATATGAAGCAAAGGAAGTGTTTAAAAAATGTGGCATTCCTGTGCCTGAAGGAAAAGTTGCTTTTTCTTCTGAGGAAGCTGTAAGGGTAGCTAAAGAAGTAGGCTTGCCTCTAGTTATTAAAGCTCAGGTTTTTGTAGGGGGAAGGGGCAAGGCAGGGGGGGTGAAGTTTGCCAAGAATTTAAAGGAAGTAGAAGAGATAAGTGACAAGATATTGAAAATGGATATTAAGGGCTATAAAGTTGAGGGAGTTCTCGTTGAAAAAAGACTGAATATAGAAAAAGAGCTTTATTTAGGGATGACTATCGAAGGTTCAGCAGGAAAGCCTGCAGTTATAGTAAGCTCCGAGGGGGGTGTGGAAATAGAAGAGACTGCCCGAAATTATCCTCAAAGAATATCTTCCATCCAGGTGAATGTATTTAAAGGATTGAAATCTTACGAAGCTCGTTTTTTAGTGAAGAAATTAGGATTAAAAGGAGAAAGGCTTTTTAAAGTAAGTAACATTTTATATAACTTAGGCAATTTATATAGAAATTACGATGCTCTTATAGCGGAGGTAAACCCTCTTGTTATAACTACCGAGGGAGAAATATTTGCTGCTGACGCTGTCCTTCAGGTGGATGATTCTTCTTTGTTCAGACATCCAGAACTTCAAGCTAAGGCCATAGAAAGGATTCCTGATGAGCTAGAAAGAGAGGCAAAAAATGTAGGGGTTACCTATGTAAACCTCGATGGGGATATAGGCCTTATATGCAGCGGAGCTGGTTTAGGAATGGCTACAATGGATATGGTTAGAAGAAAAGCTAAGCCAGCAAATTTTCTGGAGACAGGCGGTGGGATGACTAAAGAGCTTATGGCCGGTGCTTTGAGAGTTGTCATGAAGAAAAAAAATATAAGAGCTGTTTTTATAAATGTTTATGGAGGGATAAATCCTATCCACGAAGGAGCAAAGGGGGTTGTAGAGGTAATTAAAGAGGATAAGATTAAAGTTCCCATTGTTGCCAAAGCTTTGGGTAATCGCCAAGAAGAGACCTGGGGTATCTTAGAGGAGGGAGGAGTAAAAGTTGTAAAAGAGAGTAGAACTAGTAAAGCTATTGAGGAATTATTTAGGATACTAAAGGAGAGAGAATAAATGGCTATTTTAATTAATGAGAATACCAAAGTAATTGTGCAGGGAATAACAGGTAAGGTTGGTAGTCGACAAACCAGGCTTATGCTCGATTATGGAACAAAAATAGTAGCTGGCGTTACTCCAGGTAAAGGAGGAGAAGAAATTTATGGTGTTCCTGTTTATGATTCGGTAAAAGAAGCTAAAGAAGAGCATCGTATTGATGCCTCAGTAGTTTTTGTCCCTGCAAGATTTGTTAAGGATACCTGCTTTGAAGCAATAGATGCCGGAATAAAACTTATAGTTTTAGTAACTGAACATACGCCCGTTTATGATGCCATGCAGATAAAGGCTTATGCTAAAACTAATAGGACTATAGTGATTGGTCCTACTACTCCGGGAATTATCTCTCCCTCCGAGAAGATAAAAATAGGGATACTACCGGGAAATATGTTCTGCCCAGGTAATGTTGGTTTGATCTCAAGAAGTGGAACACTGACTTATGAGATTGCTGCAAATTTCTGTGAAGGAGGGATAGGCCAAAGTACTGCTGTGGGTATGGGAGCGGACCCTGTAGTATGTACTAATCTTATTGACCTGCTAAAATTATTTGATGAAGATGGTCAGACAAGAGTTGTGGCTATTGTAGGAGAGGTTGGAGGAACAGAGGAGGAGATAGCAGCTCAGTTTATTAAAGAGAAAATGTCAAAACCTGTGGTGGCTTACATAGCAGGTAAATCTGTCCCTCCGGGAAAAAGAATGGGTCATGCAGGGGCAATAGTAGAGAGAGGGAGAGGTAGCGCAGAAAGCAAAATGAGGGCTTTGAGGGAGGCTAAAGTTAAAGTGGCAGAGATGCCTGAAAATATTGTCCAGTTAGTTAAAGAGGCTCTTAGAGAGATTTAAGGAGGAAATTTTTATGATTGAGATAAACGAGGATTTATGCAAAGGATGTGGTCTTTGCGTTGCCTTCTGCTCTAAAAATGTTTTAAAATGTCAGATAGGCTTACTAAAAAAGGAGCCCATTCTCCAGAGGTTGTAAATAAGGAGTATTGTACTTTGTGTGGAGAATGTATGTTGTACTGCCCAGATTTAGCTATTGTTGTGGGAGAGGAGGAGAAAATTGTCTAAGAGAGTTTTAACTGGTCTTCATTTTATGCAAGGTGATATTGCCTGTGTTGAGGGAGCCATTGCTGCTGGTTGCAAATTCTTTGCTGGCTATCCTATAACCCCGGCTACCGAAATTGCTGAAGGAATGGCAAGAAGATTGCCTGAAGTTGGGGGGACTTATGCTCAAATGGAGGATGAGCTGGGTTCAATAGCAGCAGTAATTGGTGCCTCCTGGACAGGAACCAGGGCAATGACAGCTACCTCTGGACCGGGAATTAGTTTGATGTTGGAAAATATTGGCTATGCTATAGCTACAGAGACTCCCTGCGTGATTGTTGATGTTCAAAGGGGAGCTCCTTCAACGGGAACTCCAAGTTTACCCTTGCAGGGAGATATTTTACAGGTAAGAAGAGGCTCCCATGGTGAATATGAGATAATCGCTTTAGCTCCCTCTTCCTCTCAAGAGATGTTTGATTTAACTATTAAGGCTTTTAATTTATCAGAGGAATTTAGAACTCCTGTTTTTCTTCTTGCTGATGCCTTTATTGGGCATATGAGAGAGGAAGTCCTGATTCCTGAGGAGAGTAAAATTGATATAGTGAAGAGAAAAGTACCTCCTTTTAAAATGAGTTTAAATGAATATAAGAGTTCTCTTGATGAAAATATAGCTCCTATGCCCATATTTGGTCATGGATTTAAGTCCCATGTGACCGGTTCTACTCATAATAGTTATGGGAAAAGAAATGTGACAGACCCCGAAGCTCTTGATTACTTTATTAAATCTTTAAACAATAAGATTCGTAAACATAAAAAGGAGATAATTTCTGTGGATTCTGATATAGAAGACTCTGATATTGTCTTGATTTCCTATGGCATTACCCATAGAGCTGTTAGAGAAGCAAGAGAAAGACTTAGGGAAGATAAGATTAATGTAGGAAGTTTTCGCCTTATTAGTTTATGGCCATTTCCTGAAGAGGAGATTGAAGATTTAGCTAAAAAAGTTAAAACAATTATTGTTTTGGAAAATAATTTAGGCCAGATGTTTCCCTATGTAGAGGCTGCGGTTAAAGGTAAAGCCAATGTTATCTTTCTTCCTCCTCAAATGCTGGGAACACTCCATAATCCCGATGCTATTGTAAAGAAAGTTAAGGAGGTAATCCAATGAAAATGGTTCATCCTTTAATGAAATATATTCGGCCGGGTTTTTTCCACTACAAGTTGCCCTGGTTGTGGAAATGGAATTATAGCTCAAAGTGTTTTAAGGGCAATTGATGAGCTTAAAATAAATATTGATGATTTTGTCTTTGTTTCCGGGATTGGTTGCGCTTCTTGGATTCCCAGCCCTTTCTTCAATGCCGATGTTCTTCATACAACTTATGGTAGAGCTATAGCTTTTGCTACAGGAGTTAAGCTAAGTAATCCCAAATTGAAGGTAATGGTTATTAGTGGCGATGGAGACCTTGCGGCTATAGGAGGAAACTACTTTATCCATGCCGCCAGAAGGAATATGTCACCGCAAAATGGTAATGTCATAGTAACGCAAAGTAAAAATGTCACCCTTCCGTAAATTTTGATATACTACCTCCTATTACCCGAAGGTATATAAGAGGAGAGTTCTTTGATAATAACTGGCCAGCCTCAATCATAATAGGACCTACTAAAACCTTTAAGAGCGCTTTAATTGAGGTTACTTACAAGACAGTTAAAGGTTTAGATTTCATCAGGAATAATTATTGCCTTTACCGAGGAACTCCTGGAGACATTGGCTTGAGAAGGTTTAGAACAAAGGGAGAAGAAGGCTATGATGTAAGTAAATATCACCTCTTTAATGAGAAATTAGCCTCTTTTGGTGAATGGGACAAAGCTTCTTCTGAGCTAAAGCAGGTAGCTTTATCTTTTGCTGATGGAAGAAGGGAATTTATGGTTGAAGAGGGAAGGTAGTAAATCATACTTATCCTGTAATAATTGGAAACACCACCCCAAAAGGATTAGGAGTTCCCGACTATATCATTAGAAGATCCATAGTGGTTTTATTGTTGTATACATAGCTATTCCTACCATCTAATAATTCCTCCTTGATTATTATTTCAAGGAAGAATTTTAGCATTTTCTTTACTACTTTCATATCCTTTTTAACTATTTTAACTATGGAATTTTCTCTGGCTTTTCCTATAGAATTTATTATAGCTTTGAGGCTAGATGTGGATTTTTGCCAAATACAAGGAGAAAAAATTGAGAAAGAACAAAAGGGAAATTTATTATTTTAGGAGAATTGCATCGACTTTTTCAGAGGTCTCCTTTACAAAATTTGACAAAAGATGATTAAAGTTTAAAATAAATATTACTTTAAAAAAAGGATTAAAAAATGAAAAAAAGATGGATAGGAGTAATAGGCTTATTTTTAGTAACCAGTTTGGTTATTGTTCCTCAAGTTAGAGGGGGAGAAAAAGATGCTTATAAGCAGTATTTATTTGCTCAGGGATTATTTAAAGAAGATAAATTTGATTTAGCTGTTGTGCAATTCCAAAAATTTATTGATGATTTTTCAGGAGATAAAAATTGTGATAAAGCTCAGTTTATGCTGGGAAAAAGTTTCTGGTGTTTGAAAGAGTATGAAAAAGCCGCCTCTTCTTTTAACCTTCTTATTCAGAGATACCCCTCCAGCGATTGGATTGATGATAGTTTTTATTGGAAAGGCGAGTGTTTCTTCCAACTAAAAAATTATGAAGAAGCTCGTGATTCTTACCAACGGTTAATTAAGGATTATCCTCAAAGTGATTTTTTACCCCCTGCCCTTTTTTCTTTAGGATACGCTCTTTTAGAATTGAAAGATTATCCAGGGTCATTAGAAATTTTTAAAAGATTAAGGAGAGAATTCCCCAATTTTAAAGAGGTAGAGCAGGTTGAATATAATATAGCTCAAATTCTTTATCTAATGGAAGAATATAAAGAGGCAGAGGCAGAGTACTCTAATTTCATCTCTTCCTATCCTAATTCAGAATATATAATTAGGGCCTATTTGGAAAGAGGGTTCTCTTATTTTGAGGAGAAAAAATTTGAAAGGGCAGAATCTGATTTTGCCAAAGCAAGTGCCTATTATTGGCAAGGAGAAGCTCTTTATAATTTAGGCCACTATAGAGAGGCAAGAGAGGCTTATAATCGAGTGCTGAAAGAGAAGAAATGGTCACCCCAAGCTCTTTATGGTATTGCCTATACCTATATTAAAGAAAAGGATTATCCGCAAGCGATTAAGAATTTTGAACTTTTTAAGGAATCTTTTCCTGAATCTGTTTATATTCCAGAGGTTCTTACTCGTTTAGGATATTGCTATTCCCAACAAAAAGACTTTTCTCGGGCAAAAGAGGCTTATCGGAAGGTGATAATAGACTATTCTCAAAGTAAATTTATAGATGAATCTCTATACGGTCTTGCTTATGCCTATTTTGATGAAGAAAAATTTGATAAAGCGAGAAGTTACTTCAAAGAGTTAATTGAAAAATTTCCTTCTTCCCCGTATGTTATGGATGCTACTTTTAGATTAGGAGAATCTTTATTAAATCTTTCTCAATATGAAGATGCTCTTCAATCTTTTTCCAATGTTATTAAAAATTATCCTCAGGCCTCTCTTGCTTCGCAAGCTCAGTATGAAAAGGGATGGTGCTATTTTGAACAGCATAATTATGAAGAAGCGGTAAAAGAGTTTGGAAAAACTATTGAGTTATATCCCCAATCTGAGTGGGTGGACGACTCTTTGTTAAATATAGGAAATTCTCTTTTTAATTTGAAAAGGTTTGAGGAAGCCATCCAGAAATATTCAGAAATAGAGAAAAGATTTCCTTCTTCCGACCTTATCCCCTCCTCTATTTATCAAATAGCTGCCTCTTATTTTAAATTAGAAAGATATGGAGAGGCCCGAGGGGAATACAGAAGATTTCTTGTTAAAGATCCACATAATCCTAATGCTCCCAGCGCTCAGTTTGCTATAGGATGGACATATTTTTATGAGAATAATTTCAAGGAAGCTAATAAATCTTTCCAAAAAGTTATCTCTCAGTATCCTCAAATGAAGGATTTAATCCCCGATGTCCGCTATTTAATGGGAAATTGTCTTTATAATGAAAAAGAGTATGGGGAGGCGCTGAGCACTTTCCAGTCATTGGTTAGGAAGTATCCAGATAGTTATCTTGCTCCTGCTGCTTTATACAGAGCAGGAGAATGTTATGAGCAGATGGGTAATGAGGAAAAGTCTTTAGAGACTTTCTATAATATTATAAAAGAATATCCCGATTTTAAGGAAGCAGATAATGCTCAGTTTAAAATAGCCGAATATTTTTTGAAAAAGAAAAATTATAATAAAGCTCTATCTGAATTTAAAAATATAATTAACTACTTCCCAAAGAGCTCTCTTCTCTCCGATGCTTATTACTGGATGGGATACTGTTATTCTCATCTAAAAGAGTTCTCTCGAGCAGCTAATATCTATTCTCAATTTATTCAGAAATTTCCTCAAAGTCCTTTAAAGGGGGAAATTTATTATAGATTGGGTAACTCTTTATTTTACCAGAATAAATTCAAGGAAGCCATTAGTTCTTATAATGAAGCTTTGCAATTATCAAAGGAAGAAGATATCCTCATCAACTCTCTTTATGGCGTTGCTCTTTGTTGGGAAAATTTAGAAGACTGGGAAAAGGAAGCAGAAGTCTTACAGGAATTTATCAATAAATTTCCTGACAGTGAATTAGCCTCCAATGCTTACTTGAAATTAGCCAATTCCTTATTTAATAAGGGAAGTTTTACCGATGCAAGGAAAAATTATACCTATGTGGTGAAAACAGCTGAGGAAAGTGAGCTCTCAGTGGAAGCCCAATTTAGATTAGGAGATTGCTGGTTTAATGAAAAGAATTACAAGCAAGCATTAGTAGAGTATTTAAAGGTTTCTATTCTTTATCCTCAATATAAAGAATGGGGAATTAAAGCACGCTTTAGAGTAGGACGCTCTTACGAAGCTTTGGGTAAAAGAGATGAAGCTAAAAAAACATATAGAAAGATTCTCGAGGGAAAATCTCTCGAGAAGAAGTGGATAGATGAAGCTAAAAAAAGACTTAAGGAGTTGGGAGGGACCTAATGAAAAAAATGTTGTTGTTGTTACCTGTGATTTTGGTTCTTGTTCCTATCTCTGTATGGGCACAAGAAGTGGAGAAACCTCTTCCTACTAAACTTCCTACTATAATAGTCAAAGGAAAGGATAGGTCTTCCCTGGAAATAGTAAGAGAAAAGACTCTTCCTTCTATCCAATATGAGGGGGAAAAAGAGTTAATTCTCTCTCCTATAATTTCTCCTTTAGGAAAGAGAAGCTATTATTTGCCTCCCCTTCCTCTTTTAGAAAGAAAGCCTTCAATGAAGGTGCCTCTAAAGACAGCAAAAAAAATACTTCCTGTTTCTCTTCCGCTTCTTTCCCTCACCTCTTCCTTTGCTAATTATTCTCCTTCTATACATATAAGAGAAAAGACTCTTCCTTCTATCCAATATGAGGGGGAAAAAGAGTTAATTCTCTCTCCTATAATTTCTCCTTTAGGAAAGAGAAGCTATTATTTGCC
>JAGGXI010000048.1 GCA_021163155.1 Candidatus Aerophobota bacterium
TAATCCTGTTTTTTGTCCTTTAATCCTGCTTTTACGCAGGCTAAAGCCTGCGGCTACCGGTATCTCTTTCCCTCTAATCCTCTTTTTTGCTTTTTACGTCTCACCTTTTACGTCTTACGTCTTACTTTTTTTCCCTCTAATCCTCTAATCCTCTAATCCTTTAATCCTGCTTTTTGTCCTTTAATCCTGTTTTTACGCAGGCTAAAGCCTGCGGCTACCGGTATCTCTTTCCCTCTAATCCTGCTTTTTGTCCTCTAATCCTGTTTTTTTTCTCTTTGTTTTCTCTTTATTTTTTTATTTTCCCTTTAATCCTTTAATCCTTTAATCCTCTAATCCTTCTTTTTTAGTCCTTCTTTTCTCTTCGCTATTCTATAATATGGGGATAAACATAAGGAGCAGTTTCTGGGTAAAACTCAACCCAAATTTGAGGAAAAGCTTTTATGTAAAACATAGCCCAATATTCTCTTTCTGGCTTAACTTTAATTGATAATCGAGCAGCCCAACAATGGAGGTCTCGCCAAATAGAGTAGTTCTCCTCCAAAATTTCTTTTGTTTCTAAATCATAACGGTTATACCCGGATATCCTCCATTTTTTCCCTATGTTGAGTCCTCCTTGAAGAATAAAATCATTTTCCTCCTCATCTATATCTCTTTTTATTCCTGCATTTATATGCCAGTTTTTTCCTTTTAAGTCAATATTGCTTATTATTTTTTTATATTCTTTATCATAATAATCATAAAGAAAGTAAAGGTTTATGTAATCTAAGAGAGGTAAAGAGGGAGTAAAATGAAGATTTCCTTCTAATGAAGAGAGTTTCTTCTCTTTTTTAGTTAAATCGTACCCTATACCTAAATTTCCTGAAAAAAATGATTTCTTCTTATAATAGAGATGAGATTTAGCCCCTAACTTTATTAAATTTGGGGGGTGGATATCCTCTGTTTTTTTTTCGTAATCCCCCAGGCTAAATGGTAAACTGAAATCATTTTTATCCTCGGTAGAATGGTAATAATTTATATAAGGTTCTAATAAATATGTATAATTTTCTTTACGGCCACCAGGGATTTGATAGGATAAGCTCAACTTTTGATAGGGTATTCTTCGATAACCTTTTTTTTCTTGTTCACTATTATACCAGAATAAGTGATATCCCGCTTGTGTTCCTAATCGTAGGCGTTTAAGAATAGTAAAAGAACGCGAGAGCTCAAGAAAAGATTCGGTACGGATAATATTATCTTTCCTTTTTTTGAAATTGGTGATTTCTGCTCCTTTTTTAAAGTTAAGATCAGGTCCTTTTATTTTTTGAGAAGGTAAACTGAGTTTAATCTGAGGGACGCGTTCTATATCCCCCTCAGCAAATGGATTTATCTCGGGTTCAAACAGAATGTTAATATTATAATCGCTCTTCCGATAATTTAAAGAGATAAAGGAAGAAGGAATTTCATCGTCTTCTTCTTCTTCTTCTGGAAAATAGTCTTCTAAAAAATACTTATCGCTTAAGCGATCTAAGCTAATTCTTAAAGAAGCGAATTTAGAAAAAGAGTGTTTATATCTTAACTTTAATCTCCACCTTTTTTCTTTGGAATCTGTCTCTTTAGTAAAATAGGTTCTTAGTTCTCCCTCTCCTCTCTTTAATTTATAGGAAGTATCTATTCCCTCTGCCCATCCCTTTTTTTCTCTATAATCCAGATGAAAAGTTCCCTGAAATTTTGGGGAGGCATAAAAAAAGTAGCCGCTTCTCATATACCAGCCAGCAAAGTCACTGTATCCAATAGAGGGAAAGATTAATTTGTTTTCCTTTTTGAAATTCCTTACGAAGATAGGTATCCAGAAAAGAGGTATCTTCCCTACATAAAAGGTGACTTTTTCTGCAATAATCTCTTTTTTTGTATATAATTTAATTTTATTAGACTTTATTTGATAGTGAGGAGGAGAGAGGTCGCATGTAGTAAAACTTGCATCTAATAATTCTATAAGTTCTGGAGATATATAGGCTTTCTTTGCTTTATAAAAGACGTTTTCTTCTCTTCCTCTCGGGTAAAAGATTACACCCGACCTATTTTTTAAATTATATTTGAGTTTTTCTCCTTTTGCCTCATTTTTTCCTATTTGCAAGTCTACTTTCCCCTCAGCTACAAGGTCAAAATTTTCTAAATTTAATTTTATATTATCAGCTCTTATCTCTGTGTTTTCATATATTAGCTTTGCTTCCCCTGACATCTCGAGAGAAGGAGGATTTTGAGCCCAGTAAAGATGATTTGCTTGAAATTTAGCTTGAAGAGTCTCTTTTTGGAAAGCAAAGGAGCAAGAAGAAGTTATAATAAAAAAAATCATTGCTTCCACCCCTATTTTAGAGATTTCCAATCCTTTTCCCCTTACAATTTGAAATTTTTTCCTAAAAAGATTTTTCTTGCTTTTTCGCTTTGGGTAAGTTCATCACGCTTGCCAGCAATAAGTATCTCTCCTTGATGCATAATATAAGAAAAGTCAGTAATTTGTAAAGTCTCTCGGACATTATGGTCGGTTATAAGTATCCCTATGTTTCTGTTTTTTAATTCAGAGATAATTATCTGCAGGTCAGAGATGGTGATAGGGTCTATACCAGCAAAAGGTTCATCAAGGAGGATAAAGGAAGGGGTAGTAACCAAAGCTCTTGCTATTTCTGCCCTTCGACGTTCTCCCCCAGAAAGAACATAAGCTTTTTTCCCTTTAAGATGAGAAATTCCTAATTCTGAGAGTAAAAGGTTTGCTCTTTCTTCTCGTTCTCCGAGGGAAAGATTTAATGTTTCCAGGATAGCTAAAAGATTTTCCTTAACAGTAAGTTTTTGAAAAACGGAAGACTCCTGCGGAAGATAAGCAATTCCTCTTTTTGCTCTTTTATATGTGGGAAGATGAGTAATTTCCTCATCTTCTAAAAAAATTTTTCCTTCATTAGGTTTAATTAATCCCAGTATCATATAGAAAGTAGTAGTTTTTCCTGCTCCATTGGGCCCTAAGAGACCCACGATTTTTCCTTTCTTTACCTCAAGAGAAATTCCATTTACTACAGGAATTTTCTGATAAATTTTAGTAAGTTTTTCCACTCTCAGTGCCAACTTTTTCTTCCTTTTCTAGGGAGTAAGCTGCTTTTACAGGTAGTCCTTCTGCTTCCATTTTTTTTTCACTCAACCAGATAATTACCTTTTTAGCTAAAAGTTCATTTCCTAAATCATCGTAATAGTGAACTTTTTCTTCTAAAATGAGTTTATCATCTTCAGCAGTGTAAGTAACCAATTCACAAGTAGCCTCTCTTTTTTCACTTAATTGTTTTACTTCTACCTCTCCTGCAGCTATGACTTTTTTTAAATCACGCTCTTTAGTTAAATATACTTCAACTCTATCTGCTTTAAGTATTACATTTTCCCAGGAAGCTTTCACCTCCCCCTCATAAATGAGTATCTGTTTTCCATAATCTATTTTTTGGTGAAGGGAAGTAACCACCAAATTTTTTTGATTGGTTGCTGCTTCACTTATTCCTCCAATGGTTCCACTAATACTAATTAAAATTACTCCCATTATTACCAGACATATCCATTTCTTCATTATTAGCTCCCTATTTAACTTTAATAAATGTAGTAGCTTCCTTAATTTCTACACGGGTTAAATCAGGATTAGCAGTTAACCCTTGCCCCTCCATCACAAAATCTCCTCTTCTTAAAATGACTTTTTCTTTAGTATATAGCTTTTTTTCTGAAGCTATCCAATTTAATTTCGATGTAGAAAGTTCAGCTTTATCTACATAAGATACAAGTTTGATATTATCTTTAAGCGAGAGATTAGACGTGCTGCTATCCATTATTGCTATATCTGCTTCTACTCTTGAAGCGAGTTGTTCATTATTTAAAAATTCAATCTTTACTTTATTTAAAATTACCTTGTTGGTAAACTGCTCCGCAAAATCAGCCTCCAAACGCCAACTCTTTTCTCCTTCTTTATTCCATCCTAATATCCTTATTCCTTTTGCTTGCAAAAGAGGGATATCTTCTACTTTCTCTATTAAAGGAGGTCTCTCTTTCTTTGTTGTGTAGCTTAAAAGAAGAGAAAAGCTGATTATTCCTACTATGGCTACTACTACAAATAAAATTTTCTTTCTCAATCTTTTAACAACATTTCTTTGTCCTACCTATTAGATAGTGAATATCTAATGAGGTTTATTAATTTTCATCTTATATTATATTAAAGTAAATTTTTCATATGTCAACTTAAGGGGTCAGGTCTTCAAACTTCACACAAAACATTTTGTAAAGTTGAATTAACTTATGTGAAGTTTGAAGACCTGACCCCAAATATGTTCTTGAACTTTTCTAAAAAATTGATATAATTTATTTTAATGATCTTTAATATGAAAGGTTCTTAAATGCATCAAATAAAAGCAAAAATTTTATACAATCAAAAGGTTATTGAGAAGTGCTATAAAATAAGTTTACATGCCCCTGAGGTTGCTCAAGAATCATATCCAGGGCAATTTGTACATATTAGATGCACCGAGGGATATAATCCTTTGATGAGACGTCCATTTAGTATTTACAAAGCCGATAAGGGAAAGATAGAGATTCTTTATAAGGTGGTAGGTAAGGGAACGCATCTTTTGTCCAGTAAGAGAATAGGGGAGAAAGTAGATATTTTAGGGCCTTTAGGAAGAGGATTCAAGATAAACTCTTCTTTGGTAAGAAGGGTTGTATTAGTAGCAGGAGGAATAGGAATAGCTCCTCTTTACTTTTTAGCAAGCAAGTTAATGAAAATTTTAGAGAAAAAACAAAAAGAGAAGAACTTTATTCCTTTGCCTCTGATTATCATTGGGGCAGAAAATGAGAAGAAAATTTTAGAGGAAGAAGCATTTAAAGCTCTAATGGTAGAGGTAAAAATAGCTACCGATGATGGAAGTAAAGGCTTCAAAGGAAAAGCTACCGATTTTTTTGCAAGTTTATTTCTTATCCCGAAATTTTTATCTTCTGTGGATGTCTATGCTTGCGGCCCTCTTCTTATGTTAAAGAAGATAGCTAATCTCAGTTATAAATATGGGTTTCCTTGCCAATTGTCTTTGGAGCAAAAAATGGGTTGTGGAATAGGAGCTTGCTTAGGATGTGTAGTAAAAGGGAGAAATGGCTATCTGCGTGTATGTAAGGATGGCCCTGTTTTTGATGCAAGAGAAATAGATTGGAATGGGGTCAGGTCTTCAAACTTCACACAAAGAGATTTTTGAAAAAGTCAAAAATTTCTGATTTCGCAGATAAAAATCGAAATTATACAGATTAAGGCCTCTGGAGGTTTTTCAGAGGTCTCCACAAAACATTTTATAAAGTTGGATTAACTTATGTGAAGTTTGAAGACCTGACCCCATACGATTTGAGGAGAGGAAAATGACTTTTTTAAGCAATAAAAAGAGGTTAATTTTAGCTTTGGATGTAGATACTCAAAAGGAAGTAGAAAATTTAGTAGATAGTTTAAATGGCTTTGTAGCAATGTTTAAAGTAGGCTATCGTTTATTTACTAAATATGGACCCTCTATTATAGAATTTATTCAAAAGAGAGGAGGCAAAGTTTTTTACGATGCAAAATTTTATGACATTCCCTCAGTTGTAGAGAGAGCTGCTCAGAGAGTTGCAGCAATGGGGGTAGATATGCTTACTATTCATACCTTAGGTGGGTCAGAGATGATGAAAGCAGCAGTAAAAGGTGCAAAAAGAGAGAATGAAAAAATTAAGGTAATCGGGGTTACTCTTTTAACTTCTTTGACTTCCCAAATTATAAAGGAAGAATTGGGAATAGGAAAGAAAGTAAATGAAGAGGTTATTCACCTGGCTAATTTAGCTAAGAAATCTGGTTTAGATGGAGTTGTCTCTTCTCCTCTGGAAGTTGAGGATTTACGCAAGATAATGAAGAAAGATTTTCTTTTAGTTGTTCCAGGGATAAGGCCTTTTGGAGAAGAAAAAAATGAGCAAAAGAGAGTAATGGGCCCTCGGGAAGCAATAATTAAAGGAGCTGATTTCTTAGTAATAGGACGCTCTATTCTTGCCTCATCTGATCCCATAATAGCAACTAAAAAAATATTAAAAGAAATAGGAGGTGAAAAAAAATGAGAAATGTTATCGCTAAGTTATTTCATAAATCTCCCTTTGAAGCCTTACACAATCATATGATAAAGGTAAAGGAATGTTCTGATTTATTAAAGCCTCTTATAGAATCTTTTATTACTGGGGATAGGAAATTGATTGATGAGCAAGTAAAGGCAATTTCTAATTTAGAGCATAAGGCAGATATAATAAAGAAGAATATTAGAGAACATCTACCTTATCATTTATTTATGTCTATAAATAGGGCTGACATCTTGCGATTTTTACATGAGGAAGATGCTATTGCTGATTCTGCTGAAGATGTAGCCAAATTAATAGAAATGCGAGAAACAAAAGTTCCATCAGGGCTAAAAGAAGACCTTGCAGAGTTAGTAAATAAAGTGCTTGAAACTGTGGATTCTCTTAAAAGAACTACTTCTAATATAAAACTTTTATCTCAAAGTTCTTTTGCAAAAAAAGAGGAAGAAAAGATTTCCAGTTTAATTCAAAATATTGATAAGAAAGAATTTGAATCTGATGTTATCCAACAAAAAGCAGCTAAAGATTTATTTCTCCTTGAAAAGAAAATAGATCCTGTCTCTATTCTCCTTTTAATGAAAATAATGAAAGAATTGGGATCTGTAGCTGATCATGCCCAAAATACAGGAAGTCAACTAAGATGTATAATTGCTCGATAGAGTTTATTAAAAGAAATTTTCCTAAAGATAAAAGATAAATGAATGCTTAAAAATCCTTTATTCATTATGGCAATAGCGGTTGGATTGTGTATGGCTATAAATATTGGAGCAAATGATGTAGCTAATGCTATGGGTACATCAGTGGGTGCCCGCTCTTTAAGTTTAAGGAAAGCAATAATCCTTGCAGCGATATTTAGCTTTTCTGGGGCATTGCTGTTAGGTTCTTATGTTACGGAAACTATCAGCAAAGGAGTGATTGACTCTACTTATTTTGTTGATAGACAGAGTTTTTTTATCTATGGAATGATTGCTGTTTTATTGGGCTCAAGTATCTGGGTTACTATAGCCACTTATTTAAGACTCCCTGTCTCTACCACTCATTCTGTTGTAGGAGCTTTAATCGGTTTTGGTTTAATAGGAGGGGTAGGGGTAGGAGGGATAAATTGGGGAGTAGTAGTAAATATTGTTTTAAGCTGGGTTTTTTCACCGATAATTGGTGCTTTTGTCTCTTATTCATTATTTGTTGTGGTAAAAAAGAGAATCCTCGATGTCTCCAGCCCTCTAAAATCATTAAAGAAAGATGGTCCTTTTCTAATGAGCACAGTTTTGTTTATTCTTAGTGTATCTTTTATTGGAGGATGTTTTAAGAGATTATCAAATAATTTTACTTTATTTTACTCAATAGGAATATCTTTAGGAATAGCTATTATAGGAGGAGTGGTGGTTCACTTTTTTTTAAAGGGATATTCCTTAAATAAAAATGATGAATATGAGAAAGTAGAAAATTTCTCAAAGATTCTGCAAGTATTAAGTGCTTCCTATGTAGCATTTGCACTGGGAAGCAATGATGTAGCTAATGCAGTAGGTCCGGTAGCCGCTATAATTTCGGTGTTAAAAAACCATGAGGTATCTAGACAAGTTTGCTTGCCTTCATGGATTCTTGCTTTTGGGGGGTTAGGATTAGCAGTAGGGATATCCATTTGGGGCTATCGAGTTATGGAGACTATTGGTAAAAAAATAACTGAAGTTACACCAACCCGTGGTTTTGTTGCTGAGTTTAGTGCCGCAAGTGTAGTTTTGGTCTGTTCTCGTCTTGGTATGCCCGTTTCTACTACGCATGTCATTGTAGGAGCAGTTATAGGAATAGGTATGGCTCGAGGAGTTGAAGCTCTTAATTTGAGAGTAATTAGAAATATAGTTTTTTCCTGGCTTTTTACTCTTCCCATGACAGCAGGATTGACAATGATAGTTTGCAAAATCTTAATCACTATTTTGTGAGTCAGTGAACAGTGGGGTCAGGTCTTCAAACTTCACACAAAACACTCTATAAAGTTGGATTAACTTGTGTGAAGTTTGAAGACCTGACCCCACTCAAAAAGATGAGTTTTCTTTTACATATCCTTTTAAAAGAAGATCATTTTCTATCTTTTTTAAAGAATCTATTTTTATATAAGAAGTCTCTTTTAAGAATTTGACTCCTTTTCCTTCAACCCAGGTAATAGAATTTTTTCCCCCTACTATCCGAGGAGCAAGAAAAAGATAGATTTTATCTACTAATTTTTTTTCAAAGAAAGACCCTATTACCTCTCCCCCACCTTCTACTAAAAGATTAATTATTTCTAATTTTCCTAATTCTTTTACTACTTCATTTACATCTACTTTATTTTCATTCTCTTTAACTATGGCTATTTTTATTCCTCTACTCTTTAATTCTTTCAATTTTTTTTCGTCTCTCTGTGAAGTAGTAAAAATAAAGGTATCTCCCCTATCCTGGTTTTTCAATACCTGTGCTTTTAGAGGGATTCTCAGTCTACTATCTAATATAATACGGGCAATATTATTTTTAGAAGGGGCAAGCAAGGAGGGGTCATCTTTGATTACTGTATTTATACCTACCAGAATAGCATCCATTGTATCTCGCAGATGGTGGGAAAATTTACGTGATTTTTCACCGGTTATCCATTTTGATTCTCCGCTGGAAGTGGCAATTTTCCCATCTAAACTCGAGGCTGCTTTTACGGTTACAAAGGGTATCCTTTTTTTCATAAATTTAAAAAAAGCTTCATTTACTTTTTTAGCTTCTTCTTCGCAAATTCCTGTTTCTATTTCTATTCTCCCTCTTTGTAGTTCTTGAACCCCCTTGCCTGAGTTTATGGGGTTAGGATCAAGAGTAGCAATTATAACCTTTTTAATCTTTCTTTTTATTATCTCTTTTGTACAGGGAGGGGTTTTCCCATAAGTAGAACAAGGCTCTAAAGTAACATAAAGAGTACTTCCTTTTGCTTTATCTTTTGCTTTTTTAAGAGCATCTATTTCTGCGTGAGGTCCCCCAAAATAGTGATGATAACCTTGAGCAATTATCTTTCCGTCTTTGGTAATTATTGCTCCTACCATTGGATTTGGGGATACTTTACCTTCACCCTTTTTAGCCAGTTTTAGAGCTAACCTCATCAGTTTTTCTTTCTCCATTATATAAGATTCTCCTTAATTAGTAGTTCAGCAATCTGAATAGTGTTTAAGGCTGCTCCCTTACGGAGATTGTCTGCTGCAATCCATAAATTAATCCCCTTATCCGTGGAGAAATCTTCTCTTATTCTTCCTACAAAAACTTCATCTTTTCCCGCTGTTTCAAGAGGAAGAGGGTAAATGTTTTCTTCAGGTTTATCCTGAAGAATGACGCCAGGAGCATTCATGAGAATACTTTTCACTTGAGCAGGAGTTATTTTTTTCTCTGTCTGTAAATTTACCGCCTCGGAATGAGAAATAAAAACAGGCACTCGAACACAAGTTGCTGTTACAGCGATATTCTCATCCTCAATAATTTTTCTGGTTTCATTAACTAATTTCATCTCTTCTTCAGTATAACCATTAGGCAAAAAATTACCTATATGAGGAAGAAGATTAAATGCTATCTGATGTGGATAGACTTCTCGTATAATCTCATCTCCTTCTATCCATTGTTCCGTCTGTTTTTTTAACTCCTCAATTGCTTCTTTTCCTGTTCCTGAAACTGCCTGATAAGTAGAGACATTAAGGCGATTAATATGAGCAAATTTATGAATCGGATTTATAGCTACTACTAATTGAATAGTAGAACAGTTAGGATTGGCGATGATGCCTTTATGACTTTTCGCAGCTTGAGGGTTTACCTCAGGGACTACTAAGGGTACCCCTTCCTCCATTCTAAAAGCTTTTGAATTATCAACCACCACTGCTCCTGCCTTTACCATTTTAGGAGAAAATTCTCTTGATATAGATGCTCCTGCTGAAAACAAAGCTATTTCTATTCCTTTAAAAGAAGAGGAATCCAATTTTTCTACCTTTATTTTCTCGCCAGCAAATTTCAAAGTTTTTCCCTCGGACCTTTCTGAAGCTATAGCTCTAATGTTTCTTATAGGAAAATCTCTTTCTTCCAGAATTTTTAGCATTTCTTTTCCTACTGCTCCCGTAGCTCCTACTACAGCTACATTACATTCTCTACGCAAATTTTTTTCCTCCTACAAATTCTACGGTGGTTAAAGTCACCACTTCGTCGACAAACATAAGCTACCACCGAGTTATACGGCGATATTTTCTGAAACTTTCTTGTTTTTGCTCTAATCTTCTAACAGTTGGTAGCCGCAGGCTTTAGCCTGCGTTTATTTACGCAACCTGAAGGTTGCGGCTACCGGTATCTCTTTCTCTCTAATCCTCTAATCCTCTAATCCTCTTTTTTGCTTTTTACGTCTCACCTTTTACGTTTTACGTCTCACTGTTTTTTCCCTCTAATCCTCTAATCCTTTAATCCTTCTTTTTGTCCTTTAATCCTTCTTTTACGCAGGCTAAAGCCTGCGGCTACCGGTATCTCTTTCTCTCTAATCCTCTAATCCTCTAATCCTCTTTTTTGCTTTTTACGTCTCACCTTTTACGTTTTACGTCTCACTGTTTTTTCCCTCTAATCCTCTAA